>NC_014306.1:1200039-1500049 GCF_000196615.1 Erwinia billingiae Eb661
ATACAGCGCCTGGCCGACAACCTGGCCACCAAAGACCTGGCGTAATCCCAGATCCTCACTCTGGCCACGAAAAAGGCCCTCTTCAAGCTTTTCCAAATCCAACAGGTTTAACAGATTTTGCAGGGCCTGGCTCATAGCGTGGATCCTCAGTAAACGACTGGAGGATAGTTTGCGAGATCCGACCAGTTACCGTCAACGGGGCAGGGCAATTATCTTTTAAGAAGAAGAGAGAAGGGTGCGCTTCCAGGCAGAAATCAGTAAGTTGTGCCAGAATTAAAGCTAACGGAACAGTGATTCACTGTTTACAGGCTAACTGAGACCTCAATTTCACCATTGATCTTAAGGAGATTACATCAATGAAAGTCTGGCCAATGTTAACTGGCGCCGCACTGGCGGTGGCACTCTCAGGATGTGCCGATAAAGGAAAAGATGTGCCGACGGCAACGCTGGCTTCACAGGTCGCCGGCGAGCAGGCGACGCTGCGTCAGCCTAATGTCAGTGGTTCTATCTACATTCGTCAGAAAGTGGCGCTGCCGCCTGACGCCGTGCTGACCGTGACGTTATCGGATGCCTCCATGGCAGATGCACCTTCTAAGGTCATCTCCCAGCGCGTGGTGAGAACCGATGGCAAACAGGCACCGTTCAACTTTATTCTGCCGTACAACCCTTCACAGATTCAGCCTAATGCGCGCATTCTGTTGAGTGCGGCCATTACGGTTGACGGCAAAATGATGTTCATCACCGACAGTGTCAAACCGGTGATCAACAATGGTGGCAACAAGCAGGAGTTGTTATTAGTGCCGGTGCCATCAATGGCGATGCCAACGCTACCGGGTGCTGCCACTACCGTGCCATCAACGTCGCCGACGCAGGTCAATCCTTCGTCGTCCGTTCCCGCCCCAAGTTCAATGTAGTTACAGCCGCCCCTTCTGGGGCGGTTATCCTTCCCAACGGTACTGCTTCAACGCGATTTTTCCTTCCGCACTGACCTCAATCCCTTCTTCCAGTAATGCATAACGCTGTCGATCCAGATCATCCCCAGTCAGCGAGATTTCACCCAACCGGTTAATCACCCGATGCCAGGGAAGTTTGCTGCCCTCGGGAAGGCGCTTTAATACGCCGCCGACCTGACGCGCGGCACGCGGCGAGCCTGCCAGCCGTGCAATATCACCGTAGGTGGTGACTTTGCCATAGGGAATAGCGGCAAGGATTTGGTAGATGCGTTGTTGAAAGCTGTCAAAGTGTTCCATCTGTTCTCCCTCTGTCGACGTCAACAGTAATCGAAAGTGCGGAACATCTGAAGCGATTTCATGATGTTATAAGAGAGCCTACGGCTTAACCCGTATCGGCTTTGAAAACAATCAGATAGGAATTTTTTAACGGAGTTGAACAAGAAAGCAACGGTCATCAGGAGCAGGCTTGCAATTGCCTGGGGCTTCATTGATAATGCCCTCGCTCCATCTGATGGAGCACTCAATGGGGGCCCGGTTGGTTCTCCCGCAATGCTAATTTGTGAACTCGGTCAGATCCGGAAGGAAGCAGCCGTAGCAGATGACGCGTGTGCCGGGATGTAGCTGGCAGGGCCCCCACCCAATTCTGCCCTCGTATGCCAGCCAGTCCATCCTGCAATCAAACTCAAACTTATCGAACGAACTTCCAAACTGCTACCGGGATTTTATCGTAGAGTTTATTCATCGTCAGTTCGGCCAGACGATGATCAGCCGCAGAATAAAACACAGCCAGTTCATTATCGGATAATTCGTATTTGTTTTTTTCGATTACGCGCTCGAGGGTGTCGATTGACCGACACCGTCTTAAACGCATCAGATAATCAGTTTTAGTAAGAAGTTTATCTGTCATTGTTAAACCGTAGAAAAAATAATGGGTTGCTAAAATGAATGGCTCGTCTGTACGGGCACGAGAGCGCATTCCTCGGCGAAAATGTTAAACAAGCGTTTTGCTGATTTTTGCCAGCGCTGCAAATCCTGAACATTAATGCCGTAATTACTAAAGAGCATAAACGTATCATCGAGATATTCATCAATCTGACTAATCAGGTCACTATCTTCGAGATGTTTAATTTTGTAATTCATGGTGAAGGCAGCAATATGCTCAATCAGATCATTGAGCTGTAAATTGACTGCAGCAGTAGGATCGTTAACCCAGCCGTGATGACTATCGCCTAACGTCGCCAGGCTTTCATCGTACAAATTTTCACACACAAATTTCAGCTGGGCGATATCATGCCTTTTTGGTGAGTATTCGTCCATCTTTTTCCCCTCCATAGCGAGTGAAAGATGCCGTCAGCGCGGGCTTTCAGCGATTGGTATGCCAGGAGCGATAATTAACGTTAACCTAAATCTATTAATAAATATAACGTAATAAAGCTGTATTTGTAATGCTATTACGCAATATTACAATTCGTCAGCGGTACTGGTCTGTTGATTATCGATGAAATCAAAGGTCAGCAGGCCTGATTGCCATTCAAAATTGACTGTTTCAGTTGTGGTCTGGTCTGCATCTATATCGAGACAGGCGTTGAATACGTTCCAGCGGAAGCTGTAAGTCATCTTATAACGCGATTCACCTGAATATTCTATAGAAATAATTTTCATACTTTCGGGAACATATTGCGCATTCTGTGAATACCATAACAGCGAACCCGTTAACTCTACTTCTATTTTGGGAATAATCCGTTGAAGGTTATCTGATAACGTTAACAGATCGTCTTCATTGCCTGAGTAAGAAAAGGGAATAGTTTTGCGCATTTTTCCCCCACAGTGTTAATTAGCGCTTATAGAGATAATTGGTCTGCCTGTGAAAATAAGCAAGTGCCTTTAGTGTCTTCTAAACTATCTTAATGATTTGGCTATTAATTATCTTAGTAGATAATGTCATGTCCCGCGACAGTAAAACTAAAGAAGTTGAAAAAAGTTTATATAACCCTGGGTAATGGAAGGCATTATTTAAGTAATAATTAGATACACTTTGTCTGAACCCGCCAGAGCCAGAGATTGTATGATATTGTTATGTTATAACATAATGATGGTCGCAATCGATGTCCTCTCTTCCTGTCTTTCTTCGCTACGGCACCTTACTTACCCACTCAGCGCTGGTGCGCCTGCTGTTGTCTGCTGCGGTGGTCGTGTTACTGGCTGCGTTAACTTATTGGGCTGTTGCCTGATGATTACCCTTAATCAACTGACGGTAGGTTATCAGGGGCGCGCGGTGACGCCGGCTCTGCAAGGGGAGTTTGCTCGCGGTTCGATGACCGCGCTGGTGGGGGCCAATGGCTCTGGCAAATCCACGCTGCTGAAAACCCTGGCCGGTCTGTTGCGTCCGGTAAGCGGATCGTTGAGCTTGCCAGCGCCGCGGACAAGTCTTGCCTGGATGCCACAGCAATCAGAAATTGAGAAGACCTTTCCACTCCACGTATTTGATTTGGTGGCGATGGGCTGCTGGCAAAAGTGTGGCTGGTTCGGCGCGATTAATCGCACGATGCGCAATCAGGTGATGACCGCGCTGGACAGGGTAGGAATGCTGCAGTTTGCCACCGCCCAACCCGGCACCTTATCGGGTGGACAGTTGCAGCGCGTGCTGTTTGCCCGTCTGTTGGTGCAGGATGCGGACCTGCTGATGCTGGATGAGCCTTTCGCCGGCGTCGACAGCCAGACTACCGCGCTGTTATTGCAGCTGCTGCAGGAACGGCATCAGGCTGGCTGTACGCTGATTGTCGTGCTGCACGATATGGCCACCGTCGAAAAATACTTCCCGCAAACGCTGCGGCTTAAAAGCAGCCACGCTGAATGGTCCGGTTCCGGCTCAGCCGTTACCCAGCTGAATTTTAACCGCAGCCTGGGAGCATCATGATGCTGGCGATGTTCCATCCTTTTATTGAATTCGGCTTTATGCGCCGTGCCCTGGTGGCCTGCATTGCGCTTTCTCTCAGCGCCACGCCCTTAGGCGTCTTTTTGCTGCTGCGCAGAATGAGCCTGGTGGGTGACGCACTGTCACACGCCGTCTTACCGGGCGCGGCAATTGGCTATCTGATATCGGGCTTGTCTCTGGTGGCGATGGGAACCGGAGGCGTGATTGCCGGGCTTTCTGTTGCGTTGTTGTCTGGCGCGGTCAGCCGCTATACGCCGCTAAAAGAAGATGCCAGCTTTGCCGGCTTTTACCTTGGCTCGCTGGCGCTGGGGGTGACGTTGGTCTCCTTGCGCGGCTCCAGCGTGGATCTGTTGCATGTGCTGTTCGGATCGCTGTTAGCGGTAGATAACCCCTCAATCCTGCTGGTCTGCGTCATTTCGGCTGTTTCTTTATTAGTGCTGGCGCTGATTTACCGCCCGCTGGTAATCGACGCCTTTGACCCTGGTTTTCTGCGCGCGCAGAACCGCTGGACGGCGCCGCTGGTCCACAGTCTGTTTCTGATGCTGGTCGTCACCAATCTGGTGGCGGGTTTCCAGGTGTTGGGCACCCTGATGTGCGTCGGCCTGATGATGCTACCGGCAGCCGCGGCCCGTTTCTGGGGCAAAGGACTGCCGGGCATGATGGTGTCAGCGATGATCCTCGCGCTGATAGCCAGCTTCAGCGGGCTCATTGCCTCCTTCTACCTGTCACTGCCTGCCGGTCCGGCGGTGGTGTTAAGTGCCGCGATCCTGTTTTTTATCTCGATTTTAGTGGGGCCGTGCGGCGGAATTTTCCGTCAGCGCCCGTTTTCAGTTGGTAAGGAGAAAGTATGAAGAAGTTACCTGTAGCGCTGGCAGTGGCGGGGATTTTACTCACCCCAATGGTGATGGCTAAAACGGTCAACACCGTTGCCAGTTTCTCGGTTCTGGCAGACATCGTGAAAGAAGTGGGCGGCGAACACGTTAAGGTGAAAAGTCTGGTCGGGCCGGATGGCGACCCGCACAGCTTTGAACCGACGCCTCAGGACAGCCAGGCGCTGGCAAAAGCAGATGTGGTTTTTCGTCAGTGGCCTCGGGCTGGAAGGGTGGATGGATCGCCTGATTAGCGCGTCGGAATATAAAGGTAAGGTGATCGTCTCCTCTGAGGGGATTGAGACCCGCTCAATGGAAGAAGACGGTAAAACCATTACCGATCCGCATGCCTGGAACAGCATGAAGAATGGCGTGGTGTACGCCAACAATGTGATGAACGCGTTGATAGCCGCCGATCCAGAGGATGCGGCCTATTTCCGTCAGCAGGGATCGGCCTATATTGCCCAGTTAACCAAACTGGACAGTTGGGCGGCGAAAAGCTTTGCGGCAATCCCGCAGGCTAAACGCAAAGTGCTGACCAGCCATGATGCATTTGGCTATTTTGGTCAGCGTTATGGCGTCAGTTTCCTGTCACCGGTGGGCTTCTCTACCGAGTCTGAAGCCAGTGCATCAGACGTGGCAAAACTGATCACCCAGCTTAAAACCGAGCATATTCGCAGCTATTTTATCGAGAACCAGACCGATCCCCGCCTGGTGAAGCAGATTGCTTCTGCCTCCGGTGCGCAGTCGGGTGGTGAACTTTACCCGGAAGCGTTGACTAAAAAAGGTGGCGCGGCAGATACCTATGTCGCTGCCTTTAAGCATAACGTCAACGCGATGGTTGCCAGTATGAAATAGTGATGCTGACGGTCAGCATGCTGGCCGTCCGTTTCAGCGATAAAAAAAGCGGGCCACAATGATTGCGGCCCGCTTTTTCAGTGCTGAACAGATCAGCGCTTTTTCTTGCCACCCTGAACCGCTTTAAAGCGCGGGTTACTTTTACAGATAACGTAGACACGACCATGACGGCGGACAACTTTGCAGTCTTTATGGCGTTTCTTGGCCGACGCCAGCGAGCTTAATACCTGCATGATGACGCCTTATTTATCTAAAGATGAAGTAAAGAAGCGACCAAAGCGCTGATTAAAGCGATGCGCGCTGCCTTCTTTGGCAAAGTCTTTCTGCTTACCGGTGTAATAAGCATGAGACGCTGAAGAGACGTCCAGCGGGACGTAAGGCAGCACTTTGCCCTCCAGCTCGATAGTGCGATCGGTTTTGATGGTTGAACCGACCACGAAGTAGGTGTCTGCGCTGGTATCGTGGAACGCCACGGTGCGGTAAGCCGGATGAATACCTTGTTTCATAAATCCTCACTCAAATAAGTAATGTTATAACATAACAATAATTATGCGCGTGCGCTGAGCGAATTGCAACTGGAAAAGAGAGGCAGGGGAGAAGGGCAAAAAAAAGAGGCCGCATTAGCGGCCTCTCAGTACAGCAATCAAATGCTGATTAGTGCGGGTTGTGCTCTACAGGATGACCCTGTTCCAGCTCTTCTTTGTTCTTGCCGAAGCGGCGGCGAACCACCACAAAGAAGACCGGCACGAAGAAGATAGCGAACAGCGTTGCGGTCACCATGCCGCCCATTACCCCGGTACCCACCGCATTCTGCGCACCGGAACCTGCACCGGTACTGATCGTCAGTGGCAATACGCCGAGGATAAAGGCCAGCGAGGTCATCAGGATTGGACGCAGACGCATACGAACGGCTTCAAGCGTCGATTCGACCAGACCTTTGCCTTCCTTCTCCATAAGGTCCTTGGCGAATTCTACGATTAATATCGCATTCTTCGCCGACAGCCCAATGGTTGTCAGCAGGCCTACCACGAAGTAGACGTCATTACTGAGTCCGCGAACGGTGGTAAAGATCAGTGCCCCAATAACCCCAAGCGGGACCACCAGCATCACCGAGAATGGAATCGACCAGCTCTCGTACAAGGCCGCCAGACAGAGGAAGACCACAATTAACGAGATGGCGTACAGAGCCGGTGCCTGGTTACCAGACAAACGTTCCTGATACGACATTCCCGTCCAGTCATAGCCGATCCCTGAAGGGAGCTGAGAAGCGATTTGCTCCATCAGGCCCATCGCTTCACCCGAGCTCTTGCCCGGTGCCGGTTGCCCCAGGATCTCCATTGAAGGCAGACCGTTGTAGCGTTCCAGTCGTGGCGAACCATACTGCCATTTGGCAGATGCGAAGGCGGAGAACGGCACCATGGTTCCACTAGAGTTACGGACGAACCATTTGTTGATGTCGTCCGGTAACATACGGGAATCCGCTTCACCCATTACGTACACTTTCTTCACACGACCGCGGTCGATGAAGTCGTTGACGTAAGATCCACCCCACGATGCACCCAGCGTGGTGTTGATGTCAGAGATTGAGACGCCGAGGGCTTCTGCTTTCTCCTGATCAATCATCAGCTTGTACTGTGGTGTATCTTCCAGTCCGTTCGGGCGCACGCCAACCAACACATCAGGATGCTTGGCAACCATGCCCAACAGCTGATTACGGGCCTGAGTCAGCGCATCGTGACCCAGGTTACCCTGGTCAATCAGTTCAAAGTCGAAGCCGGTGGCGTTACCCAATTCGATAATCGCCGGCAGGTTAAACGGAATAACCATGGCATCTTTGATTTCGCTGAACGCCTTCATGGCACGTCCGGCAATCCCGTCAACTTTGTTCGCTGCACCTGAACGCTCGTCCCACGGTTTAAGGCTGACGAAGGCGATACCGGTGTTCTGACCACGTCCCGCAAAACCAAAGCCGTTAACGGTAAAGACGGATTTAACGTTGTCATTTTCCTTGGTCAGGAAGTAGTCAGTCACCTGGTCGAGAACTTTCTCAGTACGTTCCTGAGTCGCGCCCGCAGGTAACTGTGCCTGTGCCAACAGCAGGCCCTGGTCTTCTTCCGGCAGGAAGGAGGTCGGAAGCTGAATGAACAGGTACGCCATGCCCACCACGATCAGCAGGTAAATCACCAGATAGCGACCCGTGCTACGGATGATATGACCCACGCTGTTGGTATAGTGGTTGGTACTCTTATCGAACATACGGTTGAACCAGCCGAAGAACCCGGTGGTTTTACCGTGGTCGCCTTTCTTAACCGGCTTCAGCATCGTTGCGCACAGCGCTGGCGTCAGCACCAGGGCAACAATTACCGACAGCACCATTGCCGAGACGATAGTGATCGAGAACTGACGGTAGATAACCCCGGTCGAGCCGCCAAAGAAGGCCATCGGGATAAATACCGCAGACAGCACCAGCGCGATACCCACCAGGGCACCCTGGATCTGCTCCATTGACTTCTTGGTGGCTTCTTTCGGCGGTAGGCCCTCTTCAACCATCACGCGTTCGACGTTCTCGACCACGACGATGGCATCATCTACCAACAGGCCTATCGCCAACACCATCCCGAACATCGTTAGGGTGTTTATCGAATAACCGAAAGCACTAATAATGGCGAAAGTTCCCAACAGAACCACCGGAACGGCGATAGTCGGGATCAGCGTGGCACGGAAGTTCTGCAGGAACAGATACATCACGATAAACACCAGCACAATCGCCTCAATCAGGGTTTTCACCACTTCAATGATGGAGATTTTAACAAACGGCGTGGTGTCGTACGGATAGACGGTTTCCATCCCTGACGGGAAGAACGGTTCCAGCTTTTTCAGCTCATCCTTAACGGCTGCCGCGGTGTCCAGGGCGTTAGCGCCGGTCGCCAGTTTGATACCGATACCGGACGCAGGCTTGCCGTTATAGCGCGCAATGATCTCGTAGTTTTCACCGCCGAGCTCAATGCGTGCCACATCTTTCAGCAGAACACGCGAACCATCCGCATTCACTTTCAGCAGGATCTTGCCGAACTCATCGGTCGAGGTCAGACGGGTCTGAGCAATGATCGAGGCGTTCAGCTGCTGGCCTGGCACCGGTGGAGAGCCGCCGAGCTGACCTGCAGCGACCTGGGAGTTCTGTGAGTCAATGGCGCTAATCACATCTACCGGGGTCAGCTGATAGTTATTCAGCTTGTGCGGATCCATCCAGATACGCATCGCATACTGCGCACCGAAGATCTGCGTATCGCCGACACCCAGCGTACGACTGATTGGATCCTTAATGTTAGAGGCCACATAGTCAGAAATATCATTCTGATTCATGCTGCCATCTTTACTCACAAAACCGGCCACCATCAGGAAGCTGCTGGAGGATTTCTGAACCTGGATCCCCTGCTGCTGCACTTCTTGTGGCAGTAATGGTGTCGCCAGCTGCAGTTTGTTCTGCACCTGAACCTGCGCGATATCCGGGTCGGTCCCTGACTGGAAGGTCAGAGTCAACTGCAACGTACCGGAAGAATCACTGTTCGATGACATGTACATCAGGCCATCGATACCATTCATGTTTTGTTCAATAACCTGCGTGACGGAGTCCTGCAGTGTTTTCGCATCGGCACCAGGGTAAACAGCGCGAATCTGAACGGCCGGCGGAGCAACATTAGGATATTGCTCAATCGGCAGTTTTAGAATCGACAGCACGCCCATCAGCATGATGATGATGGCGATTACCCACGCAAAAATGGGGCGATCGATAAAGAACTTAGCCATGTATCAGCGGCTCCTGTTTAAGACTTAGGTTGTTCAGATCCAGCCTGTTTGGCTTCATCTGCAGTGACTTCCTGTGGAGTAACCTGAGCGCCAGGTTTGGCTCTCTGCAATCCAACGGTAATCACCTTATCGCCTTCTTTCAGACCACTGGTCACCAGCCATTTATCGCCGATAGCCTGCTCAGCCGTCAGAGTGCGGACTTCTACTTTATTATCTGCACCAATCACCATCGCCGATGCCTGGCCCGTTGGCGTACGAGTAACCGCCTGCTGAGGCACTAACAGCGCGCTTGGGTTGGTTCCCTCTTCCAGACGGGCACGAACAAACATTCCTGGCAGCAGTGAGTGGTCCGGGTTAGGGAACACGGCACGCAGCGTGATGGAGCCCGTCGTCTCATCAACGGTGACATCAGAGAATTCTAATGTTCCGCCCTGAGCGTATTCGCTACCATTTTGCAGAAGAAGTTTGACCTGAGCCTTGCCGTTAGCCTGCTGGAGCTTGCCGGAGTTCAGTTCATCACGCAGGCGCATAAAGTCTTCACTCGACTGTGTGACGTCCACATAGATAGGATCAAGCTGTTGCACGGTAGCCAGTGCGGTGGTTTGCGCGCTCTGAACCAGTGCACCTTCCGTGACGGAAGATTTACCAATGCGACCACTGATAGGGGAGGTCACTTTGGTGTAGGCCAGATTAATACGCGCGGTTTCAACGTTGGCTTTCGCAGCCTGAACGGCAGCTGCCGTCTGACTTTCGGTGGCTTTCGCCGTGTCATAATCCTGCTGACTGATGTACTTGGTACCCAGCAGCGGCTGATAACGTTTAACGGTCACCGCAGCAATTTGCGCGTTGGCCACAGCCTGCGCTAAATCACCTTTGGCACTGTCATACGCAGCCTGATAGGTTGCGGGATCGATCTGGTAAAGAGATTGTCCTGCCTTAATGTCGCTCCCTTCCACGAAATTACGTTTCAAAATAATGCCCGAAACCTGTGGGCGAACTTCTGCAATACGGAATGATGAGGTGCGACCTGGAAGGTCGGTGGTGATCTGCAATGGCGCGTTTTTAAGCGTTACAACACCCACTTCGGGTGGTTTTTGCTGTCCGGCCTGCTGCGCTTCTTTGTTATCACATCCTGTCAGCATAATGCTGCCTGAAAGCATCAGAACGGCCGCCAGAGGCGTTAACCCTCTGTTTTTGTTCATAAATAAACCTCGAGTATCCGATTTCGATTGTTCAATGGATCACAAACCCATAAACCCATTGCTGCGTTTAAATTATGGTCGTGGTATGTTACATACATTCGCAAATGTATGTAAGTGCACCCTTTTGTAAAAGTCACCCTATGGCACGAAAAACCAAACAACAGGCGTTAGAAACGCGAAATCACATCATTGATGCGGCAATTGGCAGATTTTCCGAGCATGGCGTATCCAAAACATCACTGGCCGATATCGCGACTGCGGCTGGCGTGACGCGTGGTGCAATTTACTGGCATTTCAAAAACAAAGCTGACTTGCTAAATGAAATCTGGGCACAGTCCGAATCAGGACTGGAAGACTTAGAGCTTGAGTATCAATTAAAATACCCTTCCGATCCACTCTCCGTTATGCGTGCAATGATTACCTATGTCCTTGAAGCCACGGCAAGGGACCAGCGCAGACGCTCACTTCTGGAAATTATTTTTCATAAATGTGAGTTTGTGGGTGAAATGACCACTTTACAGATGATGCAACAAACTCTGTATCTTGAGTGTTACGAGAAGATTGAAGAGGTCCTCCGTCAGTGCATTGAAGCTGGGCAACTTCCTGTTGAACTCGACACCCGACGCACCGCGGTCGTGATGCGAGCTTACATCACCGGGATTATGGAAAACTGGCTATTTATGCCGGAAAGCTTTGATTTAGCAGCCGATGCGCCACAGCTGGTGGAGGTATTGATCGACATGCTTCTGCACAGTCCAGCGCTGCGGACCCGGGCGCATTAACCTTTTTCAGCCGGCTGTTCAGTCGCTAATTTGGCTTCAAAATCTTTCTGCACCATCGCCAGCGCGGCCAATACCGTTTGCGGCGCGATAGCATTCTCTTCCAGCAGCATGATCAGATCCACCGCCAGCTTAACTTCTGCAGGCGCATTTTCCAGTGACATAGCAATTTCCTCTGATAGCCGAATAAGGCATTAAATACGCAGTTTTTTTACCAACAGAACCATCAACAGCGCGCCAGCGATGGCGATCAGCAGCGCGCGTGGCTCGATTTCTGACAGCGTGCCGTAGTTAAAGAACATCCCGACGTAGCCGCCGATCAGCGCACCAACCACCGCCAGCACCAGCGTTGGGATCAGCCCGCCTGGCCGGCCGGGGAAAAAGCGCCGGGTTAAAAAACCGACCAGCAAGCCGATGATAATCCACGAAAGAAGTCCCATCTTTTCTACCCAGAATGAAATTTTATCCAAGTATAGCTAGTGTTCACGCTTTTCAATGGCGCGCTCGATACGCTTAGTGGCTTGCAGGCAACGTTGCAGACGTCCTTCCTGCGCCGCAATTTCCCGCTGCAGGTTTTGCTGTTGGACCAGCGTTTCGCATTTCGCCAGCTGACTTTCGCGATCGGTAATCATATCCCGCAGCCGCCGTTCGTAATCCTGATGTTTCGCCAACTTTTCGTAGAGGTTCTCACTGACCGGTTCAGCAACGGCTTCGCCTTTACGCAAGGTCTGCGTGGCCAGCTCCCGTTGCAAGGCGCTGATTTGCAGCACCACGCGCTCGGCCAGCCAGGCCACACGCTCGGTGCGCTGGTCGGCAACGCTCTGGTTGAGCATTTTCAGGCTCTCCCTGATCTCCAGCAAATAATCTCCCAACCGGGTGCTGTGAGAATGAAATAACTGGGCATCAAAACGCGCTTTGGGCGTCCGTTTATTGCGGTGAGGCTCGACGGCTTCAGCCAGCTGCTCCAGCCGGGAGGCTAACTGCTCCAGCATAAGGGCACTTTTCATCTTCGATCTCCAGGCATTGCCCTGATTATGCTAGTCTCACCTCGTGTGAGGGAGGGATGTAGAGCAATGAAGCGGATCATTCTACTGATTATTGGCTGGTTAGCGATGGCGCTGGCGACACTTGGCGTAATTTTACCGTTATTACCGACTACGCCCTTTCTGTTACTGGCGGCCTGGTGCTTTGCCCGATCCTCTCCACGCTTCCACCACTGGTTGCTGCACCGTTCGCTGTTTGGCCCTTACTTACGCCACTGGCAGAAGCATCGGGCGCTGCCGCCCAAAGCGAAAGGGCGCATGGTGGTGTTTACCGTCATCACCTTTGCGGTTTCTCTGTGGCTGGTCAACATTCTCTGGGTGCGGCTATTGTTAGTCTGTCTGCTCTGCATCCTGATCCTCTTTATGCTCAGGCTCCCGGTTGTTGAGGATCCGCAAGAAAAGCCGTGATTTTGCGGTGTATGGTTGCAATTGCCCGACGGTTTGCATAGATTTGGTCGTTTTCGTGCGTAGCTTCCCCTGACGTTCTCTTTTTGCCCTGTGACAGAGTGTCAGTGCAGATGAAGCTGCGCGAGTCAGATTTGTATTTACCAGGCATAACACTATGACCGCGACTGCTCAGCAGCTTGAATTCCTTAAAAACAGTATCAAAAGCATCCCGGATTACCCTAAGCCGGGCATTCTGTTTCGTGACGTGACCAGCCTGCTGGAAGATCCCACCGCGTTTGCACTCAGTATTGAACTGTTGGTTGAACGCTATCGTGACAAGGGGATCACCAAAGTGGTCGGCACTGAAGCCCGTGGCTTCCTGTTCGGCGCGCCGGTGGCGTTAGGTCTGGGTGTGGGCTTTGTTCCCGTGCGTAAGCCGGGCAAACTGCCCCGTAAAACTTTCGCCGAAAGCTATGAGCTGGAATACGGCACCGACCAGCTGGAACTGCATTGCGATGCCATCGGCCCTGGCGATACCGTGCTGATGGTCGACGATTTGCTGGCGACCGGTGGCACCATCGAAGCAACGGTGAAACTGATCCGCCGTGCCGGTGGCGAAGTGAAAGATGCCGCTTTCATTATCAATCTGTTCGACCTGAGCGGTGAAGCCCGCCTGAAGGCGATGGGGATCGACTCCTTCAGCCTCGTTAACTTCCCCGGGCACTGATCCCGCAACCTTCAGCCTCGCCGTAAAGGTGGGGCTGTGTTAGCATTACCCTCCGGTTCACTCAACACATCCCGCGAATTAATGAGCTATCAGGTACTGGCCCGCAAGTGGCGTCCACAAGCGTTTACTGATGTCGTCGGTCAGGAGCATGTCCTGACAGCGCTGGCTAATGGCCTGTCGCTCGGCCGCATCCATCACGCTTATCTGTTTTCCGGCACCCGAGGTGTGGGAAAGACCACTATTGCCCGCCTGTTGGCGAAAGGACTGAATTGCGAAACCGGCATTACGGCGACCCCGTGTGGTCAGTGTGATAACTGTCGTGAAATCGAACAGGGGCGTTTCGTTGATCTGATTGAGATTGATGCCGCCTCACGTACCAAAGTTGAAGACACGCGAGACCTGCTGGATAACGTCCAGTACGCCCCTGCGCGTGGCCGCTTCAAAGTTTACCTGATTGATGAAGTGCACATGCTTTCCCGTCACAGCTTCAATGCGCTGTTAAAGACGCTGGAAGAGCCGCCTGAGCACGTCAAATTCCTGCTGGCGACCACCGATCCGCAAAAGCTGCCGGTGACGATTCTGTCGCGCTGCCTGCAGTTCCATCTGAAAGCACTGGATGTCGAACAGATCCGCGGTCAGCTTCAGCATGTGCTGCAGGAAGAAAAAATTGAGGCTGAGCCGCGTTCGCTCCAGCTATTAGCCCGTGCGGCTGATGGCAGCATGCGTGATGCGCTGAGCCTGGCCGATCAGGCGATTGCCATGGGGCAGGGACAGGTCACCACCGTGACGGTCAACGCCATGCTCGGCACGCTGGATGATGAACAGCCGCTGGCGCTGATCGAAGCGCTGGTCAATGCGGAAGGCGAGCAGGTGATGTCGCTGCTGAATCAGGCGGCTTCCCGTGGCGTGGAGTGGGAAGCGCTGCTGGTTGAAATGCTGACCTTGCTGCACCGCGTGGCGATGATCCAGCTGCTGCCTTCGGCGCTGGGTGATGATTACGCCGCCGTTGAACAGCGCCTGCGTGAACTGGCCCGCGTGCTGCCACCGCCCGATGTGCAGCTCTATTATCAGACGCTGCTGGTGGGCCGCAAAGAGCTGCCGCTGGCCCCGGATCGCCGCATGGGCGTGGAAATGACGCTGCTGCGTGCGCTGGCTTTTCACCCTAAACAGGTGATTGCGGAGCCGGTCGCGCGTCCGTCCATGATGCCGCAGGCCCAACCTGTGGCACCACAGGCGGCAACGCCAACGCCACCGGCGGCCACCACGCCTGCCCATACCGTGCAGGACGCGGAAGCGCCGGGGAACATGCCCGATACGACCAACCAGCTGCTGCTGGCGCGAACACAGTTGATGCGCCAACAGGGAGCGACCAAACCAAAAAAGGATGAGCCGGCAGCGCAACGTGCGCGGCCGGCAAGTTCGGCACTGGAGCGGTTGGCTTCAGTTACCGAGCGCGGCCAGAAGCGGCAGCTTGCCGCTGAACCCGCCGCGCCGGTAAAAGAAGAGGCGTATCGCTGGAAGGCGCAGACGCAGGAAGACGCGATCCCCGAGCCGGTTGCCACGCCAAAAGCGTTGCGCACCGCACTGGAGCATGAGAAAACCCCGGAGCTGATGGCCAAACTGGCCGCAGAATCGCTGTTGCGGGACGCCTGGGCGGCAGAGATTGCGCAGTTGACGTTACCGAAGCTGGTGCAGCAAATGGCGCTGAGCGCCTGGAAAGAGCAGACGGAGAGCGGCATTTGCCTGCACCTTCGCTCCAGCCAGCGCCACCTGAATTCCCCCTCAGCGCAGAAGGTGCTGACGGAAGCATTAAGTGCCGTCTCCGGTCAGCCGGTTGAACTGACACTGGTAGAAGATGATAATCCCGCGGTGTTAACGCCGCTGGAATGGCGTCAGGCGATTTACGAAGAGAAACTGGCGCAGGCGCGTCAGTCGATTATTGCGGATAATCATATTCAGACGCTGCGTCGGTTCTTCGATGCAGACGTGGATGAAGAGAGCATTCGCCCCCTTTGAAACGCTGCATTATCGCTTTGGCGGTATGCGGCCCGATCTGAGAGAGAAAAACTATGTTTGGAAAAGGCGGACTGGGTAACCTGATGAAACAGGCCCAGCAAATGCAAGACAAGATGGGCCAGGTTCAGGAAGAGATCGCGGCAATGGAAGTCACCGGTGAATCAGGCGCAGGCCTGGTGAAAGTCACCATCAACGGTGCACATAACTGCCGTCGTGTTGAAGTCGATCCAAGCCTGTTCGACGATGACAAAGACATGCTGGAAGATCTGGTTGCTGCAGCCTTCAACGATGCGGCACGTCGCATTGCGGAAGTGCAGAAAGAGAAAATGGCCGGTGTGTCTAACGGTATGCAGTTGCCACCTGGCTTCAAGATGCCGTTCTGATGCAGACCAGCCCGCTCCTTGAAAGTTTGATGGAGTCGCTGCGCTGCCTGCCAGGCGTTGGGCCGAAATCGGCCCAGCGTATGGCTTTTCAGCTTTTGCAGCGCGATCGCAGTGGCGGTATGCGTCTGGCTCAGGCGTTGACGCGTGCGATGTCTGAAATTGGTCATTGTTCCGACTGCCGGACCTTTACCGAGCAGGAAATCTGCACCATCTGCGCTAATCCACGTCGTCAGCAAAATGGTCTGATTTGCATCGTGGAAAGCCCGGCCGATATTCATGCCATTGAGCAGACCGGGCAATTTGCCGGCCGCTACTTTGTGCTGATGGGCCACCTTTCACCGCTCGATGGCATTGGTCCCAATGACATTGGTCTGGATCGGCTGGAGCAACGGCTGGAAAAAGAGTCTATTCAGGAAGTTATCCTCGCCACCAACCCCACGGTGGAAGGGGAGGCAACCGCCAACTACATCGCTGAAATGTGCGGGCAGTATGGCGTTGACGCCAGCCGCATCGCCCACGGCGTGCCGGTCGGTGGTGAGCTGGAAATGGTCGATGGCACCACGCTGTCGCACTCTCTGGCCGGACGCCACAAGATTAGATTCTAACCATTCAACGGCACGATCCGTCGTGCCTGCTTGAAATCCTGTTGTTTGCCCCCACTCTACTTCTCAACGTATATCCATCCGTATTAGTTGAGGTAGCAATGACCATGAAAGGACAAGAGACGCGTGGCTTCCAGTCAGAGGTAAAACAGCTTCTGCACCTGATGATCCATTCCCTCTATTCAAACAAAGAAATCTTCCTGCGCGAGCTGATCTCCAACGCATCTGATGCCGCTGACAAGCTGCGTTTCCGCGCGCTTTCCACGCCGGATCTCTATCAGGGCGATGGCGACTTGCGCGTACGGGTTTCCGTTGATAAGGACAACCGCACGCTGACGCTGAGCGATAACGGCATCGGTATGACGCGTGACGAAGTCATTGAAAACCTGGGCACCATTGCCAAATCAGGCACCAAATCTTTCCTTGAATCGATGGGTTCCGACCAGGCGAAAGACAGCCAGCTGATCGGTCAGTTCGGTGTCGGTTTCTACTCGGCATTTATCGTGGCGGACAAGGTCACCGTGCGCACGCGTGCGGCTGGCGCAACGGCTGACGAAGGCGTGTTCTGGGAATCGGCCGGTGAGGGCGAATACACCCTGGCCGACATCACTAAAGAAGACCGTGGCACGGAAATCACCCTGCATCTGCGTGAAGGTGAAGACGAGTTCCTTGATGCCTGGCGTGTGCGCAGCATCATCAGCAAATATTCTGACCACATCGCGTTGCCGGTAGAAATCGAAAGCCACAACGAAGAAGACGACACCACCAGCTGGGAAAAGATCAACAAAGCCCAGGCGCTGTGGACGCGTAACAAGTCGGAAGTCAGCGAAGACGAATACAAAGAGTTTTACAAGCACGTTTCTCATGACTACGCCGATCCCCTGACCTGGAGCCACAACCGCGTGGAAGGGAAGCAGGAATATACCAGCCTGCTGTATATCCCAACCCAGGCGCCGTTTGATATGTGGAATCGCGACCACAAGCACGGCCTGAAACTGTACGTGCAGCGCGTATTCATCATGGATGACGCCGAGCAGTTTATGCCGAACTATCTGCGCTTTGTGCGCGGCCTGATAGATTCCAGCGATCTGCCGCTGAACGTCTCCCGTGAGATCCTGCAGGACAGCCGCATTACCCAAAACCTGCGCAACGCGCTGAGCAAGCGTGCGCTGCAGATGCTGGAGAAAGTGGCGAAGGACGACGAAGAGAAATATCAGCAGTTCTGGCAGCAATTCGGTCTGGTGTTGAAAGAAGGCCCGGCTGAAGACAGCGCCAATGGCGAAACTATCGCTAAACTGCTGCGTTTCGCCAGCACCAGCAGCGAAGGTTCTGCGCAGAAGGTGTCGCTGGAAGATTACGTCAGCCGCATGGTCGAAGGTCAGGACAAGATTTACTACATCACGGCCGACAGCTATGCCGCCGCGAAGAGCAGCCCGCACCTGGAGCTGTTCCGCAAAAAAGGTATCGAAGTGCTGTTGCTCTCCGATCGTATCGATGAGTGGATGATGAGCTACCTCACCGAGTTCGGTGGCAAACAGTTCCAGTCCGTCAGCAAAGACGATCAGGATCTGAGCAAGCTGGCCGACGAAGAGAGCGAAGAGCAGAAAGAAGCCGAAAAGGCGCTTGAGCCGTTTGTTGAGCGCGTGAAAACGCTGCTGGGCGATCGCGTGAAGGAAGTGCGTCTGACGCACCGTCTGACCGACACGCCGGCTATCGTCACCACTGAAGCCAACGACATGAGCACCCAGATGGCGAAGCTGTTTGCCGCTGCGGGCCAGGCCGTGCCGGAAGTGAAGTATCTGTTTGAGCTGAACCCGGACCATGCGCTGGTGAAACGCACGGCGGAGACCCAGGACGATACGCACTTTGCGGAGTGGGTTGAGCTGCTGCTCGATCAGGCGATGCTGGCTGAACGCGGCACGCTGGAAGATCCCAACCAGTTTATCCGCCGCATGAACCAGCTGCTGCTGGCGTAAGGCATCCTACTGGCACTGTCATCACCAGGGGGCGAAGCGATTCGCCCCTTTTTCTTTTCTGCCGTTCTATCCCACCATGGCCGCTTCTTCTAACAGCCAGCGGCGAAACAGTTCGATCTCCCGCTCTTCCTTGCGTGACGCCTTAACCATCATCCAGGTTGCCCTGTCGACCTCGGCAAAGCCCAGCGGCGCGATCAGCGATCCCTCACGGATCTCTTTTTTCACCAGGATCTGCGGCGTCATAATAATCCCCAACCCATTGCGGGCTGCCTGGATCGCCAGCGTCAGATTATCAAAGTGCTTTCCTGCCCAGAAATCGCCCCGTGCGCCGGTTTTCTTCGCCCATTCAGCCCAGGCATGCAGCTTGGTATCCGCGTGCAGCAGCGGCAGGGTGGAGAAGTCCGTTTCATAGGTAAAGCGGTTGCTGAACGAGGGCGCGCAGACCGGGCCGATATAATCGACGGTGATAAGCGTGGCGGCAATATCGTCCTGCACCAGCTGTTCATGGCTGAGGATCAGCAGGTCGGACTGTTCGTTGCGCACCCGCTCAATATCCACATGGGTCTGGAACGTCAGCGCAATATCTTTGTGGCGCTCGGTAAACCGGCTGATCCTCGGGATCAGCCACTGCGCGAGAAAGCTGGGTGCGCAGGAGACGGTCAGGCTGTTCAGGTTTCTGGCGCGGATCTTCTCACAGGTGGTTTCGATCTCACGGAAGGTGTGCATACAGCAAACTTTCAGCCGCTCGCCGTCAGAGGTCAGCTGTACCCGACCATTCGCCCGCAAAAACAACGGCTTCCCTAACCACTCTTCCAGCAGTTTTATCTGATGGCTGACCGCACTGTGGGTCACGCTCAGCGACTGCGCCGCCAGACTGAAATTCTGATGCAGTGCGGCCTGATGAAAATAGCGCAGGGCGCGCAGTGAGGGGAGTCCTGACATAAGAGTGCTCTGTGAGAAAAACTAACAGCAAGTGTCTGTTTATATCATTTTAAAGTCCAGTCGGTTTTACCTAATCTGATTTCGCAGACAGGGAGGTCTGCCCGAAAACAAAGCTGCAGGCTCTTAACTGCAGCGCATGAGGCGGCCATCTCTCCCCGGATTAACCCACGATTACATACAACAGCGACGTGAAGGAAAGGAAAATGACAACACAGCATTCCGTAAAAACACAGCTTGTAATGTTTACCGGTGGACGTGATAGCACACTGGCAGCGTGTTATCTGATGTTACAGGGTATCCCTGTGCATCTTTGGTCAGGAAACAGTGGATGTTCACTGCATCGTGGCATTTTATCGCACCGGGTTGATGAGCTGAAAAACCGCTTTGGCGATTTGGTGGTTGACCATACGGTGGCGGATATCAGCGGGGCATTCCGCTCCATCGCCATTGAACACCTGGAAGACGATATCCTCAAATACCGGAAAAACCTGGTGTTATTGGGCGAGAAACTGGCAATCCATGCCCATCTGGTGGATTTCTGTCGACGTAACGACATCAACACCATTAACGATGGCATCACCCATTATCAGATGGAGTTCCCGGAGCAGCGGCAGGTGGCGAAATCGTTCCTGATGGAGATGATGGCGCAGTTTGATATCAACTATCAGTCGCCGATCTATGAATTCGCACAGTCAGCGGATGACGTGAAATATCGCCTGCTGCAGCTCGGGATTTCCACCAAATCGCTGGAAGGCATCAGCATCTTTGCTGACAGCTTCTCCACCCCAAGCGATGAAGTGATCCTCGCATATCTGAAAGACAAAACCCCGCTGGCACTCAACATTGTGCGTTTCCTGTCAGGCGAAACCCTGACCACCCAGCTGCTGGGTAAAACGACCAGTGCCGCTGCCTGATACGGTCTCTTTATGCGACGTAACCTTCGGGTTACGTCCTTTTTCGGAGCCTGATATGAAAATTATCGTGAAATGTGCGGCCATTATCATCTGGCAGCGTTCCTTGTTGCTGACCCGCAAGCGGGGGACCAGCACCTTTATCTCGCCTGGCGGCAAGCCGCTGGCTGGGGAAGATCATCTGGCCTGCCTGAAGCGCGAACTGCAGGAAGAGCTGGGTGTGCAGGTGAAAGCGTTCCGGCCTTTTGGCCTGTTTCACGGCCTGGCGGAGTTTGAGGCCACGGCCATTGAGAACCACGTTTATCACGTGGAGATCGCCGGCCAGCCGCGCGCCGGATCGGAAATTGAAGAAATTGCCTGGGTTAACTACCGCAGGCCACCTTGTGAAATCGCGGTGGGTTCGATCTTCCGCGATAACGTTATGCCACTGCTTTATCAGCAAGAGTTGATTAACTAATGGACGCATCCTCCTTATCACCCCATTTACAGACGGTTCACGGCGAGCAATTTTTTAAGCGAGCGCGTATGCAACGAGATGAATTAAGGGAAGAGCTTTCCCGCCTGTATAAGCTGCAGGAGTACGATATTTTCTTCGTCCAGTCCGTGCGGGTTGGGCTGGTGATCCTGTCGCACCTGTTCCATAAGCAGGAGACCACGCTGTGCCTGGCAAAGCATGCGCATTACCAGCCGGTGAGCGAACTGTTCCATCATCCGGCGTCGCAATTTACCGGGCCGGGCAACGTGCCGATTATCACGCACGTCAATCCTTACACCGGCGCGGTAAACAGCCTCGACGACAGTAAAGGCAAAGGCGTGGTGGATGCCTCCCACAGTTTCGCCACTAACCTGCACAGCGAGCTGATTGAAAAGAGTTCGATTTTTGTCGCGCCGATGCACAAGCATGCTTCGCTGACCGTTGGTTTGGCGATCATTGCCCTGCGCCCGGAGCATTTCAGTACGCTGATGCGCAGCGAACTGCGTCTGTTTGAAGAATCTACCGCCTCAGCAAAACCGCTGGAAGAAGCGATTGGCAATATTCGCAGCGCCAGCTGGCAGCCGTATAACGTGGCGAAAGTGATGAAGATAGCCCTGAAAGACATCGCCGGGATGGATTTCACTTCGATTAGCCATCCGGCGTTGCCGTTTGCCTGCTTTAACGTGCCGCCGTTAAGCGACGCGCTGCAAAAGCAGGTGAAAGCCGCCGGTGCCAGCTACTTTGCCCACTCGAAAACTCTTAGGCTTTCGTGCTGGGAAAGGGGAGACGGCAAAAAGGCCGTCGATATGAGCCGCCAGGTCGAACGGGATCTGACTCAGCTTTGGGAGCAACCCTGAATGAAACAGACTCTGCCGCTGAACGGCAATATGATCGGCATCCTGGGCGGGATTATCCTCAGCACCGACTCGGTGTTTATCCGCCTGATGAATATCGAAGACTCATGGACGATTGTCGCGCTGCGTGGCGTTTTTATGTGGGGGATCTGTCTGCTGGTGTGGGCGCTGTGGGGGAAAAGTCGCAGCACGCTCGGCCAGCCCTGGTTAACCAAAGATAACGTCTTATCAACGCTGTTTTTCTGTATCTCGTCAGCCTGCTTCGTTAATGCGCTGAACCGGGGAAATGTGGCGACGGTGCTGGTGATTATCTCCTCGACGCCGTTTATTTCCGCGTTGATCTGTCGGCTGTTCTTTAAGATCAAAAGCGATCGCAGCGTAATGATCGCCGCGCTGGCGGGCATTGTCGGGGTGATCATCGTGATGTCTGGCCGTGCGGCAGGCGATCACGCGATCGCCAACGTCTACGCGCTGGCTACGGCGGTGTCGATGGCGCTGGCCTTTATCTTCACGTCGCGGGTGAAAGGCGGCACGGTGGGACTGCCGTCTCTCGGTGGCTTACTGGCGTCATTGCTGATTGCACTTTGGATGGGCCCGGAACTGAGTGCTAGTCTGAAAACGCTGACTTTTGCGCAATATGGCTGGTCGCTGGCCGAAGGCGCGCTGATCATGCCGTTGGCTATGGGTTTGATCACCTTATCAACCCGTTACGTTTCCCCGGCAAATGCCGGTCTGTTCCTGCTGCTGGAAACGGCGCTGGCCCCGTTATGGATGGCAATATTCCTCGGAGAAATGCCGACAATTCAGGCAGTTGTTGGCGGTGCCGTGATCGTGACCGCGGTGATTTCGCAAACTATCTGGGCGCGTCGTCATGTTGCGGATGCCCGTTACGCGGACGCAGGTTAGACGCTGCGTTCCTTGTGGATAAAGGGCCATAATGGTATGGTTCCAGGCTTGGATAAATAGATCATTTAAGCGATTCGCAAGGGGATTTACGCAATGCGTATTATTCTGCTCGGTGCACCGGGTGCAGGTAAGGGGACTCAGGCTCAGTTCATTATGGAGAAATACGGTATTCCGCAAATCTCCACGGGTGACATGTTGCGTGCAGCAGTGAAAGCAGGCAGCGAACTGGGTAAACAAGCCAAAGAGATCATGGACGCCGGTAAACTGGTCACCGACGAACTGGTTATTGCGCTGGTCAAAGAGCGTATCGCTCAGGAAGACTGCCGCAACGGTTTCCTGTTAGACGGCTTCCCTCGCACCATTCCTCAGGCTGATGCCATGAAGGACGCGGGTATCAAAGTCGACAACGTGCTGGAATTTGCTGTACCAGACGAACTGATTGTTGAACGCATTGTGGGTCGTCGCGTTCATGCGCCTTCTGGCCGCGTTTATCACGTCAACTTCAATCCACCAAAAGTGGAAGGCAAAGATGACGTGACCGGCGAAGAGCTGACCACGCGTAAGGACGATCAGGAAGAGACCGTGCGTAAGCGTCTGGTCGAATACCATCAGATGACCGCGCCGCTGATTGCTTACTACAGCAAAGAAGCCGCAGAAGGCCACACCGCGTATCACAAAATCGACGGCACCCGTAAAGTGTCTGAAGTCAGCGCAGAGCTGGCTAAAATCCTCGGTTAATTTCTCAGGGGCCAGGCCTTGTCTGGCTCCTACTACAGCAATTGGTTTTCCCCCCGCCATTTTCCGCTAGAATAAGTCTCGTTTACATCACCCAAGATGCCCAGATAAGGAATAATAATGCGGCAAGATAAACCCGGCGTGCTGTTGGTGAACTTAGGCACACCTGATGCACCCACCACGCCTGCTGTAAAACGCTACCTGAAACAATTCCTCAGCGATCCGCGCGTGGTCGATACGCCGCGTTGGTTGTGGTGGCCGATCCTTAACGGTGCGATCCTGCCGATCCGCTCTCCGCGCGTCTCCAAACTGTATGCCTCGGTATGGATGGACGAAGGCTCCCCGCTGATGGTTTACAGCAAGCGGCAGCGTGCTGCGCTGGCAGCCCGACTGGATATGCCGGTTGAACTTGGCATGAGTTACGGCAACCCCAGCCTGAAAAGCGCGCTGGACAGCCTGATGGCGCAGGGCATTAACCGCCTGATCGTCCTGCCGCTCTATCCACAGTTCTCCTGTTCAACCGTTGCCGCGGTTTGGGATGGCATTACCAGCGTGTTCGCTGGTTATCGCAGCTTGCCATCCGTGGACTTTATTCGCGATTATGCCGAACATCCGGCCTATATTGCGGCGCTGAAAGCCTCCGTTGAGCGCTCTTTTGCCACCCACGGCAAACCCGATCTGCTGGTGATGTCTTTCCATGGTATTCCGCAGCGCTTTGCCGATGAAGGCGATGATTACCCTAAACGTTGCCATGACACCTATGATGCGCTGACCGCCTCGCTGGGTCTGACCGATCAGAATGCGATGCTCACCTTCCAGTCCCGCTTTGGTCGTGAACCCTGGCTGATGCCTTACACCGATGAGACGATGAAGTCGCTGCCGGCAAAAGGCATTAAGCATGTACAGATCATGAGCCCGGGCTTCTCTTCAGACTGCCTTGAGACGCTGGAAGAGATCAGTGAGGAGAACAAGGAGTTCTTTATCCACGCGGGCGGCACTAAATTTGAATACATTCCAGCCCTGAACGATGATGAATTGCATATCGATATGATGGTTGAGTTGGTCAACGGGCGGAGATAGCCGAATGAAATTTCCCGGCAAGCGTAAATCTAAACACTACTTCCCGGTCAGCGCGCGCGATCCTCTGCTGCAAATCGCGCAGCCTGAACAGGAGGTCTCCGGCAGCTGGATCGTCGGCATCGATCAGACGCTGGTGGACATTGAAGCCAACGTCGATGATGACTTTGTGGCGCGTTATGGCCTGAGCAGCGGTCACTCGCTGGTCATCGCCGATGACGTGGCGGAAGCGCTCTATGCAGAGTTAACCCGGGAAAACCTGATCACCCATCAGTTTGCGGGTGGCACCATCGGCAATACGCTGCACAACTATTCGGTGCTGGCGGATGACCGTTCGGTGCTGCTGGGCGTGATGTGCCGCAACGTGCAGATTGGCAGCTATGCCTATCGCTATCTGTGCAACACCTCCAGCCGCACTGACCTGAACTACCTGCAGGGCGTCGACGGGGCCATCGGTCGCTGCTTTACCCTGATTGGGGAAAATGGCGAACGTACCTTCGCCATCAGCCCCGGCCTGATGAATCAGCTGAAGAAAGAAAGCATCCCGGAAGAGGTGATTGCCGGTGCCTCTGCGCTGGTTTTAACCTCGTATCTGGTGCGCTGCGCGCCGGGCGAGCCGATGCCGGAAGCCACGATGGAAGCGATCGGCTTTGCCAAAAAGCATAACGTGCCGGTGGTGTTAACGCTGGGCACCAAATATGTCATTGGCGATAAGCCCGAGTTCTGGCAGGCGTTCCTGCGTGAACACGTTTCGATTCTGGCGATGAATGAAGAGGAAGCGGAAGCGCTGACCGGGCTCAGCGATCCGCTGATGGCGTCGAATATGGCGCTGGACTGGGTGGATTTGGTGTTGTGTACCGCCGGACCAAACGGCCTGTTTATGGCGGGATATACCGAAGAAGAGGGCAAACGCGTCACCCAGCATCCTTTGCTGCCTGGTGCGATCCCCGAATTCAACCAGTACGAATTCAGCCGCGCGATGCGCCATCAGGACTGTGAGCAGCCGTTGAAGATTTTCTCGCACATTGCGCCTTATATGGGCGGCCCGGAGAAAATCATGAACACCAACGGTGCGGGAGACGGTGCGCTGGCGGCGATGCTGCACGATATCACCGCCAATAATTATCACCGTCTGAATGTGCCCAACTCCAGCAAGCATGGCCGCAACTATCTGACCTATTCGTCACTGGCCCAGGTGTGTAAATACGCCAACCGCGTCAGCTATCAGGTGCTTAATCAGCATTCTCCCCGGCTTTCTCGTGGCTTGCCGGAGCGTGAGGACAGCCTGGAAGAGTCCTACTGGGAACGCTAACGATTTTCCCCGCTGGCTATCCGGCCGGCGGGGAAGGCCAGTCAGATCGGACACTCTCGTGGCAATTCACTCAGACTGGTGTGCATCAGCGTATGCATACTGCTGGCAATCTCGCGCTCTCCCATCACCACCTGATCGGCACCTCGTTCAATGATATAGCTCACTTCATCATCATGATGGGCGCGGGCAATAATCTCGATATTAGGCCGTTTCTCGCGTGCGGCGGTGACAATCTCGCCCGCTTCATAGCCATTGGGAATGGTCAGTAGCAGCCAGCGTGCGCAGTCCAGCCGCGCTAATTCCATGGTGTCGACGCGGGCCGCATTGCCCAACACCGCGCTGATCCCTTGTTCTCTCAAAGCCTCAACGCGCGGACGGCTGTTCTCGACCACCACGATCGGCACGCCTTCCTCGATCAGCTTTTTCCCCAACAGACTGCCGACGCGACCAAAACCCACCACAATGGCGTGATTACAGAGATCGACCGGGATCTGCTTCTCTTCCTCAATGGCTTCTTCGATCACCTGATCGTCCAGCGTCTCGGTTTTATTCAGGTAACTCTGCAACAGGGTAAACAGGATCGGGTTGAGCATAATCGACAGGATCGCCCCTGCCAGCACCAGATTGCGTCCTTCGCCGGTTAACAGGTTAAGGGAGATCCCGAGTCCGGCAAGGATAAAGGCGAACTCACCAATCTGCGCAAGGCTGACGGAAATGGTTAAGGCCGTGCGGCGTGAGTGGCCAAACATCCTGACCAGCACCAACGCCGCCAGCGATTTACCCAGCACGATAATCGCCAACACGCCAATCACCGCCAGCGGCTCTTTCAGCAGGATCATCGGGTCGAACAGCATGCCGACAGAGACAAAGAACAGCACCGCAAAGGCATCGCGTAATGGCAGGGTGTCATGGGCCGCACGGTGGCTGAGTTCCGACTCATTCAGCACCATGCCTGCGAAGAAGGCGCCAAGGGCAAAGGAGACATCGAAAAATTCCACCGCACCGAGAGCAATGCCCAGCGCCAGGGCGAGCACAGCGAGGGTAAACAGTTCGCGGGAACCGGTTGCCGCGCTGCGGGCGAGGATCCACGGCACCACGCGGCGACCCACCACCATCATCAGCACCATAAAGGCCACGACTTTGCCGATGGTGATCAGCAGGTCATACAACACCATGCTGATGCTGGCGTTGCCTTCTTCGAACATACCGGCAATGGCGGGCAGCAGCACCAGCGCCAGCACCATCACTAAATCTTCCACAATCAACCAGCCGATAGCAATTTGCCCCCGCTGGCTGTCAATTAACTGACGCTCTTCCAACGCACGCAGCAATACCACGGTACTGGCCGTTGAAAGACACAGACCGAACACCAGGCCGGTTAACCACGGCCAGCCCATCGCCCATGAAAGCCCCATTCCCAGCAGTGTCGCCACGGCAATCTGCGCGATTGCGCCGGGAATGGCGATGGCCTTTACCGCCATCAAATCCTTCATCGAGAAATGCAGGCCGACGCCGAACATCAGCAGGATCACACCCAGTTCCGCCAGTTCCGGTGCCAGGTTGGTATCGGCAACAAAGCCAGGGGTGAAAGGACCGGCCAGCACACCCGCTAACAGATAGCCAACCAGAGGAGAAATTCGCAGGCGATTTGCCAGCATACCAAAGAGGAAGGCGAGAACGAGGCCTCCCACAATGGTGGTGATAAGCGGTGTGGTGTGGTGCATGCCTCTCTCCTGTGTGAAAATGTGTCCGGTTGTAATATTAAGCGTATAACATAATTGATCACACTGCTTGATATAAAGGGTTATAACGGCAATAAACTGCAATTCCTTAGCCGGAATCGCACAGAAGTGTGATTTCTGTGAGTTATCGGGGTGGAAGCTTGATTTGTGGCAGAAATTAAGCGGCGCAGATCGCAATTATCTGCGCCGGGAAGGGTTATTTAGCCCGGTTATCAGGCAGGAATATGGTCAGAATACCGAGAAGTGGCAGGTAAGCACAGATTTGATAGACAGTATTAATGCTGCTGTGATCGGCAACCACGCCCAGCACCGCCGCGCCCAGGCCGCCCATGCCGAAAGCGAAGCCGAAGAACAGGCCGGAAACCATGCCAATCCGGCCCGGCATCAGTTCCTGGGCGTAGACCAGAATGGCCGAGAAGGCGGAGGCGAGCACAAAGCCGATAATGGCCGACAGCACACCGGTCCACCACAACGACACATGCGGCAGCAGCAGGGTAAACGGGGCCACGCCGAGGATCGATACCCAGATCACCCGCTTACGGCCCACCTTGTCACCGATGGGCCCGCCGATCACCGTCCCGGCGGCGACCGCGAATAAAAAGGCAAACAGGTGGAACTGGGCACTCTGAACCGTCAGGCCAAACTTCTGCATCAGGTAGAAGGTGTAATAGCTGCTGAGGCTGGTCAGATAGAAATATTTTGAGAAGATCAGCACCAGCAGTATTGAGATAGCGAAGGCCACTTTTTTGCGTGGTAAGGTTGTCACCTCTGTCGGCATCGCCTTGCTTTTTGCCACCCGATGCTGAGCCTGATACCAGCGGCTGATTTGCAGCAGCACGACGATCGCCAGCAGCGCGGCGAGGGTGAACCAGGCGACGTTACCGCGGCCGTAGGGTGCGATGATCAGCGCAGCCAGCAGCGGGCCGAGGGAACTGCCGAAGTTTCCGCCCACCTGGAACAGGGACTGTGCCAGGCCATGTCGCCCACCGGACGCCATTCGCGCCACGCGGGACGATTCGGGGTGAAACACCGAAGAGCCGGTACCGACCAGCGCCGCCGCCAGAAGAATGGTGGGGAAGTTCGTTGCCAGCGCCAGCAGGATCAGGCCGCCCAGCGTGAATCCCATGCCGATCGGCAGCGACCACGGCTGCGGATGTTTATCGGTGTAGTAACCGATCACCGGCTGCAGCAGCGAGGCGGTGACCTGGAAAGTCAGGGTTATAAGGCCCACCTGCACAAAGCTGAGGGTAAACTCCGTTTGCAGTAGCGGATAGATCGCCAGAATCAGTGACTGGATCATATCGTTCAGCAGATGGGCCACGCTGATGGCGCCAAGAATGCCAAATGACGTCCTGGCTGGGGCAGAAGAAGCAGAAGACAGTATTTGTTCGCTGGCCATGAGAAAACCTGTTCGTTCGAAGGGTTGGAGGAGCAGTAAGAAGGCTAATTATTATCCCGCTCAGTTATCCTGCGGCATAATCGATAAATAGTCACAAATAAATGACAAAACCGCCGTTAATTTTTGACATTCAGTTTACGCGATACCGCGCGACCCATTCATAACAAGGAGATTCGTTGTGCTTTCATTAAATAAAAGGCTGGTGCCAGCCCTGACCTTCCTGATGCTAAGCCTGCCGCTGGTGGCCCAGGCCTATGTGAAGGATCGGGTGTATAAATTCACCGTGCTGCACACCAACGACCACCATGGACACTTCTGGCAGAACGAGCACGATGAATATGGCCTGGCCGCGCAGAAAACCATGATGGATGAAATTCGTTATGACGTTCAGGCCCACGGCGGCCAGGTGCTGATCCTTTCTGGCGGCGATATCAATACCGGCGTGCCGGAATCCGACCTGCAGGATGCGGAGCCGGATTTCCGCGGCATGAATCTGGTGGGCTATGACGCGATGGCGATTGGCAACCATGAATTTGATAATCCCCTGTCGGTGCTGCGCCAGCAGCAGAAATGGGCCAAATTCCCGCTGCTCTCGGCCAATATCTATCAGAAAAGCACCGGCAAACGCCTGTTTCAGCCTTACGCGTTATTTAACCGTATGGGCCTGAAAATTGCGGTGATTGGTCTGACAACCGACGACACCGCAAAAATTGGCAACCCGGAATACTTCACCGACATGGAATTCCGCAAGCCCGCCACTGAAGCCAAAGAAGTGGTGGAAGCGCTGAGGAAGAAAGAGAAGCCGGATGTGATTATCGCCGCCACGCATATGGGCCATTACGACAACGGTAACCACGGTTCCAATGCGCCGGGCGATGTGGAAATGGCGCGTGAATTGCCGGCAGGCTATCTGAATATGATTGTCGGCGGCCACTCGCAGGATCCGGTCTGCATGGCGAAAGAGAACGTCAGCCAGAAGGATTATGTGCCGGGAACGCCGTGCACGCCGGACCAGCAAAACGGCACCTGGATTGTGCAGGCGCATGAGTGGGGCAAATACATTGGCCGTGCCGACTTCACTTTCCTCAATGGCAAATTAACGTTAGAACATTACGAACTGGTGCCAATCAACCTACGCCACAAGGTGACCAACGCCGACGGCAGCGTCAGCTGGATTAACTACACCCAGGAAATCGCGAAAAACCCGGCGATGATGAAGTTACTGACGCCGTTCCAGAAAAAAGGCGAAGCGCAGTTGGGGGTAAAAATCGGCAGCGTTAACGGCCATCTGGAAGGTGACCGCAGCAAGGTACGATTTGTGCAGACCAACCTTTCCCGCCTGATCCTGGCGTCTCAGATGGAACGCACCAAAGCCGACTTTGCGGTGATGAGCGGCGGTGGCGTGCGTGATTCAATCGAGTCCGGCACCATTACCTATAAAGACGTGCTGAAGGTGCAGCCATTTGGCAATACGCTGACCTATGTGGAGATGAAAGGCAGCGACGTCGAGAAATATCTGGCGGTGGTGGCCAATAAGCAGGTGGATTCCGGGGCCTACGCGCAGTTCGCCAACGTCAGCCTGGTGGCTTATGGCACCGGCGTCAGCGAGATTAAAATCAACGGTGAGCCGCTGCAGGCGGATAAAATGTACCGCATGGCCACGCTGAGTTTTAACGCCACCGGAGGCGATGGTTATCCGCCGGTCAATCAGCTGCCTGGCTATGTGAATACCGGATTTGTCGATGCCGAAGTGCTGAAGCAGTACATCCAGAATCACTCGCCGCTGAATGCGGAGGCGTTCGCGCCAAAAGGCGAAATCGTCTACCAGAAAGAGGCGCCGGTAGAGAAAAAAGATCCGGCGGAGCAGGACGAGCCGCTGCTGCCGAAGGTGTGGAAATTATTTAAAATCCAGACCGCCCAGCGTTAGACGAAAAAAAACGGCACCCCAACTGGCGGTGCCGTTTTTTCGCGTTGCCGGTTAAACCTGGCACTGTCTGCGCTGGATCAACCTGGCGCGCAGGCTGTCGTAAACCCAGTTATAGGCCACGGTGTACGGCAGGAAGAACAGGAAGAAGGAGACTTCCAGCAGAAACGCCTGCCAGAGACCAATCCCCAACATCCAGGCCGCAATCGGCAAACCAATACCGATAAAGCCACCCTCAAAGCCTAACGCATGAAGGACGCGCAGCAGCAGCCCGCGCTTCACCGTTGGCGGCACCAGTCGGTCAAAACCGGCGTTATAAATGATGTTCCAGCCCATCGCCACGGTGGACAGCATGATGGCTAACGCACCCATCTGAAACAGCGGCTTCTCCATGATCCAGGCGGCAAGAGGGGACACCAGCAGGATCGCCAGCACCTCGAAGCCTGCGGCATGATAAAAACGTTCTTTCAGTGTTCTGGTACGCATAAATGCTCCTTAGTTGTTACCGGACGCTATTTTCCCCGTTTTCTTTGCTAAGATAAAATGACTACCTATCTAGAAAATCGATACATCAATGCGTTATTCACCGGAATCGTTGCAAGCTTTTGTGCAGACCGTCGAAAGCGGTTCGTTTTCTGCCGCTGCAAGGGCGCTGCGCAAAAGCCAGTCCACCATCAGTACTGCCGTGGCTAATCTGGAAACCGATTTGGGATTTTCCCTGTTCAGCCGTGATGCCCGTTCGCCGGTGCTGACTGAAAACGGTCGACGCGCGCTGGCGCAGGTCAGGGAGATCCTTAACGCCAGCGCGCAGCTGGATGAGCTGGCGGTGAGGCTGGCAGGCGAGGTGGAACCGTGCCTCAGTCTTGCGATCTCGGACTTCTGGCAGGCGGATTATCACGAGTCGCTGCTGAAACGGCTGGATGCGCGTTATCCCGACATCGAATTTGAGTGCATGATTGCCGAAGATGCCGACGTGATCGATCTGCTGCAGGCCGGTCGGGCGCATATTGGCGTGATCCGCGTTCAGCCCGATTACCCGGAAGAGATCGCCACCTCGCGGCTGCAGGTTGAAGCGCAGATGGCGATCTATCTGCATCAGGATCATCCGTTGGCCAGTAAAGCGAAGGTCACCGAAGCCGAGCTGAAAACCCTGCGTCAACTCTGTCTGAATACCTGGGTGGAGAATGAACGTTATCAGGGCGGGAAGGGGATTTGGTCGGCACCGTCATACCTGTTGTTGCTGGAGATGGCTGAACAGGGATTTGGCTGGAGTATTTTGCCGCGCTGGCTGGTGGAGCAGTTTGGCCATCAGGTGTTAAGCGAGTTGCCGGTTACCGGCTGGCCGCAAAAAATTTCGGTGGATGTGGCCCGGTCGCGGCGTTCGCCGCCCGGACCGGCAGGCCAATGGATGATTGACCAGCTGCTGGCCCAGACGGCGGACTGACCGGCGATCAGTCGCGCCGGGCGATATCGGCGAAGGTGGCGCTCAGCAGCTGGGCTAAATCCTGCGGTGAGAGCTCAATTTCCAGCCCACGCTTGCCGCCGGAAACAAAAATGGTCGGGAACTGCTGCGCCAGGCTGTCGATCACCGTTGGCAGCCGCTTCTTTTGCCCCAGCGGGCTGATCCCGCCCAGCAGATAACCGGTGGTACGCTGCGCAATCTGTGGATCGGCCATCTCGACCTTTTTCGCACCCAGCGCTTTCGCCACGTTTTTCAAATCCAGCTGGCTGGCAACCGGCGTAACGGCCACCGCCAGCGTTTTGCCATCGCCGTTCAGCGACACCAGCAGGGTTTTATACACCTGTTCGGCATTTTGATTGAGTTTACGTACGGCCTCATCACCAAAATGGGTATCGTTGCTGTCATGTTCGTAGGCATGCAGCTGAAAGCTGACCTTTTGTTTTTCGAGAAGTTTTACTGCCGGTGTCATACTTCACGTCCTTCTGTAAGCGTCTGGCTGGACCCAATATCTACAATAATAGTGGCGAAATTTCAGGCTTTGAGCGACAATCGGCCCCCCGCTGGCAACCTGATTGCTACCGGATAACTAAAATCATAAAAAAATTCCTCTTTGACGGGCCGATAGCAATATTGGCCTTTTTTTTATCTGTTTTTCAGCAGATCGGGCAGATTGCCCTCGCCATAAAGGTGCAGTGCGCCCACCGCCACCACATACCTGCCTTGCGGCAAATCCCGTAACGTTTGTACCCAGCGCTGATTCCTTTGCAGCATCAGCACATCATTCAGCGCGCTGTTAAAGGTACTCGGCAGCGCGGTCTGTTTCTGGCCCGGCGGGCTTTCCAGCCACCAGCTAATCATGGTTTGCAGCAGGCGCGCGTTGGTATGCCAGTGGATCAGTGTGTCCTGCAGCAGCGTCAGGCCGTTATCCGGCAGGGCTCTGAGCAGCGCCAGCTGCGTTTCCGGGCCTTCCAGTTCAATCACCGGCTTTTGTAAGGCGCGGGCCGCTTTCAGCAGCTGGAAGTCGATACCGTAATCCGCCCGCAGTCCCAGACGCTGGGCCTGCTGCGCCTGAAGCATCAGCGCAACCTGCCAGGCGGGCAGCGTGTCGATCGCTTCGGGGCTGATCGCCACTTCGTCACACAGGCGATGCAGCCGGGTCAGTTCCTCTGACGTCAGGCGTTCTGCCAGCGGTGGGCAGGTTTCGCTTTCACTAAAGGGGGACGCGCTGCCGGTGATATCCGCCTCAACGATCAGCGCATCCGCCCGCTCAAGCTGTGCCTGCAGGGTCGCTGGCAGCGGCATCATATTCTGGGTGCCCATATGAATACTGCCGACCAGATGCAGCTGACTGTGATCTGTGGTGACATCCTGTGCCGGGTAGGCGTAGCGCACTGGCGACAGTAATCGCCAGAGAGATGCCGCCTTACGCAATAGTTTTCCCATACTTTCCGCCTTGTCAGTTAGCCAGCCATGCTAACGCTTTAACTGGCTGAGTAACAGGTAAAAACGGCGGATCCGGCGTGCGATAAATCCGTTATTCAGCCGGTGGCTGGTAGCGGATCAGTCGGTTGGCGTTGCTGACCACGGTAATGGAAGACAGCGCCATCGCGGCACCCGCAACCACCGGGCTGAGCAGGGTGCCGGTCAACGGATAAAGCACGCCGGCGGCAATCGGAATGCCGAGGGCGTTATAGACAAACGCGCCCAGTAAATTCTGCTTCATATTGCGCAAGGTGGCTTTGGCGATGGCCAGCGCATCGACTACCGCATTCAGATCGTGGCGCATCAGGGTGATGCCGGCCGTTTCAATCGCCACATCGCTGCCGCTGCCCATCGCAATGCCGACATCGGCCTGGGCCAGGGCGGGCGCATCGTTGATGCCATCCCCAACCATCGCCACAATCTGCCCCTGCTGTTGCAGCGCGCGAATCGCCTCAGCTTTGCCTTCCGGCAACACCCCGGCGATCACCCGGTCCATACCGGCTTCTCTGGCGATGGCCTGGGCAGTAATTTCGTTATCGCCGGTCAGCATCACCAGCTGATAACCACGTTCACGCAGGCGTTTCAGCGCCGATACGCTCTCTTTGCGCAGCGGATCGCGCACTGAGAATAACGCGACAATTTTGCCATCGGCGGCCAGCAGCACGGGCGTTATGCCTTTGGCGGCCTGCCGATCGATCCGAGCGTTCAGGCTTACGCTGTCGATCTGCTGCTGATCCATCAGCGCGCGGTTGCCCAGCCACAGTTCAACGCCGCTGACCTTACCGCTGACGCCTTTACCGGCAAGGGTGCGGAATTGCTCAACGGTCGGCAGCGTTTGCCCGCCGGCTTTTTCTTGCAACGCGCGGGCCAGCGGATGGGAAGAACCCTGTTCCAGCGCGGCGGCCCAGCCGATCGCCTGCTGCTCATTGGCACCATTAAACAGCATGATGTCGACCACGCGCGGTGTCCCTTCGGTCAGGGTGCCGGTTTTATCAAACACCAGAGTGGAAAGGGTGCTGGCGCGTTGCAGTGCATCGGCATCCCGCACCAGCACACCAAATTCGGCAGCACGCCCAACGCCGGCAATGATCGACATCGGCGTGGCCAGACCCAGCGCACAGGGGCAGGCGATAATCAGCACGGTGGTGGCAATCACCAGCGTGTACACCACCTGCGGGGCCGGGCCAACAACGTACCAGATGGCGGCGCTGATCAGGGCGATAGCCACCACCGCCGGGACAAAGACCGCCGAAATGCGGTCAGCCAGCTTACCGATCTCCGGCTTGCTGCTTTGTGCCTGGCGCACGCTGTGAATAATTCTTGCGAGGGTGGTGTTTTTGCCGACGGCGCTGGCGGTGAACAGCACGCTGCCATCCTGCATCAGCGTGCCCGCGTGGATCTCGTCGCCAGCCACCTTCTGCTGCGGCATCGCTTCGCCGGTCAGCATCGCTTCATCCAGCCAGGCTTCACCCTGGCTGAGCGTGCCGTCAACCGGGACGCGATCGCCGGTGGTCAGACGCAGCGTCATGCCTGGCTGAACGTCACTGAGTGGCAGCACGCGTTCACCGTCTGCCGTCACCACGCGCGCGGTGGGCGGCGTCAGATCGAGCAATTTCTCCAGCGCTTTTGAGGAGCGCTGCCGGGCGCGTTGCTCCAGCATATGGCCGAGGTTGATCAGGCCGATAATCATCGCGCTGGCTTCGTAATAAAGATGGCGCGCCTGAGGCGGGAAAAAGTCCGGCCACAGGTTCACAGAAATGGAGTAAAGCCAGGCGGCTGCGGTTCCCAACGCGACCAGCGTATCCATGGTCGCGGTGCCTTTTAGCAGGCTGCGCCAGGCGCTGCGATAGAAATGACCGCCGGCCAGCACCATTACCAGCAAGGTGGTGAGGCCAACGGCCAGCCAGCCATTGCGGTTGCTGTCGGTCAGCATCATATTGTCGCCGACCATTCCCCACAGCATCAGCGGAATGCCCAGCGTCAGGGCAAGTGCGGCCTGCCAGCGGAAACGGCGAACGGCCTGGCGGGCAGTCTGCTGCTGTTTTTCCCGCCGTTCGACGTCATCTTCAATAATTTCTGCCGTATAACCGGCATTTTTCACCGCATCGATCAGCGACTCAGCGGCGGCATCGCCCATCACCAGCGCACTGCGCTCGGCAAGGTTGACCCGCGCCTGGCTGACGCCGCTCACCTGTTGCAGCGCGTTCTGCACCCGACTGACGCAGCTGGCACAGCTCATGCCATCAATCAGCAGGTGAAAACTCGCTGCAGGTGCAGCTGATGCCGTCAGCGGCTCAGCGTGGGCGAGCGGGGCCGCTTCAGCTGAAGAGGCCTGTGGCGCCGGAAGCTGGTGGGAGTCCGCTGTCAGCGCTTCCGGCTGGGTGTCTGATGCTGTCAGCGGTTCAGCCTTTGGGAAGCTGTCGTCCTGCGCCAGGCTGGCGTGATACCCGGCCTGTTCAACGGTGGCGATCAGTTCGCTGGCGTCAGCGCTGCCGCTGATACGCGCTTCAGCGATCGACACGTCGGCCTGTTCAACGTCGGCACGTTGCTCCAGCGCCTCTTTGACTCGTTTTACGCAGTGGCCGCAGGTTAAGCCATCCAGCGCCAATAACGTGGTCTGTGACATGGTGTAAGCTCCTGGTTATCCGGTTTGACCCCAATGGGGTTTTACAGTAGTAATGAAGGTTAAACCTTCCATCAAGGGGAAGGTCAAGGAGAGAAGATGAATATCAGCGATGTGGCGAAAAAAACCGGGCTGACCAGCAAAGCGATTCGATTTTACGAAGAGAAAGGTCTGGTTACCGCGCCCTTGCGCAGCGAAAACGGCTACCGCAGCTACACGGCGAAGCACCTGGAAGAACTGACCCTACTGCGCCAGGCCCGGCAGGTGGGTTTCAATCTGGAAGAGTGCGGCGAGATGGTGACGCTGTTCAATAATCCGCAGCGGCATAGCGCGGATGTGAAGGCTAGAACGCTGGTCAAAGTGGCGGAAATTGAGTCGCATATTGAGGAACTGACCAGAATGCGTGAACGCTTGCTGGCGCTGGCGGCAAGCTGCCCTGGCGACGACAGTGCCGATTGCCCGATCATTAACGATCTTGCCGGCTGCTGCCACAGCAAAAAGGCCGGCTGATTGTCCGCCAGAATCTCAGCTTAAACGCAGCAGGTAGGGCGGCAGTTCAGGCACCGGTAACACAGAGAGCACCTTGAGCTTCTGTAATGTGCGGATCTGCGAACGTTCCAGATGCTCCCGCAGCCCCATCGCCGCCAAATCCCAGCTTCCCTTCAGCAGCATCTCATACACCAGACGGTGTTCTTTGACGATCGCGTCATCAATCGGGATCGCCAGCATCTCATAAAAAATCCGCGTGACGATCAACGGTGACTGGCTCTGCCGCAGGATCTCCATCATCGTGCGGTTGCCGGCAGGCTCCAGGCAAAACAGATGCAGATCGTCCTCGACCAGTTCCAGCTCGGCGGAGCTGACCCGTTTGCCTTCAACCTGATCCAGCCGTTGCAGATTGTCGAGGATCTGTTGCTGCGGCAGATGCGGTGCGGCTTTACGCAGCGCGGCAGATTCCAGGCTGGCGCGGATCTCATAATGATCGGTGATCTCTCTGGCGGTTAACGGGCCTGCCAGCCACTGGGAATAGGGCTCTTTTTCCACCAGCCCTTTGTCGCGCAGGCGCATCAGGCTTTCGCGGATGCTGTTGCGGCTGACGTTATAGAACTCGGCAGCCTGGGCTTCATTCAGCTGGTAGTGGCCGAAAACCATGCAGGTGGAGAGCGCTTCCTGCAAACTTTGCAGCAGTTTTTCGCCGGTGCTGCGGGTATCAACCAGTTCCCGCTGCTGATCCAGTCCCAGCACGCTGCGCGTCAGGGCGATACGCAGGGGTTCAACCTCTTCATTCTGCCGGGCAACGATAAAGCCACGGCCCTCAAAGCGGGTGATCAAGCCCTGATCGTGCAGCAAACTCAGTGCCTGGCGGACCGGCACGCGGCTGGTGCCAAACAGCTGGGCCAGCGGGCCTTCAACCAGTACCAGGCCATGGGGAACCTTGCGGGAAGCGATGGCATCTTCAAGTACCTGACGAATGGTTTCATAGCGCGCGGGCGCTCTGGCCTCCACCTTCAAACTGTCACTGTCGTTAACCATCCTTAATCCCACTCTCCCGCTGAACAGACCGCCATTATGCCATATCCCCTCAGTTTCAGGGGAGCGAAGCCGTGCGCATCGCCATGGTGCAGGCTGCACAATAATGGATCGTTTAGCACACCAGTCATTATTCACCGGCTGCCTCGCCGAGACGCCTTAACGGCTTACCGTGCGCCTGATACGCGATTAATCCAACTATTTTATAATATTAATCAATTGCTTAATTTTACCTTTCCGCGATTTTCGAGGCGCATCACCAAAACCTGGCATCCTCTTTGCTACTTTAAAAATGTACATTTGTTTTTAATATCCATTTTATAGGCGACAAAGTGAGCGGCTTCAGGCCTGGCTTGTGAGTCGACCCGATGAGGAGAGTGAAAGATGGCCAAAGAAATCCTGTGTGCGTTTGGTGTCGATGTGGATGCCGTTGCCGGCTGGTTGGGATCGTACGGCGGTGAAGATTCTCCCGACGATATCTCACGCGGCATGTTCGCCGGTGAAGTGGGCGCGCCGCGTCTGCTGAAGATGTTTGCCGAACATCAGTTAAAAACCACGTGGTTTATTCCCGGCCACTCAATCGAAACCTTCCCGGAGCAGATGCAGGCCGTGGCTGACGCGGGCCATGAAATTGGTATTCACGGCTACAGCCATGAAAACCCGATCGCCATGACCCCGGCGCAGGAAGAAGCCATTCTCGATCGCAGCATCGAGCTGGTCAGCAAACTGGCCGGCAAGCGCCCGACCGGCTATGTGGCGCCATGGTGGGAATTCAGCAACGTCACCAACGAGCTGCTGCTGAAGAAAGGCATCAAGTATGACCACAGCCTGATGCATAACGACTTCCATCCCTATTACGTTCGCGTCGGTGACAGCTGGACCAAGATTGATTACAGCAAACACCCTGACAGCTGGATGAAACCGCTGGAGCGCGGCGTGGAAACCGATTTGGTGGAGATCCCGGCCAACTGGTACCTCGACGATCTGCCGCCGATGATGTTTATCAAAAAATCCCCTAACAGCCATGGCTTCGTTAACCCGCGCCATCTGGAAGAGATGTGGCGTGACCAGTTTGACTGGGTCTATCGCGAAAACGACTTCGCGGTGTTCACCATGACCATTCACCCGGACGTGTCAGGTCGCCCACAGGTGCTGCTGATGCTTGAGCGCCTGATTAAATACATTCAAAGCCATGAAGGCGTGCGTTTTGTCACCTTCGACGAAATCGCTGATGACCACCTGAAGCGCAATCCGCGCAAGGGTTAAGCCCATTACCTTTTAATGAGTGAGCGCACTATGAGCCTGTTTAAACGTCCCTCTGTTAACGGCTGGCTTCCACAGCAGCTGAGCATCAAAGATGTGAAGTTTGCTACCTGGATTGCCTTTTTTGCCTGGGTGTTCGCGGTCTATGACTTCATTTTATTCGGCACCTTGCTGCCGGCGATTGGCGGCCACTTCGGCTGGAGTGAAGTGGAGCAGGCTGAAATTGCCACCTGGGTGGCGGTGGGCGGCGCAGTGATTGCGCTGGCGATTGGTCCGCTGGTGGATCGACTGGGACGTCGAATGGGCATCGTGATTACCGTCGGTGGCGCCGCGCTCTGTTCGCTGCTGACCGCCATCGGCGGGGCGTGGGGCAAAGGTGCGCTCACCGCCATTCGTTCAGTGGCTGGCCTTGGTTATGCCGAGCAGACGGTTAACGCCACCTATTTGTCCGAGCTGTATGCGGCGATTGACGATCCGAAACTGAACAAGCGTAAAGGCTTTATCTACAGCCTGGTGCAGGGCGGCTGGCCGGTCGGCGCGCTGGTGGCGTCGGCGCTCACCGCGATTTTGATGCCGATTATCGGCTGGCAGGGCAGCTTTATCTTTGCGGCCATCCCGTCTCTGGTGATTGCGGTGATGGCGTTAAAACTGAAAGAGACGCCGCAGTTCCAGGTTCATCAGCATATCAAACAGCTGCGGGCCGCCGGCAATGAAACCGATGCGCGTCAGGTTGCGCAGGACTATGACATGCCGTACGAAGAGCAGCAGAAGTCCGGCCTCGCGGCGGCGTTTCGCGGCACGTCCTTGCGGGCAACGCTGGTGTTAGGCGGCGCGGTGTTGCTGAACTGGTTCGCGATACAGATCTTCAGCGTGCTCGGCACCACGGTGATCACCAAAACGCATGCCGTGTCCTTCGATAACTCGCTGCTGATCCTGATTATGTCCAACCTGGTGGGTTACTGCGGCTATCTGGCGCACGGCTGGTTAGGCGATAGGTTTGGTCGTCGCAACACCATCGCCGTAGGCTGGATGTTGGGCGGCGTGGCCTTCGCCGGCATGCTGTTCTGCCCGGATAACTTTGCCATCATCGTGGCGCTGTACAGCGTTGGCCTGTTCTTCCTGATTGGCCCTTACGCTGCCGCGCTGTTCTTTATCAGTGAAAGCTTCCCCACCGCTATTCGCGCCACCGCAGGTGCGCTGATTGGTGCGATGGGGCCGGTTGGCGCCATTATCGCTGGCGTCGGCACCACCTCAATCCTCAGCAACGGCGGCCACTGGCAAGAAGCGGCCTTATGGTTTGGCGCGCTGCCGTGCTTTATCTCAGGAATGATCATTTTACTGGCACGCCACGTTCCGGAAAAAGCGGCTGCAGCGCAGAACGCATCGCATAACGGCACTATTCAGATTCAGGAGTGAACTGTGACTACAACGCAAACAACCCCGGTAGCGCTGATCAGCGGCGCAGCGAGTGGCATCGGGCTGGCACTGGCAAAAAACTATGCCCAGCGTGGCGTGAAGGTGGTGGGCGGGTTTTATCCCGCCGATCCACACGACCCGAAACGCGCCGCCGCAGAAGTGGAGGCGCTGGGAGGCGACGCGCTTTGGCTGCCGCTGGATGTGGCGGAAACGGAATCGGTTAATGCGTTTGTCGCCGCAGCCATCGCCCATTTTGGCCGCATTGATTATGTCGTTGCCAACGCGGGCGTGCTGCGCCGCGCGCCGATTGCAGAGATGAGCGACGATCGCTGGAATGAGATGCTGAATGTCGATTTGACCGGCGTGATGCGTTGCTTCCGCGCGACGGCGCCGCACCTTGGTGAGGGTGCCAGTCTGGTGGCGGTGTCCTCCATCGCCGGCGGCGTCTATGGCTGGCAGGATCATGCCCATTACGCGGCGGCTAAAGCCGGCATTCCCGGCATTTGTCGCTCGATGGCAGTGGAACTTGCGCCAAAAGGCGTGCGCTGTAACGCGGTGATCCCAGGACTTATTGAAACACCGCAGTCGCTGGATAAAGAGAACTCGCTGGGGCCAGAAGGGCTGGCAAAAGCCTCACGGGTGATCCCGTTAGGGCGTCCCGGCCGCGCTGATGAGGTGGCTAACCTGATCAGTTTTCTGACCAGCGATGCCAGTAGCTATCTCACCGGACAAAGCCTGATTATTGACGGCGGTCTGACGGTTCGCTGGCCAGAATGAAGGAGGCAATGATGCAACTGGAACAGAAAAGAGCGGTCATCACCGGTGCTGCCAGCGGAATTGGCCTGGCCATCGCCAGCCTGTTCGCCCGCGAGGGCGCCCGACTGGTGCTGGCCGATCGTCATGCGGATAACCTGCAAAACGCGGTTGCGGCCTGCCGTGAACGGGGAGCTGACTGCATCGGCGTGGTGGCGGACGTCGGCCAGGTGGCGGGCGCGCAGTCGGGGGTTGATGCCTGTGTCGAACAGTTCGGCGGCATCGATATTTTGGTCAACAACGCCGGGATGCTCAGCCAGGCGCGCTGCACTGATATCAGCCTCGCGATGTGGGACGAGATGATGGCGGTCGATCTTCGCAGCGTATTTCTCGCTTCACAACGCGCGCTGCCATGGATGCTGGCGCAGAAATGGGGTCGCATTATCAACGTGGCGTCACAGCTCGGCATCAAGGGTGGAGCAGAGCTTTGCCACTATGCTGCCGCCAAAGCGGGTGTGATTGGCTTTACCAAATCGCTGGCGCTGGAAGTTTCCGCGCAGAATGTGCTGGTGAATGCCATTGCGCCAGGCCCGATCGAAACGCCGCTGATTGAGGGTCTGAACAGCGAGTGGAAGAAAGCCAAAGCCGCCGAACTGCCTTTAGGCCGTTTTGGCCGGGCAGAGGAGATTGCACCGGTGGCGCTGCTGCTGGCAAGTGAACCCGGCGGCAACCTGTTTGTCGGGCAGACCCTTGGGCCGAACTCCGGCGACGTGATGCCCTGAAACAAGGAGCGCAACATGTGTGGCGTATGTGGTTTATTGGATAGCGGTCCGCAGTGGAGCGATCCGCTGCAAAATACCTTGCCCCGCCGACAGCTGCGGCTGCAGCAAATGGCGATGTTAAACCATGCGCTGGCCCCTTTCCGCCTGAAGCTGACGGATTTTCACACTAGCTGGGTGCTGGCCAGCCCGACCGGGCAGCAGGTGATAGTTAACAGCCTGGAGCAAATCTGGCAGGAAGCGGAAGCGCTGTTAAAGCGTCCGCTGGATCCGCTGGATGATGACTGGCTGGATGCACTGGAACAGACGAGGTAGCAGATGCAGGATGGGCAGAAGATCCCGGTTCACGTGCTGAGTGGCTTCCTGGGCAGCGGTAAAACCACGCTGCTCAAAAGCTGGCTGGGCGGACAGGCGCTGGCAGACGTTGCGCTGCTGGTTAACGAGTTTGGTGAGGTGGGCATCGATCATCTGCTGTTGGGCGAAGTTGCGCCGGATACGGTGTTACTGCCCAGCGGATGCGTCTGCTGCCAGGTGCGGGGAGAACTGAAGCAGGCGCTGCTGGATCTGAGCGAACGGCGTGAGCGCGGACAGCTGCCGCCGTTTAAAAAGGTGATCCTTGAAACCACCGGTCTGGCCGATCCCTCGCCAATCCTCTCTACCTTGCTGCACGATCGTCAGCTGCAGTATCACTTTGCGCAGGGCGTGCTGGTGACGCTGGTCGATGCTGAGCACGGCTGGCAGCAGGCACAAAACCAGCCGGAATGGCTGGCGCAGGTTACGGCGGCAGATAAGCTGGCGGTGAGTAAAGGCGATCGGGTAAGCACGGCGCAGCGGCATCAGCTGGAAGCGTATCTTCAGCAGCTCAACCCGCTGGCCGAAATTGCTGAAACCACCACCTTTCTGCATCAGGCTGATACTTTGTTCGAAGCCGCTATCAGTGAAGGCAGCGCTCAGCAGCGTTTTCGCTGGCTGGGCAATCTGGCGGCGGAAAAGATCGGCGTTATCAGCAGCGATCCGGCCCCGGCAACGGCCGCTCTCAAGGCCGACGGTACCGCTGTCGCCCACCTCGGTAGCCATTATCCGCAAACGGAAACCTGTGTGATTACCCTGACGGAGAAGTTTAACTGGGCGGCCTTTGCGGTCTGGCTGTCGATGCTATTACACTGTCATGGCAGTGCGATACTGCGGATGAAAGGCATCTTACGGGTTCAGGAGAGCGACACGCCGGTGGTGATCCACGGCGTTCAGCACAGCCTGCATCCGCCGGTTCATCTGACAGACTGGCCGGGCGAGCTGGAAAGCTCCCAGCTGGTATTTATTCTTCGGGGCCTTAGCGCTTCGCGGTTGCAGAGCGCCTTCCTGCGTTTTCAGCAGCCCTTTTTAATCGGTGATAAGTAATGAACTCCGCAGCCGTGGCGACCAATCAAATCACTCTGCGCGTACTGGGGACGTCGGTAACGCTGCTGGAGCGCCTTCGCCTGCGTGCCGAACAGGATTTAGGCATCAAAATTGTCTACCTGTTACGCAGCGTGGAAGATGCTCAGCGCATCGCGGTAATGGAGCCTGAAAGCTACGATCTTTACGATCAGTGGTTCCACAATATCGATTTTGTCTGGCCAGCCCGCGCCATTCAGCCGCTGGAAATCAGCCGACTGAAATACTGGGATGAGATCAACGCGCTGCCGAAGCAGGGCACCTTGATCCCCGGCGGCAAGCTGGGCGACGGCAGCGTCCCGGTCAACCGTCTGTACGTGCAGCACGATGGCAGCCTTGGCGGCCAGCCGACTGAGCTGATCAGCATGCTGCCGTTGACGCACAATGCCGACAGTTTTGCGTACCATGCCGACCGCCTACCCGCCGCGTTAAGCCGCGAAGAGGAGAGCTGGGGCTGGTTACTCCATCCGGCGTTTTCGGGCCAGGCCGCATTGCAGGATGATGCGGCCATGGGCGCGCTGGATGCGGTGCTGGCCGTGCAGGGCGCCGGGCTGGGCGAATTCAGCAACGTCGGCAATCTGACGCTGGAAGAGATTGATAGCCTGACCGGCGTGCTGGCGGGATTGCAGCGCCAGGGACATTTCGCCGCCTTCTGGTCTACTCAGGATGAGGCCTGTGCGCTGATTGAGAATCAGCAGGTCGGCGTGCAAAGCCTGTGGGCTCCGACCTATTTCCGGCACCATTTCCGTCAGAGCGGCTATAAACTGGCGACGCCAAAAGAAGGTTACCGCGCCTGGTACGGCGGCATGTCTCTGTCGCGTTGCGCGACGGGGAAAATCAAGGATGCGGCCTACGCCTACCTTAACTGGTGGCAGTCGGGCTGGCCTGGCGCCATTATGGCCCGTCAGGGCTATTACATCTCCAATCCGCAACGTACGCGCGAGCATTTGTCGGAAGCGGAATGGGATTTCTGGTATGGCGGAAAACCGGCCAGTGACGTGTTGCCTGATGCCTCAGGCCAACCGCTGATCGCCAAAGGCGAAGTTCGCGATGGCGGCAGCTACGAACAGCGGATGAGCCATATTGGCGTCTGGAACTCAGTGATGGATGAACATAACTATCTGGTCAGACGCTGGCAGGACTTCCTGCGCGCCTGATGATTTTCAGCGTGACCCCTTCCACGGCAACCACCGTGACCGGGGTGCCCGCCGGGAAGTTTTCAGCCGCCTGCACACGCCAGCCGCTATCGCCAATGCGCACATGGCCAAAGCCATCGACCAGCGTTTCGTCCAGCGTCAGTTCGCGGCCAATCAGCTGAATGCCGCGCTGATTAAGCGAAGAGGGCGGCTGCTGGCGATCTTTGCCTTTCAGCCAGCGATACCACCACAGCGCCGAAAGCACCGTTAACAGCGCAAAGCTGACGCCCTGCCATTCCCATGGCAGCGGCACCAGCCACATCAGCAGGCTGACCAGCAGGGCTGCGACACCGCTCCACAGCAGGTAGCCGCTGGCACCGAGCATTTCCGCCGCCAGCAGCACGCCACCGACCGACAGCCACAGCCACCAGGGGTTCGCTAACAGCTCGGTGATCATTTCACACCCCGTTCCTTTTTGCTCTCGCCCATCAACTCGGCAATCCCCGCAATGGAACCCATCAGGCTGCTGGCTTCCAGCGGCATCATCACGATTTTGCTGCTGTTGGACGAACCAATTTTTTGCAACGCATCGGTGTACTTCTGCGCAACGAAGTAGTTGATGGCCTGAATGTCGCCGGCGGCAATCGCTTCAGAAACCATTTTGGTGGCAATCGCTTCCGCTTCCGCGCTACGTTCGCGGGCTTCAGCCTGCAGGAAGGCCGACTGGCGTTCACCTTCGGCTTTCAGAATTTGTGATTGCTTCTCACCTTCAGCCCGCAGGATCGCGGCCTGACGCACCCCTTCGGCTTCAAGAATACCTGCGCGCTTGGTACGTTCGGCTTTCATCTGCGCATTCATTGAGGCGATCAGTTCAACCGGCGGCCGCACGTCACGGATTTCAATACGGGTGATTTTCACGCCCCACGGATTGGTCGCTTCATCGACAATGCGCAGCAGGCGGGTATTAATGTTATCGCGCTGCGACAGCATCTCATCCAGATCCATTGACCCCAGTACCGTACGCATATTGGTCATGGTCAGATTGACGATCGCCAGTTCAAGATTACGCACTTCATAGGCAGCACGCGGCGCATCCACCACCTGGGTAAAACAGACCGCATCAATGGTGACGCTGGCGTTATCTTTAGAGATGATTTCCTGCGAGGGGATATCCAGCACCTGTTCCATCATGCTGATCTTGCGACCGACACGATCCATAAACGGCACCAGAAGATTCAGGCCAGGCTGCAGGGTTTTGGTATAGCGGCCAAAGCGCTCCACCGTCCACTGATAGCCCTGCGGGACAATTTTAATGCCTGACCAGACAATAATGAGGGCCAGAACAATAATGACAGGAATGACTGTAAGCATATAACCTCCGGATTGTTGTTACCTGGGCCGACTCATTCGGCCCAACCCCGTCATCATTCAGCCTGCCTGTGCCGCAGGCTGAACGGTTCCGGGAGGATCAGTACAGCAAAGAGTAGAGCTGTCTGCGGTATTTCGCCGCCAGTGCATCGCCCGTTCCCAGCGCGGCCAGGATCTCTTGCAGCATTTTGCGCGCCTGACCATTGGCCGCGCCCAAATCTTTCTTCAGGTGGGTAAACAGCAGCTCAAGCGCTTCTTCATTTCGTCCCACCTGATGCAGTTGCAGCCCCAGTTTGGTCGCCAGCTCAGCATTTTCAGGTTCCGCTTCCAGCTGTTGTTGCAGCTGTTGGATCTCCGGCGTATCGGCCGCCTGCTTCAGCAGGTCGATCTGCGCCATCAATCCCTGATAACGGGTATCTTTGTCCTGCAACGGCACGACGCTCAGCACCTGCTCAGCTTCTTCGCTGCGGTTTAAGGCAATCAGCGCTTCTGCCAGTAGGAAGCCCATTTCACTGTTCTGGTTACTCAGCTGCCAGGCGTCTTTCAGCAGCGGCAGGGCATCCAGCACTTTGCCTTCATCCATTAACTGCATGCCTTCCTGCGCCTTCAGTTCTTCCGGCTTTGGCAGCACTTTATCCAACAGCGCGCGGATCGCTTCTTCCGGCTGCGGTCCCTGGAAGCCATCAACCGGCTGGCCATTCTGGAACAGATAAACGGTCGGAATAGAGCGCAGACCAAACTGTTGCGCGACTGCCGGTTCGGCGTCGCAATCCAGCTCGGCGAGGATGAACTGACCGGCATACTCCTGCGCAAGGCGCTCCAGCACCGGTGACAGTTCCTGGCAATGCTGGCTGCGGGCAGACCAGAAGTAAAACAGTACCGGCACCTGCATCGACTGCTCTAGCGTCTGTTGCAGGTTGGTTTCGTTAATCGTAACAATTGCAGCTTGTGGTGACATGAATTTGTCTCTTTATCCGGGTTTCTTACTTTATTGGGGCGCAGCGCGGTGCTTCAAGGCTTATCGTCGCGATCCGGCTATTTCCCGCGCAAAATGCGATCCAGCATCCAGCCGGGCAGTAAACGGCGCAACAGGCTCATGCCATGGGCAACAACCGTCACCGGGTAGCGCAGGCGCGGATGCTTACTCTCTAAAGCATGGCGCAACTTCGGCAAAATTGCTTCGGGTGGCAGTGTGAAACGGGCAGCAATCCCAGGGTTCCTCACCGGTTTGTCTGACTGCCCCTGGCTGACATTATCGGTAAAGCGGGTTTTAATCGGACCCGGTTCAATCAGACTGACGCGAATGCCGCTGCCGTGCAGCTCCATCCGCAGCGCATCGGACCAGGCTTCCAGCGCATATTTACTGGCGGCATAGGTGCCGCGACCGGGTGTGGAAATCAGCCCTAAAACCGAACTGGTATTCACAATCCGGGCCTGGCCACTGGCGCGCAATGCCGGCAAAAGTAGGGTGGTCAGCTGGTGGGTGCCAAACAGATTGGTGGCGAACTGCTGTTCCATCTGCTGACGGGAAATCGACTCCAGCGGGCCATACACGCCGTAGCCGCCGTTATTAAACAGGCCGAACACGCGCCCTTCGCTGAGGGTGAGGATTTCTGCGGCGGCGCGCTCAACGCTCTCGCTGTCGTTCAGATCGAGTTGAATGCCGGTAAACCCCAGTTCATTCATCCGCGCCACGTCTGCCGGCTTACGACAGGCCGCATAAATGTGATAGCCACGACGCAGTAAATCGTTGGCGGCGACCATGCCAATTCCGCTGGAACAGCCGGTTATTACTATGATTTTTTGCATAACTTAATACATCCTTGATTAATATGAAAAATTATTACTAATTAATGATTTAACCAATTTATGTATGCCTTCAGTATCTATGAGTTGACACTCTCTGTCGCCATTTTGTCGCCATTTAATCCGCAGTCATATCAATCATGGCCAGCGGATTTTTCGTCGTTGCGTCTTCTAAATGATCGGGCGAAAAGTGAGCGTAAATCATCGTCATTTTGATGTCTGTGTGGCCAAGAATTTGTCTCAGCACCAGAATATTTCCGCTGTTCATCATGAAGTGGCTAGCAAACGTATGACGCAAAACATGCGTTTTCTGACCATGAGGCAGTTCAATATTAGCCATCTTTAGGACGGTATTGAACCGCTTGGTCACATCTTTAAAAAGCGCTCCCTGCTTTTTGTTGATCTCGTCAAACAGCTCTTTGGTGATTGGTACGGATCGATTCTTACCGCTTTTCGTATAAGCGAAATTGATTTTGTATGGGATGACCTGAGAACCTCTTAGATTCAAAGCCTCACCCCACCTGCAGCCAGTGCTCAGGCAAATCTTCACGATAGTGGTCAAATCGGCATTGTCATATGCCTCACAAGCCTTGAGTAGTGCGTTCACCTCGGCAATATTCAGGAATGATAGCTCTTTTTCTTTAATCCTGAATGGCGGAACGTTCTCGATAGGATTGGGATATTTAATATGGCCAAGTTTTTTTAACGTGTTGTATACGGAAGTGAGGTAAGTGCATTCGATATTTATTGTAGATAGCGCGGCCGGTAATCTAAACCGGTTCCGTTTTTTGCTAAAGACTTCACCGCTAATTCTCTTTCTTCGATATTCTGATATGTCGAAAGGGGTAAGGTCAGCAGCGATGGGATCGCCAAGAGCTTCACAAGTTCTGTTTAAATTTTGAAAGCGTAATTTCTTGTTTTTGCCGTCAGCTAGTGTGACGCCATGCAGTTCCCACCACAGTTGGATCAGTTCACTTAAGAGGCGTGTATCATCTTTCTCGCCAAGCCAGGGCTTAGCGTCAGTCTCAGACATGGTGTGCTTTTCGAACGCAACAGCCTCGCCTTTCGTTGAGAACTGCTTTCTAACCCTGCGTCCAGAACGTCCGGCAGGGTAGCATTCACACAGCCACTTACCGCTATCAAACTTTCTAACAGACACTTGATAACCTAAGAATAAAGGGTAGTCATGATAACCTTACCAATCGGTTTGATATCATCGATGTTGCACTCAAAGGAAATTTCATCGTCACTAACTCTTAATTTTTTATTAGGCAAGCGTGAGAGTTTTCTCAGGCTGTTTGTACCTTCGATTTCAACCAGCCAAAGGCCATCAGTAATATCGTTGAATTTACTCTCTAAAATGTATCTTGCCTGATGTTCGATAAGTTGAACCGGTTCTTTGATATCACTTCTTAAGAATGACGTATCGAACAATGAAAATTTTGCATCTTCAATAAGCCCATTTACTATTTTAATATTATTGACACTAATTAGATCTGATTCTTGAGGGGTGAACATCGGTCCTTTACCAGTCATTAACCAGGATAAGGAGGCTTTAGTTTCAGCGGCGCACACGATAATCCAGTCGTATGGAAATGTATCCCTCATCCAACGATTTCCCATGCCTCCCTTTGAAACCCCCATGTGATCGGCTAGCTGTTGTCTTTTACCGAACCCATAAGCCTCGCAAATCCTCTCAATTGCCTCTTTACCACCTTCTGTTGGCGTTAGCTGTATCCCATCTGCGAACGTTTTTATTGACATTTGATTTGTGTGATCCTATTGTCTTTCGTATCCCAGGTGCGAACTGGGTGATACGCGATGTTAACTACATGCGACCTAACAGGAGAATATGCCCGATGGCGACCTTGATTTCAATTTATATCCCAAAAGCGAAACTTACCACCAAAGAGTTCGCAGAACTGCACGGTATGAAGCCTCGTACCGTACGCTCTTGGTGTGAGAAGGGGATCCTTTCTCAGGACAAGAAGTCCCATAAGAACAGCAGAAACACTATCCATTACCTCAAATACATTGAGCGCCAAACCCGTCAGGCACTGGGACATAATCGTTTCCAGATCATCGTGGGCCGTGAACCATCCTGTACCCAATAGGGAACTTTTGAAATGTTTGATTTTCAGGTTTCCAAACACCCGCATTTTGACGATGCGTGCCGGGCGTTCGCGCAGCGTCATAATCTGGCAGATGTAGCGGTTGAAGCCACCATGAACGTGCAGATGTTGCGTAACAAACTCAACCCCGATCAAAAGCACCAACTGACCTGTGCGGATCTTATGCGGCTGACAGATGTTACTGAGGATGCAAGCCTACTTGATGCGCTATTGGCTCAGATGCACTGTCTGCCATCTGTCCCGGTTAATGAAATGACGGCAGACAAGCTGGATATCTACGCACTGAAAGCCACGGCTGAGGTTGGCCAGCTAGCAGCATATGCAGTGTCAGGTGGTCGAATGACAGCTGGAGGTAGAAGTGCCCTTGTGACCAGCATTAATGCCGGCGTCCGTTATCTGTCATTGGCAGCTCTTGCAGTGCAATCGCGTATTCACAGTAACCCCACGTTGTCATCCACCGTAGACGCGGTAAGTGGTATCACTGCTTCTATCGGTCTGAGTTGAGGGAACTATGGCTTTTTCTGTAGCACCTCTTTTGAAGCGTCAGAATCCCTCTCCATCTTTCGGTAATGGCTGGATCATGGGTGAGAAGGGCAGGCGCTGGCATCCGTCAATTTCACAGGCGGAATTACTGGCAGGTTTAACTACCACAGGGAGTAAGAGCAAATGGCTATCAATGCTGAACAAGCTATTGTCCCAATGACGGCCGGGGAACGCGTCAAAGGCCTGAGCCACATTGCAAATCTTCGTACAAAAGTTTTCGGTGAAAGCTGCGGTGACGAGCTTAAGCGGTTCATGTTTGATATGCGCGATAAGCGCGATGTGTATTTTGAAAAGAATAAGCGTGCGCTGTCCGCAATATTCTTTCTGGCAAACCTTAAGTCAGAGCGTCATGAATGTGACTTTGATGAGCTGACGAGTGATGAAAAGTATGCGCTGATAGGTGCTATGAACCATTTTCGTGCAGTCGTGAGTTTATTTCCCAAGAAGCTTTCACTACCTAATTAAGTAACCAACCGAAATTAAAGGCGTAAACCCGCCGGGCATTCTTTTGCCTTAAATCTGGAGAGAGTTAATGAGAAACATTGAAACGAAAGTAATGAAAACTACCCCTGAAGCGATCGAGTCATTGCTGAATGCTGCACGTATGGATGAGCGCCGTAATCGTGCAGCTGTCTTTTCATCCCGCCTTAATTTACTTGCGGAAAAAATTGCCAGTGGTGCGGCGAATTCTATTGAAGCCGCTGAACTGATTCGCGAAGAAGCTGAAGAGATTCAGAAACAGGCGCAGGAGCTGCACTAATGGCTGATTCAATGGATTTAGCGCAGCAGCGCGAGGCTGAGAATCTGGCCCGCAGCCTGGCAAATGTGATCAATCGCCCTGTGAAGATTAGCGCGTTCTTCTGTGAAAAATGCGAAGCACCGATCCTCGAAGAACGCCGCAAGGCACTCATTGGCGTGACACTGTGTGTGACCTGTAAACAAGTTGAGGAGCTGCACGCATCTCATTTCAGAGGGGCATCAGTATGAACACCGTTTTGAAGTGGGCTGGCAGTAAGTCACGCATCATGGCTGAGATTAATAAACACTTGCCGGCGGGTGATCGCCTCGTTGAGCCTTTCGCGGGTTCATGTGCAGTGATGATGAACACTGATTATTCGGCGTATTTGGTGGCGGACGTTAATCCAGACCTGATTAACCTTTATCGTCAGATTAAAGATAACTCTCAGCAGTTCATTATTTTGGCATTCCGGGCATTTGCGGAAAATCGCACGCAGGAAAGTTATTACTCAATCCGCGAAGCATTTAATCATCATCTTGGGTTGCCATTGCTGGAACGCGCGGCCTATTTCCTTTATCTGAACCGCAATGGCTATCGCGGCATGTGTCGCTATAACCAGAAGGGCAATTTCAATATCCCCTTTGGTAATTACACAGAGCCGTATTTTCCGCTGGAAGAAATCAAAGCCTTTGCAGAAAAAGCAAAACGGGCAACGTTCGTTTGTGCTGATTTTACTGAAACGCTGAACATGCTTAAAACCGGCGATGTGGTTTATTGCGATCCTCCATACGATGACACCTTTGCGGATTATCACAGTGGAGGCTTTGGAAAAGATAGACAGTATGAGCTGGCATCTGTCCTAAGTGATGTGGCTACCCGCCATCCGGTCATCGCTTCCAACAGCCACACCCGCCTGGTCAAAAGCCTCTATCGCCAGTTTGACCTTCATCAGATTACCGCCCCGCGCAGCATTGGTGTAGCCGCTGGAAGGGGCAAAAACGCGGAAGAGATTATTGCCGTCAGCCGGCCGATTGGCACGGCGGTGAAGCATGCTAACCCGCAAATTTATCCTGGGCTATTAAGCGAGATTGCATTGTGATCCATTATCACGGGGGACCAATCACGCCAGATACCTGCGCGCTGAAAGCTTGGAAAGGTAGGCATGCGTTTATCAGTTTTGCAAATGCATCCCAGTTGCCCCTTGCAAGTGAAATTTGCCAGAGCTTCGCGCTGGATAATGGCGCGTTCAGCTTTTGGACAAAAAAGCGCGTTGTGAGTTGGAGCGTTTATTACAAGTTCGTGGCGCGCTGGGCTAACCATCCCCGCTTTTCATTTGCCATCATCCCGGATGTAATTGGCGGCAGCAGTGAAGAAAATGATGCGCTTATTGCTGAGTGGCCGCACGGTAAAGTCATTGGAGTACCTGTGTGGCATATGAATGAGCCAGATGAACGGTTCATTCGTCTGTGCCATGAATTCCCTCGAGTTGCGGTAGGTTCGATGGGGGAATACGACGCAAGAAGGCCCAAAGATTGCGCCGCACGCCTTCGCGATCTAATTCGTCATGTTGTAGATGAAAACGGCTATCCAATCGCTAAACTGCACGGATTGCGAATGCTGAATAAAAGCTTATTCACTCAAATACCTTTGTCCTCTGCAGACAGTACGAACGTAGCGAGAAACATAGGTATTGATAAAGCTTGGAACAAAAGTGCTTATGCGCCAGCAAGTAAAGAAACCAGGGCTTCTGTGCTTGTTGAGCGTATTGAGTCAATGAACAGCGCCAGTTCTCTTAATTACGATGCCGTAAAAGATATATTTACTCCCCAACTGGCATTTGAAATATGAACCGCCCAACTACTTCACAAGAATGGGCTTATGCCTGGAACGCACCACGGCAGGCCATCGCCAGCCCATACCTCACCTATGAAGAAATCTTCCGCCGCGATCAACTGATTGCGGCTGTCTCGCATGCGCGGGAATTACTGGAAGCGCAACCCACCCTTGTCCGCATTGATGTTAATCGCCGGCTGGCTGAGCTGGAGAAAGAGCATGGTGTTCAGCGGGCCAATGCCTACTTAACGAAAACCTTCGTTGAGCGGACATTGCCACGCCTTGAGCTGGTGAATGCGCAGTATCGTCTGGGGGAAATGAACCAGGGTACGTTTATGACGCTCACCGAGAACGCTGGCGATAACAACCGGGCAGCAACCGCCGCCGGCACTCTCTGGGAGTTGATGAGAAGATTCAACCGTCTTCCTGAAATGGCCCGTGCGGATGTTGATCTGCTGGCCGGTGATGTTGCCAGCTTCATTCTGGCTGAAATAGCTCAGGCACACGGCCTGGGGGGGGATGAATCAGATTACAAATACACTCACCGGATCTTCATGATGGCAGCAATCATCACCAGAGAGTTTAAGCAGACGCCTCCACTTTGGGAGAAAGTTACGTCTCGCCTCTTTGACCCTGAAGAGGTTACCCCCGCCATAATGCGTATGCAGATGGAAAAATGGTGGAAAGGCCGGCTGCGCCGTATCGCGGCATCGTGGCGGGAACATCTCCAGATTGCCCTGGCTAACGTCAGCAAAAAACACACCCCTTACGCCAGCAGCATGACAATCATCGAATGGCGTGAACAGAAACGCCGCACCCGTGAATTTCTTAAAGGGATGGAGCTGGAAGACGAGGAAGGAAACCGCATCAGCCTGATTGAGAAATATGATGGCAGCGTTGCTAACCCTGCGATCCGCCGTTGTGAGCTGATGACCCGAATTCGTGGCTTTGAGGATATCTGTAACGAGATGGGTTTTGTGGGGGAGTTTTATACCATCACTGCACCATCGCGGTATCACGCCACTATCAAAACCGGCTATCGCAACCGTAAATGGAATGGTGCCAGCCCGGCAGAGACCCAGCGTTATCTTTGCAACGTCTGGCAGAAAGTCCGTGCAAAACTGCATCGTGAAGATATTCGCATCTTCGGCATTCGTGTAGCTGAGCCGCATCATGACGCTACGCCTCACTGGCACATGCTGATGTTTATGCTTCCAGAAAACGTGGACCGCGTACGTCAAATCCTGCGTGATTACGCCTATCAGGAAGAGAGTGATGAACTGACTACGGATAAAGCCCGCAAGGCCCGCTTTCACGCTGAAGCCATCGATCCCGATAAAGGCAGTGCGACGGGCTATGTGGCTAAATATATTTCCAAAAACATCGACGGATACGCCCTTGATGGTGAGCTGGATGATGAGAGTGGCAAAGAGCTGAAAGAGACTGCGCCAGCCGTTTCAGCCTGGGCGGCACGGTGGCACATTCGCCAGTTTCAGTTTGTTGGCGGTGCGCCGGTCACGGTTTACCGCGAATTACGCCGTATGAAAGACAGCGAAACCGCTCACGGCCTCAGTGTCGAATTTGCTGCCGCTCATGATGCTGCCGATGATGGTGACTGGGCCGAATACGTTAATGCTCAGGGCGGGCCATTTGTTCGTCATGACGATCTGGCTGTGCGCACATGGTATCAGGCATCTCAAGACCGCAACGAATACGGCGAGGAAACTCTGCGTATCAAAGGCGTGTATGCAACATCCGTCGGGGAGGACACACCAATTTTAACTCGTCTCGTGCAATGGAAGATTGTCGCGAAGCGGGCCGTTGAATTGGCGGTTGACCTTAAGGGTGCGAACGCGCCCTCTCGGAGTTCTGTCAATAACTGTACGGGGAGATCGGGATCCGAGGATCTGATGAAACCGGAAGGTATGCCTGATCTTGACTTTGGAAGTATGAGCAGGAAGGAACGGCGCAAGCAGTTGACCAGAATACGTTCCGAACAGCCTCAAAAGTCAGCCAAAGTGTTCAAGCGTTCGGATAAGAAAGAGGCCGCATGCATTCGTGTGATTGAACAGGTGCGTGATCTTAGTGGCGAAGTTATCAGCCGTGGACTGGCCTCACGTTTGGTTGATGGAACTGAAACGCGTATTGGTGGGATGTGGTTCAGCAGTACTGCACAAGGTGAGCTGTTACGGCCCCGCAAGAGAATTAGGGCAAAAGAGTTACTTACCAGATTTCATCTACTTGCAGAGAAGCAGAGAGGTAAACCTATGTAATCTAAAAAGCTAAGGTTAATCCTGGTAAAGGGTAAAAATCGTTTCACATTTGATGAGACTTTATATACTGTACATGCATACAGTGTTTGCTTTGGGGAGGGAGAATGAAAGATTTTTACATGGAGTCTATTCGACTGCAGCGCATTGATTTGATTACACGTTCATTGGTCAACGATCTCTACAATGATGACGACAAAGAAATTGCCATGGTCTGGGTAGCTGAGATGTTCACGGGGATTGTGGATGAGATTCGGGATCAGAAGATTGGCGGAAGGAAGAAGTTAGGTGAGGGCTAAAATTCAGATGGTAAACAGTAACTGCAGCTTTGGAAAAGATGGTGACGTATGGCCAAGCGTGACGACAATTACCAGATAATCTATCGCGGTGACTCACTCACAAAATACGTTCCTGGCGGATGGGTTTTCTTCCAGCGCCCAAAGAAGAACGGGGGAGGTTACTGGTTAGGCAGGACTATCGATGGCGCATTCATGTTTGAGTTTTCAGAACCTGTTTCACTCTCACAAGGTCTTTTATATCTTCAACAGCTATCTTCAGACGTGACAGAAAATCTGCCAGCTGACGATGACTTTTCCTTGTTATAGCTGATGCATGGGCAGTGCATGCCTATGCTGCATGAGTTCGCATGATCCCGCGATGATCGTTTTACCTGAAGCCCGCCAGCAATGGCGGGCTTTTGCGTAGGTCATGCAGTGCATGAAAACCACTTCATAAAGCGGGCAGGCGTGGCGGGGGTACGAGCGCGCGCTGCAGCTTTTAAGGTATAATCCGACAATCAGGCTCAATCCTATAAAAAGGGAATATAATGTCACTTTACACTTTTATCGGAACCATACATCCCAATAGAGCAATAATCGACAAACATTACTTCAAAACTAAATCTTCATTTCAAACAGCTGGAAATGTAAATGAGGTTTTCAAAGTGGATGTCCGGATTCTTATGAATCAACTTTTGGTTTATGTGGAGGGTGAGGATGTTTTTGATATGTTTACTATGAGAAATTTTGTTCAAGGAATTGTAGAGCAAGATTTGGCGAAAGTTGCGTTTATAACAGGGCATAGTTATAGAGCTGAAGTTATGCGAGTTATTAACGATTCATTAGCGTGGGATGAAGTCTATGGAATCAATAACACTCTTATAACACAACACTTCCCAATAAATGATTATGATGCATCCTTAGCTAGGATTAGAAAATATTCAATTGGTGAGAGTGGGATGTATATCAGTCAAGCTTTATCAAGTATGAGTGATGCACTCAAAGATGTAAGTGACACATCATTCTGTTGTTACCGTGCATTAGAGTGGTTGAAGAATCATAATGCCTTACGATTAGGCAAACCCAAGCAGAAAAGTTGGGATTTATTCAAGGAAACTCTTGGCCTAGAAGCGGATTTTATTAGGGAAAAAGTTGGTAAACTCCAACTGGATGCAAGGCATGGTCGTCCAGAGATCCTTTCGGAACAGCAATATAAGGATTGTATCAAGGCAACTTGGGATATATTTCATAAGTACTTGGACGTGATTGAGACAAAATGATAAATTCTGAGCCTTCCATTATTCTTAATGAAAGGCCCGTTTTTAAAAATTATAATCATTAAATTTTATGACTTCTTCCTCAAGCCAGTTATTTAATTCTCCGAGCCTTTTTTGAAGTGGTGTTAATTCATTGCGAACAAATACCCGGCTCGCTTTTTCAACATCTCCGAAGCCACCAACATTATTAGGGATGATTCCCATCATCTGCGGCGGTACGCGGTGCGCGGCCATCATGTCATCGCGGCTCACGTTCTTGATGCTAAGAAATTCATCCTTCGCCGCCACCTCTGACAGCGGGATGATCTGAATGCCGTCTTTCTTGCCGTTCGGCGAATACATAAACAGGTTACGGAAGTTGCCCGGACCTTTGGCTCCTTTCATCGCGGCACGGATGTTGTTAACGTCCTCCTGGCTTTGCGCCGGGTCAGTCATGTACATGATAAAGCCCGCGTGGCTGCCGTTCATGTAGTATTTGCGCCGGAACAGGGTGGCCGACTCATTCAGCAGCGTGGACGGAATGGCAGAAAGATATTCGGGCAGGCCGTAAACCTCCTGATTCAGATCCGGTTCCATCAGGTGGAAGATGCTGCCTTTGGTGAATTCATACGGCTGCGATGTCAGGCCGTACTGCACAAACCAGTAGGTGTCTAAATCGGTGCCGCGCCGGGTAAATTTTGCCAGTGCCGGCTCCAGCGACAGCACGCCGCCCAACCGATTAGTGCGCTTTTCCAGATAGGCATTACCAAACACCAGATAGTCCTGAACGAAGCGGCTGAATGCCTGCTGGCTCAGGAGCGGGTGCGGGATAAACGTGCTGGTCAGGATGTTGCGCTTAACGGCAATCGGCGAGCTGTGATGTACGGCGGCGCGAAACGTGCGCGCCAGCCCGTCAAAACTCACCGGCGGCTCATACCACTTATCCATCACCACGCATTCGACGTAATCCAGCAGTTCGCGGCGATCCAGCACCGGCACCGGGTCGCCAAAGGTGAAGGCCTCTGCGTGCGGCTGTTGCGGTGCGCTGGCCTGAACGGTACGGGTGGTGGCCTGCTGGCCGCTGCGGTTCCTGCGTTTGCTCATTAAAAAATCTCCACGATGTTGCTGGTGTGTGCGGCTTCACCCTGAAGCGGCTCATTGGAAAGGGCATGCATGGTTGCCCAGGCTAAATCGGCGTGGCTGGCTTCTTCGCTGCGGCTGGCTTCATAGGTCGGACGGTTGCCGCTGGCGGTTGTTGCCCGGCGGATAGCCATGAATGACTGCGCGATGTCGGTGTGGCCCGCGTCGAACTCCAGGCGGCGGTGGCTGATGATGTCGTATGCCTTAAGCACCAGGGCGTTTTTCACGTTTGGGTTATAGACAAACTCTTTTACCGCCGGGAAAAACATCTTCACGTTCTCATAGACGCCATGGCCCACGCCGGTGGAGTCAATGCCGATGTAGGTCACGTTGTACTGGCGGGTCAGCTCCTTGATGGCATCGGCCTGCGCGCGGAAGTCCATGCCGCGCCACTGGTGGCGCTCCAGAATGCGGAACTTGCCGCCGGGAACGGAAGGGGGTGCAATCACCACGCACCCGGCGCTGTCGCCGTGCTGCGTGCCTTTGGCCGGGTCGTATCCGATCCAGACTTCACGCCAGCCGAACGGACGCAGCGCCAGCGCCTCAAAGTCCTGCCAGACTTCCCAGCTGTCCACCATGCACGCCTGAAGATCGGCAAGCGGAAACACGGACGCGAGGTCGTCGATAAACTCGCACATCAGCAGGTTCTGATATTCCGGCGGGCTGTACTCCAGGCGCAACTGGTCGATATCAAACAGGTTGCAGCCGCCGCGCACCGCATCCTCAACGGTGACAATCTGGCGGTACTGGCCGTCATCGCAGAACTTACCCGGCGACAGGAAACCGTGCGTCAGGTCGATGTCCACGCGATCCGTTTTGGCGCGGCCACGGTTGAACAGGGCGCCGGACCAGAACGGGTAAGCGCTGTGCGTCAGGCTGGACGGAGTGGAGAAATACGTCTGCCGCCACTTTTTGTGTAGCGCCATACCGGATGCAACCTTGCGCAGCTCCTGGAATCTCGGGATCCAGAAGTATTCATCCAGATAGAGGTTTCCGTGGTAACTCTGCGCGGTACGGGCGTTGGTGCCAAGAAAGTACAGGCACGCGCCGTTACTGAGCGTCATCGGATCGCCCTTCAGATCCACGTCCACCTCACGGGCAAACTCAATGATGTACTGCTTAAAGACGTGCGCCTGCGCCTTACTGGCTGACAGGAAAATCTGGTTGCGGCCGGTGGTCAGCGCATCAATCAGCGCTTCGCGGGCAAAGTAGAAGGTTGCGCCAATCTGGCGGGACTTCAGAACGTTGCGGATACGGTGCCTGTTGCCCGCTTCCCACCAGTTGCGCTGATAACCGAACATCGAACCGTGGAAAACCTCCTGCAGCTTTTCAATCTGTTCGTCGCTGAAGACGTTTTTCTCAGGCGGCTTACGCGGGCCGCTGTTACGGTTGGCCACCTTCGGGTTCAGGTCCGACTCATTCCCGCCGTTGCTGAACTTATCGATGCGGGCGTGGCGCTCGGACTGGCGCGCGAGCAGGTCAATCTCCTTGAAATCCTTCCCTTCTTTCTGCTCCTTCATAATCAGCTGGCAGTAACGCGCGGTGGTGGTCAGCTGCATCTGATCAAGCGGGCCGTAGTCGCCCCACTTGTCGCGCTTCTTCCAGCTGTGAACGGTTGCGGGTTTCTCTCCCAGCATTTCAGCAATGCGGGCGATGCGGTATCCCTGAAAGTACAGGATAAGAGCCTGTCTGCGGGGATCGAGGTCTGCGGGCGTCAGTATTGTATTCATTGCCCCAAAATACGGCCCCGACGCCGCCTTTTCTGCCGCATCTGATTGTGTGGTTCCCCCCACAATGCCAGCCCGTTGTTTCAGCCCCCCCATCACCGCAAACATAAGGCCTCACAGAGTTATTTCTCAACGGAGCCTGGCTCATGACGGTAAAAGCAAAACGTTTTCGTATCGGGGTGGAAGGTGCCACCACGGACGGACGCGAAATCACGCGCGAATGGCTGGTACAGATGGCCGCCGCCTATAACCCGGAGTTGTACACGGCCACGATCAACCTTGAACACATCAAGTCTTACTCCCCGGACAGCACGTTTAACCGCTACGGCAAAGTGACGGCGCTGGCGGCAGAGGAAATCAAGGATGGCCCGCTGGTCGGAAAGATGGCGCTGTATGCGGATATCGAACCGACGGACGGTCTGGTGGCGCTGGTTAAGCTGGGCCAGAAGCTGTTCACCTCAATGGAAATCAGCCCGAAATTTGCCGACACCGGCAAGGCGTATCTGATTGGCCTGGCTGCCACTGACGATCCGGCCAGCCTCGGGACAGAAATCCTGACGTTCAGCGCAACGGCCACGCGTAACCCGCTGGCAAACCGCAAGCAGTCACCTGAAAACCTGTTTTCCGCCGCTGAAGAAACGGTTATCGAACTGACGGAAGCCCAGGACGACAAGCTGTCCCTGTTCACCCGCGTTACCGCGCTGTTCAGCAAAAAAGAGCAGTCCGACGATGCGCGCTTTTCTGACGTGCATAAGGCGGTGGAGCTGGTTGCCACCGAGCAGCAGAGCTTGAGCACCCGCACGGATTCCGCGCTGAGCGGGCAGGCCGAACGGCTGAGCCAGATGGAGACGGAGCTGAAAACGCAGCAAACCGCTTTCTCTGAGCAGGTGGCCGCATTTAACGAACTTCAGGCGCAGCTGAGCCGTCAGGACAGCCGCACCGATTATCGCCAGCGCGCACCGGGCGGTGACGTACCGGCTGGCGGCCTGACCAATTGCTGATGGAGCAACAAACCCGATGAAACAGAAAACCCGCTTTGCCTTTAACGCCTACCTGATGCAGCTGGCCCGCCTGAACGGCGTGGAGGTCATTGACCTGTCGAGCAAATTCAACGTGGAGGCGTCCGTGGCGCAGACGCTGGAAGACCAGATCCAGCAGTCGGCCGCATTTCTCACCAACATCAACGTGATCGGCGTGGCTGAACAGTCCGGCGAGCTGCTGGGGCTTGGCGTGGGCAGCACCATTGCTGGTACCACCGACACCACCGCGAAAGACCGTGAGCCAACCGATCCAACGGTAATGGCGGGCGTCGAGTACAAGTGTGAGCAGACCAACTTCGATACGGCGCTGACCTACGCGAAGCTGGACATGTGGGCCAAGTTCCAGGACTTCCAGGTGCGTATCCGGGACGCGATCATCAAGCGTCAGTCGCTGGACCGCATCATGATCGGCTTTAACGGCGTGAAGCGCGTCAAAACTTCCAACCGCGCAGAGAATCAGCTGCTGCAGGACGTGAACAAGGGCTGGCTGCAGAAGGTGCGTGAGGATGCGCCGGATAACGTGCTGGGCAGCAAAACGGCAGAAGATGGCACCACCACAGCCGCACCGGTGAAGGTGGGCAAAGGTGGCGCTTACGCCAACCTGGACGCGCTGGTGATGGATGCGGTCAATGAGCTTATCGATCCAATTTTCCAGGACGATGACGAGCTGGTTGTTATCTGCGGCCGTGAGCTGTTGTCTGACAAGTATTTCCCGCTGGTCAACAGCGATCAGGCCAATACGGAAAAGCTGGCTGCTGACCTGATTATCAGCCAGAAACGCATGGGTGGCCTGCAGGCAGTCCGTGCGCCGTACTTCCCGGCCAATGCGGTGCTGATCACCCGCCTGGATAACCTGTCCATCTACTGGCAGGAAGACACCCGCCGCCGTTCGGTTATCGACAATCCGAAGCGTGACCGCATCGAAAACTTTGAATCGGTAAACGAAGCCTACGTTGTTGAGGATTACCGCTGCGCCGCGCTGGTAGAAAACATCACCATCGGCGACTTCTCAACCGTGGCAGCGGAAGCAGGGGAGTAACCCATGAGCCTGAGTCCCGCACGGCAACACCGCCAGCGCATTCAGGCCGAACAGGCCGCCCGTCAGGGCGGCAGCGTTCGCCATGAAAAAGGCTATGACCTGATGCTGATGCAGCTGGGTGAAGACCGCCGCCGCCTCAAGGGCATTCAGTCCACGGTTAAGAAAGCTGAAATCAAGCTGGAAGTACTCCCAAAATATGCCGCCTGGACGGAGGGCGTGCTGGCCGCTGACGGTGCGCGTCAGGATGACGTGCTGATGTACGTGATGCTGTGGCGTATCGATGCCGGGGAATATGCCGGTGCGCTTGCGATTGGCCGACACGCACTGAAACACGGCTGGGTTATGCCTACCGGCTTTAACCGGAACGTGCAGACGCTGCTGACGGAAGAAATGGCCGATGCCGCCAAAGCTGCCCTTCTGGCCGAAACCCCGTTTGATGCTGAGCTGCTGATGCAGACGCTGGACATGATCGATGGTCTGGATATGCCTGACCAGTCACGCGCCCGCCTGCACAAGTCGCTTGGCTACGTGCTGCGCGAAAGCCAGCCCGTTTCGGCCCTGAATCACCTGAAGCGCGCCATGCAGCTTGACGACAAATGCGGCGTGAAAAAAGACACAGAGCAGCTGGAGCGGAAACTCCGTAACGCCAGCTGATAACCGGACGTGCCAACGCGCGGGGCGGCACGGGGTGGCGACAGGCATTGCCGCATCAAAACCCCGTCCACCGCCCGACTAATTCAGGAGTACCACGGCAATGACAATGCAGTTTGTTGCGCCAGAAAAGGCGTCGGATACGCCGGAAATTATCCTCAACAACTCTTTCTGGCCGGATATCGATCTGGCGGGCTTTCGCGCGGCGATGCGCGTTGACGGCACCGTAACCCCGGCCCGCCTGCGTCAGGTCGTTCTGACTGCGATGTCAGAGGTGAATGCGGAGCTTTATGGCTACCGCGAACGGCAGGAAATCAGGGGCTTCAACAGCCTTGCGGACGTGCCGTCAGAAAAGCTGGCAGGCGAAAGCCAGCGCCTGCATCACTACCGCAATGCGGTCTGGTGCTGGGCGCGGGCGGTGCTGAACGAGCGTTATCAGGACTTTGACGCCACGGCAGCCGCCGCAAAACGGGGTGAGGTGCTGGACGATGCCAGTGGTGACCTGTGGCGCGATGCGCGGTGGGCGATCAGCCGTGTGCAGGATATGCCGCACAACATTGTGGAACTGATCTGATGAAAGTGCGTGCGCTGCAGTATGACACGGTGGACGCACTCTGCTGGCGTCACTACGGGCGCACGCAGAGCGTGACGGAGCAGGTGCTGCAGGCGAATCCGGGACTGGCCGAACATGGCCCGATTTTACCTCACGGCCTTGAGGTTGAGCTGCCGGACTCTGCGCCTGCTGCCACCTCTCAGACCGTTCAGCTTTGGGACTGAATCATGATGGAGAAAATCAGCACCGTTATCACCTGGTGCATTGCAATTCTGATGGCGTGGCTGGGCGATCTGTCGCTCAAGGATATTTCAACGGTGGCCGGATTGCTGGTTGGGATCCTGATGGCGTTCATCAGCTGGTATTACAAGCGCAAGACCTACCAGCTGCTGGCCAGCGGGCGTATCAGTCGGGAGGACTATGAATCTGCAACTCGTTAAGCGTTGCGCCGTGGGTGTCGTGCTGGCAATTACCGCCACGCTGCCCGGCTTCCAGCAGCTGCACACCTCCGTTGAGGGGATGCGGCTGATTGCGGACTATGAAGGCTGCCGCCTCAGTCCCTATCAGTGCAGTGCGGGCGTCTGGACAGACGGGATCGGAAACACCCACGGCGTGGTGTTGGGAAGGACAATCACGGAACGGCAGGCGGCGGGGAATTTCATTACCAACGTGTTGCGGGTTGAAACCGCGCTGGCGCGCTGTGTCGGGGTGGTTATGCCGCAAAAGGTGTATGACGCGGTGGTGTCTTTTGCGTTCAACGTCGGCACCGGCAACGCCTGCACTTCCACGATGGTGAAGCTGTTGAAAGCTGAGCGCTGGCGTGATGCCTGCAATCAGCTGCCGCGCTGGGTGTACGTCAAAGGCGTGTTCAATCAGGGGCTGGATAACCGCCGTGGGCGGGAACTGGCCTGGTGCTTAAAGGGTGCCGGTACATGATGCGCCCGATCGTCCTGATTATGTCTTTGCTGTTTGCGGCGCTGGGCTGGCAGTCGTGGCGGCTGAATAACGCCAGCTACACGATTGAAAGCCAGGGCAAAGAACTGAACAGCAAAAAGCAGGCGCTGACGCAGAAGAACAGCCAGCTTATTGCCCTGAATATCCTGACGCAAACCAGCAGCCAGGCGCAGACGCAGCTTTATGCCGCGGCTGAAAAAAATAATACCCTGCTGCGTGACAGGCAGCGGCGCATTGAGGAACTGAAGCGTGAAAATGATGAATTGCGCATATGGGCTGATTCCCTTCTGCCTGATGCTGTTGTCCGGCTGCGCGCAAGACCGGCCATCGCCGGAGGTGAATCTTACCGCGAGTGGCTGTCCCAAAATCACCCGGTGCCACCTGGGGCCGTCATCACCCCGAAGTAATGGCGAGCTGCTGGCCGCGCTGGATGACGCTGAAGCCGCCTGGGCGAACTGCGCCGATAAGGTGGACACCATAGTGACCTGTCAGGAAAAAGACGATGAACAAGCCGCAATCCTTACGAAAAGCCCTGAATGATGCCGTGCCATACGTACGCGAAAATCCTGACCGGCTGCATCTGTTTGTGGATAACGGTTCGCTGGTTGCCACATCCGCCAACTCCGTTTCGTGGGAGTACCGTTACACGCTGAATATCGTGATAACGGACTTCACTGGCGATCAGAATCTGCTGATGGCACCCGTCCAGTTCTGGCTTCGCGATAACCAGCCTGACGCGCTGCAGAATACGGAAGAGCGCGAAAAGCTTTTTACGTTTGAAGTGGATATTCTTGGTAATGACCGCTGTGATCTTAGCCTGAATCTCAAGCTAACCGAACGGGTGATCGCCCGCGAGGTGGATGGCGTGATGCGGGTAGAGGCCGTGCCGGAGCCTGAGCAGCCGGACGAATTCTGGGCATCGCATCAACATGGATAATCTGCAGCAGGTTGATGCCTGGCTGGCTGCGCTGCTTAATCAGCTGGAGCCTGCCCAACGCTCAAGGATGCTGCGTAAGGTGGCGCGGGACGTGCGCAAAATTCAGCAGACGAACATCACCGCACAGCGCGCGCCGGACGGTACGGCATGGGAACCTAAGCGCATAACGGCCAGAACGAAGAAAGGCCGTATTCGGCGCAAAATGTTTACGAAGCTTAAAACGGCGAAGTACCTCAAGGCGTATGCAAATGCGAATCAGGCTGAAGTATCTTTCACCGGGCAGGTGCTGCGACTGGCCCGCGTGCATCACTACGGGCTGAGGGATAAGGTGAACCGGAAGGGGACTGAAATTAAATATGCACAGCGCCCACTGCTCGGAGTTAATGTTGGAGTGACTATATCGATAAATGAAATTTTGTTACAATGGCTTTCCGAAGAACGTCATTAATACATGCTGGTCATTAATTTTTTACTAATATGGATTAACATTGATTTAAGAGTTCGCTATGAGTGAAAGTTTATGCTTACCCATCTACAAGTAAAGTAACTATTAGCGCCGTGGCTATTAGGGGCCGATAGAATTCTTTTCTTAAAATAGTATCCTTTCCGATGCGACATGGTCCTAATGCTTAATAATCTGAACTTGGAGTTAACAAGCCCCAAGGCAATAAATTATCTACTTATCGAAATGCAATAAATTAAGCTATTATTCGCTTGAAAGTAAAACTCCTTTCTTAGTTGGCCAGAATAGGAGTTTTCAAAGTTATAATGGATTGGCTGTAAATGTCTATAAGAATAAATTAGCTTACGGCATGCCGATAATTATTCGCATTTTTTCAGCTATTCGTTGCCAGAAAAAACCTGAATGGTAAGCTGTGCACTGGAAAACTAAAGTGCTTGTATTGCAATTCTCTTTGTAATGATTAACTACCTGCCGTTTTCGTTGTCCGATGGCCTCACCTTCATAGTTTTGTTCAACCCAGGCTTTATCTTGGTTTTGGCCTGCCATGACAACCATTTTTAAAATTGGGAGTAATATACCCTCTAAAAGGTAATGGCCATTAATAAATAAATGAGCATTGTGTTTATTTATTCCACGCTGCAATAGTAGTTCAAGGTGCGAATTATAATTCTCATTGTCATTTATTTGTTTGTTGTAGGTGTGAATATATTCATCTACCTTTTTTTTAACTTCAATTATAGTATTTTCATTCACAGTAAGGTCTGCATTGAGAAGTCTGTGACCATCAGGTAAATGGGTAACTATATTGAATAAATTTTCTGGGTGTGCCTGCGGTTCATTATTATGTAGCCATGAAAAAAGCGAAAGCGCAGGGTAAATGGTATCTGCATATTTTTCTAAGGAAAGTTGTAACTGATTCTCAGGGTATGTATGTAAGTGAAAGCACTCAAGAATGTGATTAATGGCTTCCGATGAGTTGATGTGACTTTCGCGAGAGTAATAAAATGTATGAAGTACATATTTAGTAGTACTTAACTTTTCTGCGAATTCATTTCTATTGCTGCATAAATAATCATAGTCACTATCGACCCCAACTATAAAATCCTGATGAAGGTTAACATACTCGCGTTCAAGGCTTCTTTTCGCTTCCGCTCCCCCCTGTGAATAGGGCATGACTCTATATCTCCCAGGACATACAGACTTAACAAGTCCTTCCCAAAATAGACGGTCGGATGCATCTTCAACATAAAGAAAGCCTGCTGGTTCAGATGTGGTAAATACATTGTATGTATTTAAAAAATTACGACTTGATCTAATTGTATCAAAATCATCCATGATTGTTCTCCGTGATGATATTTTTAATATCTACATAAGAGTCCATGTATCCATTCATGATAATTGCCGGGCTATGCGTTACGATGATGACTTGCATGTTATTATTTATTTTACGTAATGCATCGAGTATTTTTTCTTGCCAACTTAAATGTAACGATATTTCCGGCTCGTCCATTAGGAAAATTGCTGGCGAACCACCAATATTTGCAGCAGTAACTAAGATGTAAATAAGTTGCCTTTCCCCAGATGACAACTGGCTTAAAGTGAGTTTTTTTCTTGTGTTTTCATCAAAAACCCAATACTCATTACTTGTGGTGAAGAACTTCTTGTTAGTATCGCTAAGCATTACATTAACTTGTTCTAAAAAAGCATTTATATATAACTCGTTATCGCTTTTTAATAAATCCCTCATTTCTTTATCAGTTGCAAGATCAAGTAGGTTTGTAGAGATACTATTACCAATGTCAACATTATTATCAGCATTAAAGGAGATGTTTACAGTGGATATGTATCTTATTTTTAATTCATTTCTGATGTATTCTTCAGTTTTTTCTTTGTAGAAAATAGCATCTTTATTTATTTTTAATGTGTCGTTTATTTTTTTACTTATACTTTCATCATTAAAAACCATGTCAGTTATTATTTTTGTGATTTCTTCTGTATTTGTTATTGATTTACCTTTGGTTTTTTTTAACTCATCAATTCGGTTATTGACAGTCATCATTAACAATTCTTTTTTAAACTCATCAGTAATCCCGCCGAAACATATAGATTCATTATCCGTGAAGGACAGTTCTGCAAAATCACATATTGATACTAAATACTCATCTCTTTTATTGATAAGTAAAGAGTGAATTAATTTCAGTAAAGTGGTCTTACCCATGCCGTTTTTACCGATGATCACAGTTACATCTTTGAACTCTAGGAAAATATCTTTATAGCCATAAAGGCCCTTGACTCTAAGATTTTTTATTTTTGGGAATTTTGGGAGGCTATTCATTTTTTTCTCTTCAATTTTTTTCACTAGTGTAAGGGATTTTTCGGTCATACGCACCCTAGTAAGTGTTTCCGCTTTTTGTATTCTGAAGTGGTTTCGCCCGTCTGGGGCAGTTTTTTCACAGAACACTTCATATGGCGGTAAATCAGAATGTTAACTTCATCACCCAGGGTATTGCGATCCTTTTTCGTTTCTGATGGCATCGCAATGACTGATTAATTGTGTTCCTTTTATGAGCCGTATCTATAAACTTAAAATCATGCACACAGTGTTCTACGTTTGATCCATAGTTACAGGGCAGCGGTACTAACCTGTTTCAATTAATGTTATCAGCGTTCGCTTATGGCATAAAGCAAACTGTCTGAGCAGTTTAGATGAGAGCAGGCTTTCCGTTGTATCACCTATCTCACAATGCCCATCACTCCCAGTCAAGTTTTGATCATGGCACCCTCCTTCTATGAACACACAACTGACCGAAATCATGCGCCTTATCACCAACCTTGTCCGCACCGGAACCGTCTCGGAAGTGGATAAAGATAACTGGCTGTGCCGGGTGAAAACGGGCGACCTTGAAACTAACTGGATTAACTGGCTGACATTACGCGCAGGAAGTTCCCGCACCTGGTGGAAACCATCAGTGGGTGAGCAGGTTGTGCTCCTGAGTCTGGGCGGCAATCTTGAAACCGCCTTTGCACTGCCCGCCGTGTATTCCGAGGCTTTCCCGCCACCTTCAGATTCTGAAGATGGCAGCGTGACGGAGTACCCGGACGGCGGCTGGTTTGAATATGAACCCGCCACCGGGCGCTGGCTGATAAAAGGCATAAAGAGCGTGCTGATTGAGGCCTCGGACAGCATAGAGCTGAAAACAGGCGCGTTCATTGTCACCGCAGACCAGACGCAAATTAACAGCGAAGTTGTCATTAACGGCGGCGTGACGCAGGGCGGCGGGGCGATGACATCTAACGGCGTGGTGGCGGACGGTCACACGCATGATGGCGTGGCAAAAGGCGGTGCAAGTACCGGAGGGCCACACTGATGATGTATCTGGGAATGAACCGGGATACCGGCGAAGCCATTACCGATATTGAACATATCCGCCAGTCGGTGCGTGACATTCTGATTACGCCGGAGGGTAGCAGGGTGGCACGACGCGAATACGGTTCACTTTTATCGGTGCTGATTGACCAGCCGCAAAATGATGTGGTGCGCCTGCAGGTCATGGCGGCCACCTATTCGGCCCTCAGTCGATGGGAGCCACGTATCCGGCTTGATACGGTGAACCTGACGACTGATTTTGATGGCTCGATGCAGGTTGATATTGCCGGGCAGCGCGATGACGGCTCACCGGTTTCTATGTCGGTATCAACGGGGGTGAACAGTGGCAGTAATTGATTTATCACAACTACCCGCGCCGCAGGTTGTCCTGGTGCCGGATTTTGAGGTGCTGCTGGCTGAGCGTAAAGAGGCGCTGATCGCACTTTATCCGGTGGATAAACAGGAGGCGGTGCGCCGGGTGCTGGCGCTGGAATCCGATCCGCAGGTCAAAACCCTGCAGGAAAACGTTTATCGAGAAATCCTGCTGCTTCAGCGGATTAATGAGGCGGCACAGGCGGTGATGGTTGCCTACGCCCTGAGCAGCGATCTGGACCAGCTGGCAGCCAACTACAACGTATCCCGCCTGACCATCACGCCTGCTGATACCGATGCCGTGCCGCCGGTGGATGCCGTAATGGAGTCGGACGACGATCTGCGCCTCAGAGTGCCAAATGCTTTTGAAGGTTTATCCGTAGCTGGTCCAACGGCGGCATACGAGTTTTACGCCAAGAGCGCGGACGGGCGCGTGGCGGATGTGTCTGCCACCAGTCCGTTACCGGCAGAGGTACTGATCACCGTGCTGAGCCGCGAGGGTGACGGCACGGCATCCGCTGATCTGCTGACCATTGTCGATAAGGCGCTGAATGCCGAAACCGTCAGGCCGGTGGCGGACAGAGTCACGACTCAGGGGGCGGAGATTTTCAGTTACAGCGTGGATGCCCGGCTGCATCTGTTTGACGGCGTGACGGCGGGGCCGTGTCTGGCCGCAGCGAAAACTGCGCTGGCTGCCTATCTGACTGAGCAGGGCAGGCTGGGGCGCAGCGTGCGGAGGGAGTCTTACGGCGCGGTGCTGCGCGTGGCCGGCGTTGACTGGGTGGAAGTAATCGAACCTGCAGCGGACATCATTATGGACCGCACGCAGACCGGTTACTGCACAGGAACGGCTGTAGCCATTGCGGATCAGGATGATGCGGAATGAGCCTGAATAACAGCCTGATGCCGCCGGGATCATCCACGCTTGAGCGACGAATGGCGGAGGTGTGCAGCGGGATTACAGGTCTTGAGGTGCCATTGCGTGACCTGTGGGATCCGGCCACCTGCCCGGTACTGTTCCTGCCGTATCTTGCCTGGGCGTTTTCGGTAGACCGCTGGGACGAAGCCTGGGCGGAAAGCGTCAAGCGCCGGGTGGTGATGGATGCGTTTTATATCCATCAGCATAAAGGCACAACCAGCGCCATTCGCCGCGTGGTGGAGCCGTTTGGCTTTCTCATTCGCATTATCGAGTGGTGGCAGACCGGTGAGGCACCCGGCACGTTCCGCCTGGATATCGGCGTGCAGGACCAGGGCATTACCGAAGAAACCTATCAGGAGCTGGAGCGGCTGATCGGCGATGCGAAGCCATGTAGCCGCCATATGCTGGGGATGTCCATCAATCTGCAGGTTGACGGCCAGATGCGAGTGGCGGCCGCCAGCTATGACGGTGATGACATGACCGTTTATCCCTACACCCCGGAAATTATCTCCGTCAGCGGCACCGTTTACGGCGGCGCGGCGGTTCACGTTATCGATCTGCTGGAAGTGGGACCATGACACAAAAATATTATGCCATCGTGACTAACCTCGGCGCGGCGAAGATTGCGAATGCCGCCGCGCTGGGCACCAAACTGAACATTACCCAGATGGCCGTGGGTGACGGGAACGGCTCGCTGCCAACGCCCAGCGCAACACAAACGGCGCTGGTGAATGAGAACCGGCGGGCAGCAATCAATGCGCTGAGCGTCGATCCGGCGAACGCCAGCCAGATTGTCGCCGAGCAGATTATTCCCGAAACGGATGGGGGATTCTGGATCCGTGAGATGGGGCTGTTTTCCGAGGACGGTACGCTGATTGCGGTGTGCAATACGCCGGAAACCTACAAGCCAGCGCTGCAGGAGGGAAGCGGGCGCACGCAGACCGTCCGCATGATCCTGATTGTAAACAGCACGGATGCCATCACCCTCAAAATTGACCCGTCAGTGGTTCTGGCAACCCGTAAATATGTGGATGAAGCCATCCTGACGGTCAGGCAGTACGCTGAAGAGCTGATGACCGAGCACAACGGAGCCGCCAATCCCCATAAGCAATATCTTCAGATTGCAAATGCCCTGAAGGAGATTAAGGACGCCGGTAAAATAGCTGACGTTCTGACAAATCTTGGTCTGGGTGCTGGCTCTGCGCTACCGGTTGGCGTGCCATTGCCCTGGTCGCTTGCCTCTGTCCCCGAAGGATGGCTGAAATGTAATGGTGCCTCGTTCAGCGCCACAACGTATCCGGTGCTGGCAAAAGCGTACCCCTCACTGAAATTGCCTGATTTGAGAGGTGAGTTTATTCGTGGATGGGATGACGGGCGGGCTGCAGACAATGCCCGTGCACTGCTTTCGGCGCAGGCGGCCACATCAATCAGAACGGCAGCGCTTGATTATTATGGCGCTGATGCAACGACAACCAACGGCACCATTGGTACCTCTTTCAGTCAGGCAGACAGCGTAACAAGTTCACAGCCTGGCGATGCTAAATCTCCTGCAAACGGCGCGCTTGGCGCAATTCTTAACGACAACAGTATGTATGCCGAGCAAAAACAGGGTGGGGTTATCACCAGCAGTCAGTGGATTTCTGTACGCCCACGTAACGTGGCATTTAACTACATTGTGAGGGCTGCATAATGGCTAAGGTGATATTAGATAATGACGGGCTGGCAAAGTCTGCAGGCACGCTGAAGGTCTATAACTTCGACGCTGTCAGCGGGGAATATACCGGAACAACGGATGAATATCTGTTGCCCGGTGTGGGCATCCCGGCCAATGCCAGCACGTCAGTGCCGCCATCAGTGGCCGCCGGGCAGGTGGCAATTTTCCGTAATGGTGGTTGGGTGGCCGAACCAGACCACCGTGGCGAAACGGTTTATTCAGTGGCTGATGGTTCTGAAGTCATGGTTACAGAAACGGGGGAATATCGCTCTGGTACCACGGCACTTAAACCGTCCTCGGTCTTTGACGTATGGGACGGCAAAAAGTGGGTAACGGACACGGATGCCCGGCGTGCCGCGAATGTTGCTGAGGCCACCCGCCACAAGGCGGAATTGATCAGCCAGGCGAACAGCACGACGCAGGCATGGCAGACGCAGCTTTCACTGGGCATTATCACAGACGCGGACAAGGCTTCGCTGACGGTCTGGATGCAGTATATCCAGATGGTCCAGGCGGTTGATGTTTCTACAGCCCCCGATATCAACTGGCCGCAGATGCCAGCATAACCACCCGGCCCGCCAGCGGGCCTGTTTTATTTGTACCAATCCCCACACAACGGCAACCGAGTGCAGTAACCCGCCTGACCTCTCACCATAGCGAAACCCCTTAACAGGAGATTCGTTACATGGCGCAAGACTATCACCACGGCGTGCGCGTTGAGGAAATCAACGAAGGCACCCGAACCATTACCACCGTCAGCACGGCAATCGTGGGCATGGTCTGCACCGGCGATGATGCCGATGCGGCGATGTTTCCGCTCAATAAGCCCGTGCTGGTTACTGACGTACTGACCGCCAGCGGTAAGGCCGGGGAATCCGGCACGCTGGCCCGTTCACTGGATGCGATTGCCGACCAGGCGAAACCCGTTACCGTGATTGTGCGCGTGGCGCAGGGCGAAACCGAAGCGGAAACCACAACCAATATCATCGGCGGCGTGACGACGGACGGCAAACGCACCGGCATGAAAGCGCTGCTGGCCGCGCAGGCGCAGCTGGGCGTTAAGCCGCGCATTCTTGGCGTGCCGGGGCATGACACGCAGGCGGTGGCTACCGAGCTGCTGTCCGTGGCGCAGAGCCTGCGCGGCTTTGCCTATCTGGCGGCGTATGGCTGTAAAACCGTTGAAGAGGCGATTGCCTATCGCGACAACTTCAGCCAGCGCGAAGGGATGCTTATCTGGCCGGACTTCATCAACTTTGACACCGTGACCAGTGCGGACGCGACGGCCTATGCCACCGCCCGCGCGCTGGGCCTGCGCGCCAAAATTGACGAGCAGACCGGCTGGCATAAAACCCTGTCGAACGTGGGCGTGAACGGCGTCACCGGCATTTCCGCCGATGTGTTCTGGGACCTGCAGGATCCGGCAACGGATGCGGGCCTGCTAAACAAGAACGACATCACCACGCTTATCCGCAAGGACGGCTTTCGCTTCTGGGGTTCCCGTTGCCTGAGTGACGATCCGCTGTTTGCCTTTGAAAACTACACGCGCACCGCGCAGGTTCTGGCCGACACGATGGCGGAAGCACACATGTGGTCTGTGGATGGCCCGCTTAACCCGTCACTGGCCCGCGACATCATTGAAGGTATCCGCGCCAAAATGCGCCAGCTGGTTAACCAGGGTTATCTCATTGGCGGTGACTGCTGGCTGGACGAAAGCGTGAATACCAAAGACACGCTGAAAGCCGGGCAGCTGCTGATTGATTACGACTACACGCCGGTGCCACCGCTGGAAAACCTGCTGCTGCGCCAGCGTATTACTGACCAGTATCTGGTGAACTTTGCCAGCCGCGTCAGCGCATAAGGAGACGGAAACATGGCCTTACCCCGCAAGCTTAAACACCTCAACATGTTCAATGCCGGAAACAACTGGATGGGCATCGTGGAGTCCGTGACGCTGCCTAAATTCACCCGCAAGTTTGAAAAATACCGTGGCGGCGGTATGCCCGGCGCGGTGGATATCGATATGGGGCTGGATGACGGTGCGCTGGATACCGAATTCAGCATTGGCGGCACCGAACTGCTGCTGTTTAAGCAACTGGGAGCCACCACCGTTGACGGCATCCAGCTGCGTTTTACCGGATCTATTCAGCGCGATGACACCGCTGAAGTGCAGGCCGTTGAGCTGGTCGTTCGTGGCCGCCACAAGGAAGTGGACTCCGGCGAATGGAAATCGGGCGAATCCAGCACCACCAAAGTGTCCGGCACCAACAGCTATGCCAGGCTGACCATTAACGGCGAGGTGCTTTACGAGGTTGACCTGGTGAACATGGTCGAAGTCGTGGGCGGCGTGGACATGCTGGAAGCACACCGCAACGCGCTGGGCCTCTGATTACTCCGGCAGGTGAAACCCTGCCGCTTATTCCTACTGAATTCAGGAACTGAACAACATGGCTAAAGAAGCTGAACAGGCGGTAATCCTGCCGCTGCAAAAAATCGTTGTGCTGGATACGCCTATCCAGCGCGGCAAAGAAACCATCACCCAGGTCACCCTGCGTAAGCCCCAGTCCGGTTCGCTGCGCGGCACCCGCCTGCAGGCGCTGATGGACATGGACGTCAATGCGATGATGGTTGTGCTCCCGCGCATTTCGGTGCCTGCGCTTCAGCCGCACGAAATCAACGAAATGGACCCTGCCGATCTGCTGCTGCTGTCGGTTGAGGTGGTGACTTTTTTGTTGCCGAAGTCGGTGACGTCGGATTTCCAGACGGCCTGACGGTAGACGATTTGGTGGCGGACATTGCCACCGTATTTCACTGGCCGCCCTCTGCAACGGAGAACATGCCACTGACAGAGGTTCTGGAGTGGCGGCACAGGGCAGTTTTACGCAGCGGAGCCGGTGACGATGAGTGATACAAACCTGCGTCTGCAGGTGGTTCTCAACGCGGTGGATAAAATCACCCGTCCTTTCAAAAATGCGCAGGCTGGCTCTAAGGAGCTGGCCGCCGCACTCAGGGCCAGCAAAGACGGCCTGAAATCCCTGAACGAACAGGCCGGGCGCATTGACGGCTTTCGCAAGACGCGCTCCCAGCTTGCAATCACGGAAAAAAATCTGGCAACCGCCCGGCATGAGGCCGCGCAGCTGGCGACCCAGTTTGCGGCAACCAACAGGCCCACGGCGCAGCAGGCAAAGCTGTTGTCACAGGCAAAAGGGCGCGCCAGCGAACTGCAGCAGGCTTATAACGGTCTGCGCCTGTCGGTTCAGCGCCAGCGCGAGGCGCTTACCACTGCCGGTATTGATACCAAACAGCTGAGCGCGGCGCAGCGCCGACTCAGAACGGATGCTGACGGTGCCAGCGCGGCGATTGAGCGCCAGCAGGCGCAGCTGCGAAAGCTGGGCGAACGGCAGCAGAAGCTGAGCGCCATCCGGGCGCGACATGACAAATCGATGGAGCTGCGCAATAACCTCGCCGGGAACGGGGCGGGCATGGTTGCCACCGGCGTGACCACCGGGATGACGATGATGGCCCCGGTCAGGGCTTACGCTGAATCAGAGGATGCCTCCACGCAGCTGGCCGCGTCCATGATGGGGCCAGGAGCAAAAGTGCTGCCGGAATTTGAGAAAATCAACAAGCTGGCGGTGGGCCTGGGCGACAAGCTGCCCGGCACCACGGCTGATTTTCAGAACATGATGACCATGCTGCGGCGTCAGGGTATGAGCGCGCAGTCAATTCTGGGCGGGCTGGGTGAGGCAACGGCGTACCTGGGCGTTCAGCTGAAGATGGCGCCCACTGACGCGGCGGAATTTGCCGCCAAGCTGCAGGACGCCACGCAGACCAGCGAAAAGGACATGATGGCCCTGACCGACATCATCCAGAAGGGATTTTATGCCGGTGTCGATCCGGGAAACATGCTGCAGGGGTATGCAAAAATCGGCAGCGCGATGGACATCATCAAGCAGAAAGGGCTGGAGGCTTCAAAAACCTTTGCGCCGCTGCTGGTCATGGCCGATCAGTCCAGCATGGCGGGCGAGTCTGCCGGTAACGCCTACCGCAAGGTGTTTCAGGGGATGATGGACGCCGACAAAATGAAGGGCGTAAACAGCGACCTGAAAGGCACCGGCGTGAAGTTTGACTTCACGAACGGCAAGGGCGAGTTCGGCGGCATCGATAAGATGTATCAGCAGCTGGCGCAGCTTAAGAGCCTGAGCACCCAGAAGCGACTCACCACCCTGAAGGATATGTTTGGCGATGACGCGGAGACGCTGCAGGTGCTGAACATCATGATTTCCAAAGGCGTTGAGGGCTACCGGGAAACGGCGGCCAAGCTTGAAAATCAGGCGTCCCTGCGTGAGCGCGTCAATGCGTCACTGAACACCCTGGGCAACAAATGGGAGGCGGCCACCGGTTCGTTTACCAACGCAATGGCCGCCATTGGTGAAACCGTCGCGCCGGACCTCAAGCGACTGTCTGACTGGCTGGGTGACCTCGCCACCTCGCTGGGTAATTTTGTGAAGCAGCACCCGCAGCTGACCGCCGGGCTGTTTAAGCTTGGCGCGGGATTTGCCATTGCGGCCAGTGCCGTGGGGGTTCTGTCGCTGGCCGCTGCCGCCATTCTTGGCCCGCTGGCCCTGTTGCGCCTGAGTTGCGGCGTGCTGGGCATCAAAACCGTCAGCGCGTTCACGCTTATCCGTGGGGCGATTGGCCTGATGGGCAACGGCATCTTATGGCTGGGCCGCCTGATGCTGGCGAACCCGATTCTGGCGGTTATTGGTCTGATTGCCGCCGGGGCGCTGCTTATCTGGCAGAACTGGGACACGCTGGGGCCGAAGCTTGCCGCCTTATGGGATGGCATCAGCACCAAGGTCAGCGCCGTATGGGACGCCATCAGGACGTACATCAGTTCAAAGTGGAGTGAAATTGTTGCGGACGTGCAGGCGCTGCCGGCCCGTTTCCAGGAGGCCGGTTCGCAGATGATTGACGGGCTGATGGCGGGGATAAGCGCGAAGTGGGAGGGGCTGAAAAGCAAGCTTTCATCACTGACCAGTTACCTGCCTGACTGGATGAAACCGGGTGACGCCTCGCCGGTGATGCCGGGCCTGCCGGGTAAGAGTCCGGGATCGGCAACGGGGTTTGCCGGGTTGTACGACAGCGGCGGCTTTATTCCCGCCGGGAAGTTTGGGATTGCAGGAGAGAACGGGCCGGAGCTTGTGAACGGTCCGGCCAGTATCACCAGCCGCAGGCGCACCGCATCACTGGCCGCGTCCGCCGCGCTGGCGATGGGGCTTGCAGGTACACCGGCCGCAGCACGGCCACTGCATCCCATGAGCCTGCCCGCCAAAGCACAACCGGCGGGTGCTACCGGCGGCGTAATGTCTGCCGGAGCGGCTGCCCCGGTGCATAACAGCTATGCATTCACCATCGTGCAGCAGCCGGGCGAAAGCCATCAGAGTGTGGTGGATGAGGTGATGCGCCGGATTGAAGAAAAAGAGCGGCAGGCTAAGGCCCGCGCGCGCAGTTCCTACAGTGACCGTGGAGGGTTTGAATCATGATGATGACGCTGGGGCTGTTTGTTTTCATGCTGAAAACTGCCCCCTATCAGCAGCTGCAACACCAGCGCAGCTGGCGGTTTCCGACAAACAGCCGGGTGGGTGTCCGCCCGTCAATGCAGTTTCTGGGACCGGATAACGACACCATCACGCTGACGGGCGTTTTGTTGCCTGAAATGACCGGTGGCCGCCTGACGCTGTTCGCGCTGGAGCAGATTGCGGAGCTTGGTCGCGCGTGGCCGCTGATCGAGGGCAGCGGGGCAATTTACGGAATGTTTGTTATCGAGAGCGTGAACAAGACCAGTACGGAGTTTTTCAGTAACGGCGCGTGCAGGCGCATCGAGTTTACCCTCACACTCCGGCGAACGGATGAATCGCTTCGCGAGATGTTTGGCAGCCTGAGCGACCAGTTAACGGCGATGCAAAGTGCGGCAACCGGCGCGGCGGGCAGGCTTAACTCTGCGGTGGGAGGGCTACTTCAGTGAACAGTTCCGCCTGGGCTAACGGGGCCATCAGCGCGCCGCAGTTCCGTCTTACGATGGAAGGGGCCGACATCACGCAGAAGATTGAAAAACGGCTTATCAGCCTGACGCTCACGGACAACCGCGGATTTGAGGCTGACCAGCTGGATATTCAGCTGGACGATGCGGACGGCCTGCTGCAGCTTCCCCGCCGGGGCGTTGCGCTGACGCTGGCGCTGGGGTGGGAGGGGCAGCTGCTTATTCCCAAAGGCACCTATACGGTTGATGAAATTGAACACTCGGGATCGCCTGACCGGCTGACGCTTCGCGCGCGCAGTGCTGATTTTCGCGAGACGCTCAACACCAAGCGCGAAAAGTCATGGCATAAGGTCACGGTGGGTGACATCACGCGCGATATCGCGGCCAGGCATAAGCTGAAGCTGGCGCTGGGTGATGACGTGGCAAAGCTTGCCATTGACCATATGGACCAGACGAACGAGTCAGACGCCAGCTTTCTGATGCGCCTTGCGCGCCAGTCCGGGGCGCTTGCCTGCGTGAAAAATGGCAGCCTGCTGTTTATCCGTCAGGGGCAGGGGAAAACGGCCAGCGGAAAGGCGTTGCCGGTTATCACCCTTCAGCGAAGGGACGGCGACAGCCACCGGTTCAGCCTGGCAGATCGTGATTCTTACACGGGCGTGATAGCCAGCTGGCTGCATACGCGGGAGCCGGTGAAGAAGGAAGTCACGAAGGTGAAGCGCAGGCGCAAAACCACGGCAAAGAAAAAAGAGCCGGAGGCTAAGCAGGGTGATTATCTGGTCGGCACGGATGAAAACGTGCTGGTGCTGAGCCGGACATATGCCAGCCGCGCTAATGCAGAGCGGGCAGCCAAAATGCAGTGGGAACGACTGCAGCGGGGCGTGGCCACGTTTTCCATTGAGCTGGCGCGCGGCAGGGCTGAGCTTTACACGGAGATGCCGGTAAAGGTGAGCGGGTTCAAGCAGCAGATTGATGCGGCTGAATGGATCATCACCACGCTGACCCATAACCTGGGCGACAGCGGGTTTACGACAAGTCTGGAACTTGAAGTGAAAATTGATGAGTTAGAAATGGAATAAAGTGATTCCTATTGGGGCCAATTTATCTATATACTCGCCACAAGTTCCCACCTGTGTACAAATAACGGAGTATTTAACTATGATGAACTGTCCATTATGTGGGGGCGCAGCGCATACCCGCAGTAGTTTTCAAGTCTCGAAAGATACCAAAGAAAGATACAACCAGTGTCAGAACATCAACTGCAGTTGCACGTTCAAGTCCTTAGAAACCGTAGCCAAGATCATCATGCAACCCGGAACGGTCAAACCAGTTCCGCCTCACCCGGATAGATCACTGCAAGGCGCGCTTTGGCTCTAACTGCAATCAAAATAAAACCCGCACGAAGCGGGTTTTTTTACGTCTGTCATTTGGTGATGAGTAAGGAATGGTCAATACATTGGATTGATAACGCTCATCTTTGCTATGTTTGATAACTCAGTTAATGGCATTGGCGCTAAATGGCTGTCGCCATTTTGTCGCCAATTAAAGCTTTTAGTGATGTAACTAATTGATTTTATAATGCATTAATAGTAGTAACTTGTTATTTTGCATAACTTTACCTGTGAGCCGTCTGCAAACCCCGTTACTCATGCTTAACTAGTGGAGCCAGTTCTTTGGCCATCAGCCCGGCAATAAACGGCTGAGCATCGGGATTGGGGTGGATCCCATCCTGTTGCATCCATTCTGGTTTCAGGTACACCTGTTCCATAAAGAAAGGCACCAGCGGGATGGCATTTTCTTTTGCCAGCTTCGGGTAAATGTCACTGAACGACGCGGTGTAGCGGCGGCCGTAATTGGCCGGCAGACGGATTTGCATCAGCAACGGCTGTGCGTTTGCCGCTTTTACCTGAGCAATAATTTTACTCAAGTCCTGCTCAATGTTTTGCGGTGGGAAGCCCCGTAAACCGTCGTTTCCTCCCAGTTCTATCAGCACCCAACGCGGTTGATGCTGCTTCAGCAGTGAGGGCAGGCGCGCAAGCCCCTGGGTGGCAGTGTCGCCGCTTATGCTACCGTTAATGATAGTGGGCGATTTCTGCCATTTATCATTGAGTAACGCGGGCCATGCCGTGGTGGCGGACATCCGGTAACCGGCGCTTAAACTATCGCCCAGCACTAACAGCGTATCTGCCGCCGTCGCGCGCAGCGACATCAGGGCCAATAATAACAGGAAAGGGTAATGCCAGCGGAAAACATTCTTGAAGTTCATCGTCTTAGTAAGTCCGTCGGTCAGGGTGAGCATCAGCTTTCCATCCTTACCGGAGTTGAGCTGGTTGTCAAACCGGCTGAGACCATCGCGTTGATTGGCGAGTCGGGTTCCGGTAAGTCGACTCTGCTGGGTATTCTGGCTGGTCTGGATGACGGTTCCGAAGGTGAAGTCTTTCTGCTGGGCTCGCCGCTGCACAAAATGGATGAGGAGCAACGCGCTGAACTGCGGGCCAAAAGCGTCGGTTTTGTTTTCCAGTCGTTCATGTTGGTGCCGACGCTAAATGCGTTAGAAAACGTGCAGCTACCGGCGTTGCTGCGCGGCGAGAGCGATCGTCACAGTCGCGAACAGGCGCAGGCGTTACTGGCTCAGCTTGGGCTGGCAGAGCGCCTGACGCATCTGCCTTCGCAGCTGTCCGGTGGCGAGCAGCAACGCGTGGCGCTGGCACGTGCCTTCAACGGCAAACCGGCGCTGCTGTTTGCCGATGAGCCCACCGGCAACCTGGATCGTAAAACCGGCGATCGCATTGCCGACCTGCTGTTTTCGCTTAACCGCGACCTTGCCACCACGCTGATTCTGGTCACCCACGATGAACAGCTCGCCGCCCGCTGCGACCGGCGCTTACGGGTGCGCGACGGTAAGCTGTGGGAGGAAGCATGATCTGGCGGTGGTTCTGGCGTGAATGGAAATCGCCATCGTTGCTGATTGTCTGGCTGGCCCTGACGCTGGCCGTGGCCTGCGTGCTGGCGCTGGGGTCACTCAGCGATCGCATGGAAAAAGGCCTGACCCAGCAAAGCCGCGATTTTATGGCCGGCGACCGGACGCTGCAAAGCTCGCGGGAAGTGCCGCAAGCCTGGCTGGATGAAGCGAAGAAAGAGGGATTACAGGTCGGACGCCAGCTGACGTTCATGACCATGACCTTTGCCGCTGATACGCCGCAGCTGGCGTCGGTTAAAGCGGTCGACGATCTCTATCCGATGTTTGGCACGCTGGCCACGGAACCTGCGGGGCTGAAGCCTGCGGCCGGCACCGTGCTTGCCGCGCCGCGTCTGCTGGCGTTGCTCAACCTGAAATCTGGCGCAAATCTTGATGTCGGCGATACCACGTTACGCGTGGCGGGTGAAGTGGTGCAGGAGCCGGATGCGGGCTTTAACCCGTTCCAGACTGCGCCACGGCTACTGATGAATCTGGCCGACGTCGGCAAAACCGGGGCGATCCAGCCGGGAAGCCGCGTCACCTGGCGTTATAAGTTTGCAGGCAACCCTCAGCAGCTCAGCCGTTACGACAGCTATGTCAGCGCGCAGATCAAACCCGATCAGCGTTGGATCAGCGTGGAAAATTCGGAAGATGCGCTGGGCAAGTCGATGGTGCGTGCCCAGCAGTTCCTGTTGCTGTCGGCATTGTTGACGCTGATGCTGGCGATTGCCGCCGTGGCCGTGGCCATGAGTCATTACTGTAAGAGCCGTTACGATCTGGTTGCGGTGCTGAAGACTTTGGGCGCCAATCGTGCCGCGTTAAGAAAGCTGATTGTCGGCCAATGGCTGGCGGTGCTGCTGCTGGCCGCGGTGTGCGGTGGGGCGATCGGCATGGGCTTTGAAGTACTGCTGCTGCGGATGTTGAAGCCGGTGCTGCCGGGTGAACTGCCTGCCGCCAGCGTCTGGCCGTGGCTGTGGGCCATCGGCTCGCTGTTTATCATCTCGCTGCTGGTGGGCCTTCGTCCTTATCGCCTGCTGCTGGCGACTCAGCCGTTGCGCGTACTGCGCCGTGATGTCGTGGCCGATGTCTGGCCGCTGAAGTTCTATTTGCCGGCCATGGCGTTGGTGGTGATTGCGCTGCTGGCGTTGCTGGTGGGCGGCAGCAAATTACTGTGGGCGCTGGTCGGCGGGATTATCCTGTTGTCTGCACTGCTGGGGGCGATTGGCTGGGGCGGATTAATGCTGCTCCGCCGTCTTAGCGTACGTAATCTGGCGTTCAGGCTGGCAATCAACCGGCTGTTACGTCAGCCCTGGACCACGCTCAGCCAGCTGGCGGCTTTCTCGCTGTCCTTTATGCTGCTGGCTTTGCTGCTGGTGATGCGCGGGGATTTGCTGGACCGCTGGCAGCAACAGCTTCCGCCGGGCAGCCCAAACTATTTCCTGCTTAATCTCACCCAGGATCAGGTGCCTCAGGTGAAAACCTTCCTGGAGAAGAATCACGTTGAGCCGCAAACCTTCTATCCGGTTGCCCGCGTCCGGCTGACTGGCATCAACCAGAAGCCCGCCGATCCAGCGTTGGATAATGCCTTAAACCGCGAGCTGAATCTGACCTGGCAGGAACAGCTGCCGGATCATAATCCGCTGACGGCAGGAAGCTGGCCGCCGAAAAAAGGCGAGGTGTCGATGGAAGAGGCGCTGGCCGGACGACTGGGCGTGAAGCTCGGCGATACGCTGACCTTTACCGGCGATACGCAGGAGTTCTCGGCCAAAATCACCAGCCTGCGCAAAGTTGACTGGGAGAGCCTGAAGCCAAACTTCTTCTTTATCTTCCCGCCTGGCGCACTGGACGATCAGCCGCAAACCTGGCTGACCAGCTTCCGTCTGGAAGGCAACAATGCCTTGCTGGCTCAGCTCAACCGGGAATTCCCCACCCTGAGCCTGCTGGATATCGGCAGCATCCTGCGCCAGATTAGCCAGGTTCTGGCACAGGTCAGCCAGGCGCTGGAAATCATGGTGATTCTGGTAACCGCCTGCGGCATATTACTGCTGCTGGCGCAGGTTCAGGTTGGCATGCGCCAGCGTAGACAGGAGTTAGTGGTCTACCGCACGTTGGGTGCCAGTAAGAAACTGCTGCGCGGGACGCTGTGGAGTGAGTTTGCGTTGTTAGGTGGCGTTTCCGGTCTGGCTGCCGCCATGGGTGCCGAGGCCGCCTTATGGGGACTGCAGCGCAAGGTGTTCGACTTCCCGTGGGAGCCAGACTTTGTGCTGTGGATCGCGCTGCCGCTGACCGGCGCGGTGTTGCTGTCGGTGTGCGGCGGCTGGCTTGGCGTGCGGTTGCTGAAAGGCAAAGCGCTGTTCAGAAGCTATAACGCAGACTAAAAAAACAGGCCGGATCGCTCCGGCCTGCTTCATTTCTTCCCCCGCCATCCTCATCCTTTTTCGCCTCGCGACTCACATCCTCCTCGGATAGTGCTTTGTGACAGGTTAATATTGCAGGTATTATTAGCGCAAAATTTAGCTAAGGATGGAGTAAGTATGCTGCACCTGCTTGATGTGAAATATAATTTCCTGTCTGAATTAAAATCTCAGGAGCTGTTTTCTCTTCGTAAAAAAGTCTTCAAAGATCGTCTTAACTGGATGGTCAATACTGAAAATAATATGGAGTCGGATCAATACGACAATCCGCGCACCACCTATATTTTCGGCATTTATAAAGAGTCCTGTATTTGCAGCCTGCGCTTTATCGAAATTAAATACCCGAATATGATTACCGGCACCTTTAAATCCTGGTTTAAAAATATTGATCTGCCGAAGGGTAATTATGTCGAAGCCAGCCGGTTATTTATCGATAAGGATCAGGTTCAGGCGAAAGAGCTTAAGCAGCAGCCGGTCAGCGCGTTACTTTTTCTCTCGATGATCAATTATGCCCGACATTATGGTTACGAAGGGATTTACGCCATTGTCAGCCATCCGATGTACCTGATATTTAAAAAGTCAGGCTGGAAGGTGTCGGTGGTGGAACAGGCAATGTCAGAGAAGCAGGAGAATATCTATCTGATTTTTATGCCTGTCGATGCCGGGAACCAGTCAACGCTGATGGCGCTGGTGAAAGCGAAGGTTCCCGCATTACGCTGCGAACTGGATAGCTGGCCGCTGTCATTCCCCGTCAGGAAGCACCGGACGGATTAGGTTCAGCTCTATCCCCAGACGGATGGCGTGTTTAGCATTGGTTACGCCCAGCTTCTTCACCGCATTGCCGATATGGTATTTCACCGTGGTGAGTTTGATCCCAAGGATCAGGGCGATTTCCTGGTAGGATTTGCCGACGCTGGCCCAGTAAATGATCTCGTTTTCGCGGCTGGTGAACAGTTCGCGGGTGTTCATCTCTTCGAAATCGGCTTTTCTGGACTGCTCCTGATAGAGCTGTGTCAGCTTTTCATGCGTGGTGATCAATAACATCTGCAATTTATCTTTGTTAAGCTGGATCAGCTCTTCAATATTATCGTCGCAGTGTTTATCCAGCATAATCGACAGCACCACCAGATTATTATTATGGTCATGCAGCACAAAGGTATAACCGTTAATAATGTCGTGGTTTCTTGCCATATCAAACAGCTTGGGTACCTTGACGCCTTTATTCAGCATCAGGTTTTCATCCCAGGAGAAAGGCGTCATACGGTAAAGAGCGGTAATCAACACCGGATCGATAAACTGGAAATTGTTCTCGATATAAACCTTAAACCACTCCTGCCGGTTAGAGATAATGGAGAAATCCGCCGGATTCCTTTTACTCATAATGGCATAGGCGTATTTAATGTTATTGAACTGGACCAGCTTCCTTTCCAGATACTCTTTGACTGACGTATTAATAGCCTGATTATCAAAAAATAATTTAGCCATGTCATTATCTCCCTGGGCAAATATTTCTTCCATAGTTAATACAGAATTTTATCATAACTCCAAACATTCGCCTAACCCCGGCGCGCAAAGGATCGCGGGAAAAGCACCGCTTGATAAAGTCGGAGAAGTCGGCGGAAAAATCAGGCGTTTTTGATGTCAGACTGGCAGAGAAGGGCGGGGCGGTAAGGGTGAACCAGATCGCATCAGGGGTATCGTAAAGGTGAATATTATTTACCTTTTTATACACAACGAATTTGGTACTGGTTCCCTTGGTGTTGGCAAATTAAATCTAATGTACTAATAATAAAGAATATTTATATTTTTGTTCGCCAATACAATACGTTTTTTGCCAGGCAATTGATAGCCATACTTAAGTACAGTTAAGGACTGTCCTTTTGCAGCTCGGGCAGGAAAATCGTCCGTTTGTCCGACGTTCCTGCCAGATTTTTCCCATCAGCCCTGCAATTTCTCAACCGCCCAGGCGATGCCGCTGGCATATTCAGCGGGTAACTGCGGCACCAGCGCCTCAATAGCGGCCTGCAACGCCGGTTTGCTCACGTCCGACAGGTTCAGATGGCCCACCTTGCGGCCGGGACGAACCTCTTTTTCGTACCAGTGCAGGTGCACCAGCGGCTGATTCAGCCAGTCCAGATTCACGGCGGTGCCAATCAGGTTAACCATCACTGACGGCGTGCTGACCACCGGCTTCGGCAAAGGCAGATCGAGGATCGCCCGCAGATGCAGTTCAAACTGGCTGATGGACGCGCCGTTTTGCGTCCAGTGCCCGCTGTTATGAACGCGTGGCGCCAGTTCATTAATCAGCAGGCCTTCCGGCACCACAAAGCACTCCATCGCCATCACGCCGACGTACTTCAGCTCATGCATAATGGCTGACAGCATGGTTTCGGCCTGCTTCTGCAGGGCTGCGTCAGGATCCGGGAAGGCGACGCTGGTGCGCAGAATGCCGTCCTCATGCAGGTTATGGGTCAACGGATAGAAAACGGTGCTGCCATCATGGCCGCGTGCGCCCACCAGCGACACTTCGCCAGAGAAGTTGATGCCCTGCTCAACGATGCATTCACCGTAGCAATCGGCTGGCAATGAATCCGTATCCGTCGCGCGCAGGCGCCACTGGCCACGACCGTCATAACCGCCGGTGCGGCGCTTAACGATGGCCAGTTCACCGAGGGTGTTGAACACCTGCGGCCACTCTGCGGCATCCGCTAGCAGCTGCCAGGGCGCGGTGGCCAGACCCAGCTTGTCCAGTAACTGCTTCTGTGTCAGGCGATCGGCCAGACGCGGGAAAATATCGCGGTTCACGAAGGCGTTATGTTTCGCCAGTTCGCGCGTCAGGGCGGTTTCCGGCCAGCGTTCGATTTCCGCAGTGATCACGCTTTGTTGGATCGGCAGCGCTTCCGGCTCGGCATCTAATCCTACCGGATAGACGGCGATGCCCAGCGGCTCGCCAGCCTGACGTAACATGCGGCCCAGCTGACCATTTCCTAATACGCAGACCGGCTTCATGCTTCCTCCCGCGGATCCGGGTTATTCAGCACTTCATCGGTCTGTGCCTGACGCCATGCTACCAGCCGTGAACGCAGTTCCACATCGTGGGTGGCCAGAATCTGCGCCGCCAGCAGCGCCGCATTGGCCGCACCGGCTTTACCAATCGCCAGGGTGCCAACCGGAATACCGCGTGGCATCTGCACGATGGAGTAAAGGCTGTCGACGCCGCTCAGCGCTGCGCTCTGCACCGGCACGCCCAGCACCGGCACCAGCGTTTTCGCCGCAATCATTCCCGGAAGATGCGCCGCGCCGCCAGCGCCAGCAATGATCACCTGAATGCCATTATCCGCAGCCTGCTCAGCGAAGCTGAACAGCTTGTCCGGGGTGCGGTGCGCCGAAACGACTTCACACTGGAAGGGCACAGCCAGAGTAGTGAGGATCTCGGCGGCAAATTGCATGGTTGCCCAGTCACTTTTGGAACCCATAACAATAGCGATGCGGGCCTGCGCGGCGTTGGATGACATGCGGGTCTGACTCCTGTGATTGTACATACGTCACCTGAAAGCCGTTTAGGCGGTCAGATGGGAAGGGCAAAGAGGATAGCATGACTCGGCATCAAGGAAAACGTTTGCCCAGGCATGAAACGGGCATTTGCGGGATTTTTTTAGGGCTCAGAATGGGAAGGAAATGAGGGTGGTTTCGTCTTCGCTAACGCGGATCATTGAACCTTCGTGATGCCAGGCACCCAGTACCAGTCTTTCGGCAGGCTGGTCATTCACCTCAAGCGGATGAATTGCCGGGCGATGCGTATGGCCGTGGATCAGATACTGCACCTGATGGCGGGTCATCGCGGCTTTTACGGCCTCATCATTCACGTCCATGATGGTCACGTCTTTGCTGCTGTTCGCCTGTTTACTGCCTGCGCGCATCTTCAGCGCAATCCGCTGGCGGACAAATAAAGGAAGGGCAAGGAACAGCCATTGCAGCCAGGGCTGATGCACTTTTTTGCGGAAGCGTTGATAGCCCTGATCGTCGGTGCAGAGCGTGTCGCCATGCATGATCAACATGCGCTTACCGTAAAGTTCCGGCACCTGTTCTTCCGGCAATAATGTCATGCCGCTGGCGCGGGCAAAGCGTTTGCCAACCAGGAAGTCGCGGTTACCATGAATAAAATAGCAGGGGATCCCCTGTTGCTTCAGGGTCATCAGTGCGGCCGCGATCTCAGCATGAAGCGGGTCAGGATCGTCATCGCCAATCCAGGCTTCAAACAGGTCGCCGAGAATATACAGTGCATCGGCATGTAACGCATCACGGCGTAAAAAAGCAAGAAAACCGGCAGTAATTGCCGGTTCTTCTGCGCACAGATGTAAATCTGCGATAAACAGCGTGTGAGGCATTATTCGCTGACGGTGACTTTCTGGATCACAACGTCTTCTTTAGGAACGTCCTGGTGCATACCGCTACGGCCAGTGGCGACCGCTTTGATTTTCTCAACCACGTCCATGCCTTCAACGACTTCAGCAAACACACAGTAACCCCAGCCCTGCAGGCTTTCGTCACGGAAGTTCAGGAAGTCGTTGTCTGCCACGTTAATGAAGAACTGCGCAGTTGCCGAGTGAGGCGCCTGAGTACGGGCCATTGCCAGCGTACCCTTGGTGTTTTTCAGGCCGTTGCTGGCTTCGTTCTGGATTTCTTCTTTGGTGTCTTTCTGCTTCATGCCCGGCTCGAAGCCGCCGCCCTGAACCATAAAGCCATTGATGACACGGTGGAAAATCGTGTTGTCGTAGAAACCTTCACGGCAATAATCCAGGAAGTTAGCTACGGTAGCTGGCGCTTTGTCATCGAAGGTTTTGATAACGATATCGCCATGATTTGTCTGGAAAGTGACCATGTTCTCATCCTGTAAAGGTTGGAAGTGTGAATGGTAGAGCAGCACCGGCAGCACGAGGGCGCCAGTACGCAATTAATAGACGGCTTTTATATCACAAAATGTGATGACGAGTCAGCACCAGTGCATAAACGGCACGGGGCATAACCTTGCTTTGCGTGGCGCTTCCGTTAACAATACGTCAGAATAAGCCTTTTACTGGTTTTAACCCGCACACGTCAAAACGGAATGTCTCAATGCTAAAGATTTTTAATACCCTGAGTCGTCAAAAAGAGGAATTCAAACCTATTCATGCAGGTAAGATCGGCATGTACGTGTGCGGCATTACCGTTTACGACCTGTGTCATATTGGCCACGGCAGAACGTTTGTGGCGTTTGACGTGGTAGCACGTTATCTGCGTTATCTCGGCTATTCACTCAATTATGTCCGCAATATCACCGATATTGACGACAAGATTATCAAGCGCGCCAATGAAAATGGCGAAACCGTTGAGGTGCTGACTAACCGGATGATCGGCGAAATGCACAAGGATTTTGCCGCGCTGAATATTCTGCCGCCGGATCAGGAACCGCGTGCCACGCGCCATATCAGCGAGATCATTGAGATCGTCAGTAAGCTGATCGATCGCGAGCATGCGTACGTGGCCAGCAACGGCGATGTGATGTTCTCGGTGCCAAGCGATCCGCAGTACGGCCAGTTATCCCGTCAGGATCTTGAGCAGCTGCAGGCAGGCGCGCGCGTGGAAGTTGAGCAGGACGTGAAGCGCAATCCGATGGACTTCGTGCTGTGGAAAATGTCGAAAGCCAACGAGCCAAGCTGGTCCTCTCCATGGGGCGAAGGCCGTCCTGGCTGGCACATCGAGTGTTCCGCGATGAACTGCAAACAGCTGGGCGAGCATTTTGATATCCACGGTGGCGGATCGGATCTGATGTTCCCGCACCATGAGAACGAGATTGCGCAATCCACCTGTGCTCACGAAGGTCCTTACGTCAACTACTGGATGCACTCCGGCATGGTGATGATCGACCGCGAGAAGATGTCCAAGTCATTGAATAACTTCTTTACCGTGCGTGATGTGTTGCAGCACTTCGATGCAGAAACCGTGCGTTGCTTCCTGATGTCAGGCCACTATCGTAGCCAGCTGAACTACGGCGAAGATAACCTGAAACAGGCGCGTTCGGCGCTGGAGCGCCTCTATACCGCTATTCGCAACACCGACAGCAGCGCTGAGCCTGCCGGTGGCGAGGTGTTTGAAACGCGCTTCCGCGAAGCGATGGATGACGATTTCAACACCCCGGAAGCCTATTCCGCGCTGTTTGATATGGCGCGTGAAGTGAACCGCCTGAAAGCGGAAGATATGTCGGCGGCTAACGGCCTGGCGGCTAAACTTCGCCAGTTGGCTGGCGTGCTGGGCCTGCTGGAGCAGGATCCGGAGCTGTTTCTGCAAAACGGCGCGCAGAGCAACGACGATGAAGTGGCAGAAATCGAAGCGTTGATCAGACAGCGTCTGGATGCGCGCCGCGAGAAGAACTGGGCGCAGGCGGACATGGCGCGCGACAAACTGGTGGCGATGGGCATCGTGCTGGAAGACGGCCCGCAGGGTACCAGCTGGCGTCGCAAGTAATCGGGTGATGCGGCAGTCAACACCATAAGGGGCGAAAGCCCCTTTTTGCTATCTGCAGGAGGCGTTTATGACCATTAAGCAACTCTCACTGGCGGGATTCCGCTCCATTCGCGATGTCGAACTGCCGCTCTCGCAGTTGAATGTGATCAGCGGACCGAACGGCTGTGGCAAATCGAACCTGTATAAAGCCGTGCGGCTGCTGCACGAAGCGGCGAGCGGGCGATTATCGGCCGCGCTGGCGGACGAGGGCGGTATCCAGAAAACGATGTGGGCAGGCGCGCCGAAGCGAGGCGAAAACAAGCATAACGGCAAACGGATGGTGCTGGGTGTGGAAATGGAAGATTACGCCTATCAGCTGGAAATTGGTTTTCCCGAGCCGTTGATCAGCCTGTTTAACCTCGATCCCTTGGTCAAGGCCGAGCACATCTGGTTATCCGGCCAACGCCGTCGACCGTCCTCGCTGTTATTAGAACGCAAAAACCAGGCGGCCTTCCTGAATAATATTCAGGGCGAGCGGATAGCCTATCCTTCCTCATTACATGAAGAAGAGTCGGTTTTTTCGCAACTGTCCGATCCCCATCTTTATCCGGAAGTCTCGCAGGTGCGCGAAAATATGCGCAAGTGGCGTTTCTATCATGAATTTGCCGTCTGGCCGGGATCGCCGATTCGCGCGCCGCAGGTCGGTATCCGCGCACCGGTGCTGGCACATGACGGCCATAATCTGGCCGCGGCGTTTGAAACGCTGCGCGAGCGTGGACATACCGAGTTGCTGTATTCGGTGCTGGCGGAAGCCTTTCCAGGCAGTGAATTCTTTGTGGAAGAGCAGGGTGGCCGCTTTCAGATACTGATGCAGCGTGAAGGCATTCTGCGTCCGCTTGATGCGGCAGAACTGTCCGATGGCACGCTGCGTTTTCTGTGCCTGGTGGTCGCGCTGCTCAGCCCAAGGCCGCCGACGTTTATGGCAATTAATGAACCGGAGAACAGTCTGCATCCGGATTTATTGCCCGCGCTGGCGTTGTTAATTGCTGAAGCAAGCCGTTACAGCCAGATTTGGGTCACCAGCCACTCGTCCCACCTGGCGGAGCAAATTGGCAGGCATTGTGAGCTTCGCCATTATCAGCTGGCGCAAAGGGAAGGGGAAACGGTGGTGCTGTAGGATCAACAGCCCCACCAGCGCGGTGGGGCAGCAGGCATTATTCGACGACTGAGATGCTGTTACCTTCAAACACCACGGTCTGACCGCTGACAATCTTGCAGCGTTTACGGGTTTCCACCACGCCATCAACGGTGACATTGCCCTCGGCGATCAGCGCTTTGGCGCGCGCGCCGCTTTCAACTAAACCTTCCAGCTTCAGCAGATCGCACAGGTCGACGTGCGGATGTTTACCTAAAGAGAAAGTGGCCATTATTCTACTGCTCCATCATCAAAAGTTTCGCAGGCGTACAGCGTATTCTGAATCAGCGTTGCCACGGTCATCGGGCCTACGCCGCCTGGTACTGGGGTAATATAAGAAGCGCGCTCAGAGGCGGCGTCGAAGTCGACATCTCCCACCACTTTGCCGCTTTCGAGGCGGTTAATCCCCACATCAATCACTACCGCGCCTGGTTTGATCCAGTCACCCGGAATAAAGCCCGGTTTGCCCACCGCAACCACCAGCAGATCGGCATGTTCCACATGGTGGCGCAGATCTTTGGTGAAGCGGTGCGTAACGGTGGTGGTGCAGCCGGCCAGCAGCAGTTCCATGCTCATCGGACGTCCAACAATATTGGACGCACCCACCACCACGGCATTCATACCGAAGGTATCGATGTTGTAGCGTTCGAGCAGGGTAACGATGCCGCGAGGCGTACAAGGGCGCAGCTTAGGCGCACGCTGACACAGGCGGCCAACGTTATACGGGTGGAAGCCATCCACGTCTTTCGACGGCGAAATGCTTTCCAGCACCTTCACGTTATCAATGCCGGCCGGCAAAGGCAGCTGAACCAGGATCCCGTCGATTTCGCCATCGTGATTCAGCGTGTCGATCAGTTCAAGCAGCTCGGCTTCGCTGGTGGAGGCGGGCAGATCGTAGGAGCGGGAGAGGAACCCCACTTCTTCACAGGCACGGCGTTTGCTGCCGACATAAATCTGCGAGGCCGGGTTCTCACCGACCAGAACGACTGCCAGGCCTGGGACGCGTTTTCCAGCGGCCAGACGCTGCTGTACTTTTACCGCAACCTCTTGTCGCACCTGCTGCGCAATCGTTTTACCGTCAATAATCTTTGCTACCATCAGAGAGGGGATCCATCTGTGTTGAGTTAATACGGGGATTGGTGCCTATTTTGTCAGAAGCGGACGCTGCTGTCAGGCACAGTTTCAAGGCACACTGTTCAATAGTGCAGCAACAGAGCGCGTCAGCCCGATAAATCGTTGACTCAGCAGGTGCGCACCGTATAATTCGACGCAGTTCCCAATGCGCCCTTAGCTCAGTTGGATAGAGCACCGGCCTTCTAAGCCGTAGGTCACAGGTTCGAATCCTGTAGGGCGTACCATTATATTTCAATGAGTTGCAAGACTCACCCTGACTTCAAATTTTCCTTGTGGGACAGATTTGGGACAGAGGCACTATAAATCGCATCAATATGACGTGCATGCTCGGTCAAATGGTTCGGTGCCAGATGAGCATAACGCTGTACCATCTCGATACTTTCCCAACCTCCCATTTCCTGCAATGCTGACAGTGGCACTCCTGCCTGAATAAGCCAGCTCGCCCACGTATGTCGCAAGTCGTGAAAACGGAAGTCCTCTATACCCGCCCGAACAAGTGCGGCTCTCCATGCAGTATTTGAATCAACCCGCATTTTCCTTTCCTGAGGAACCTTAATTACCGGCCCTTTTTCGATCCACTTCCAGTCACGCTCCGCCGCCCGCATCAATGCTTTCATTAAAGCCAGGTGCTTCGCCTTCGTTGAAGTTGAAACCGGCTCCGGTTTATAAACCCCCATATCGATTCCCTTCTTCTGCATCCCTGCAGCCCGCTGTTTCCAGCGCTCCTCAGACTTCCTGTTATTCATCCTGCTTACAGCGGTGTAAATCTTCGCTTCGGTAATGTCCTTCAACAGAACACCCTCAAAGTGAATCAGCCAGAATCCCATCCGGCCTTTATCGGCATCCAGTGACTTTTTGTGTGCTTTCTCTTCAAGCCAGCGCATGCAGGCTTCGTCAAAAGTCACGCAGGGAAAATCACCGAGTTTCTCTATCCGCGACAGCTCAGCTTTTCTTTGGTCGTGCAATTCCATCCACACCTCACGGGCCAGAGTGCAGCGCGGTATGGTCCAGATTAAGCGGCGCTTTCCGGTCTGGCCTGCCCACTGGATAATCTCATCCATGTAGTGCTCAAAGGTTTTCTCTGCTTCAGTCATGTCACCCTACGTTGTTTGCCTGCCCACTGATTAAGCTCATCATCTTTCCTGCACTCCGGGCAGCAGTAGCTCGCGCCCGGCTGAGATGGCTCCCCACAATTGCCATTGCGGCAAATGGGTGACGGCGGTTCCGCCTACTGCCTGTTAGCCAAAGCGATAGTCCTTTCCAGTTCTTCAAGCTCAGCGGGCTGGTCTGTTATGTCTGCATGCATGAGGTGGCTCCTGAATTTAGAAAACAAAAAACCGCCCGAAGGCGGTCACATTAATCAAAAATATGTATTACGGATTACGATATTGTTCATAGGTGCGTGGTTTGGGATCGGTGGCAGTACGATACTGTTCAATGCTTTCTTTGCGTTGCTTAAGGTACATCAATGTCTCATTGAGCTGATTTTGCTCATCAATAGGCATAGTGAAAACACCAGAATCATTCTTTGATTTAATCTTATCCATGATTTCAATGGCTAAACCAATCATCTCGCTATCGGTCAAAATCTCGTTTCGATACACTTCACAGCGGTTTTCGAGATCGTCAACTTTGCTTTCTAATTCCCCGACCTGATTGAAATAGCCTTCAATCTGTGACTGCGCATCGCTCAGCGCTACGTCCGCATTAATAGCGAGCTCTTTCAATTCGTTGACTTTTTCAATTGCTTGACTAGCAAGTTGTTCAGCTGTATCAGACATGATTAATTCCTTTTCAGTTTAGTAGTTTATCGTATTGACTCAGGAAAAATAGTAACCGAAAACTAATCATTTTCAAAGCAAAATACTGTATATAAATACAGTGTTTGTGTCATAAACTTGGCTAGGATTTTGCTAGCAGACCCACACCGCGAGCAGTTAAGAAGCGGATGCCCATCCGTTTAGCCATCTGACGAATTGATTCACATGAGCGGTTTATTTTTCGGGCGATTATTTTAGGAGGTAGAGAAGAGGCCATTCTCTCTCCGGCTCTAATCCAATGTCAGGGGATATGCTCTGTTTCGAGCTTTAAGGCGAAAGGGCGGCAGGCAAGATAATAGGGCAGTTAAGGGAAGGGCATTCAGTTCCGACTCTTGCCATCACATAGTTAATGTGATGAGTAAAGATACCTTATATTAAACCCGCCACCAGGCGGGTTTTTGCTTTCTGGGAGCAAGCTTTAGGTAAGCTAGGCCACTTCCTGAAAGCAAAGAAGTAGAGCGAGATGTAGTGGATCACTGGAATTGAAAGAACCAGAGCCATTGGCCATCCTAAGTCTGCTTTCCTAACCATTCTCTGGCATGGGAAGAAGGAGATTATTCACATGATGATGAACAGGTTGTTGTGTGTTTCCCCCATATTATCTCTCCTTAGATTGTTGTTACGAGCCCTCTCTGGTGGGCCTTTTTTAATCTATGGGCATCCTTGCCCAACCAGTCTTTAATCAAAAGAACAATAGCCACCTTTATGATGTGAGCCAGTTCCACCATGTGGATGCTGTCCTTTTGGGCATGCTAAAGCTGACGCAGACATGATGCCGAGGATTGATACCAGAAGGATTGCTGTAACTTTTTTCATTGTGTTCCTGTTAGTAATTTTGCCAGTTGGGAAAACCCCACAGTTAATATACTCTTAAGTTTAACAATAGGAATCCTGATAAAAGATCAGCCTTTATGCGTTTTTTTGCAGCATGGTCATATTAGGATTTCTCCTCCTACAACACGGGGGAATGCAATGAAGTGGATTTCTGTAGGAGATGCAATGCCAGAAACCAGATCCCAGTTTCAGACGGTGATTGTGGCAACTGAGAAGGGAGTAGGCGCGGCAAATTACAACTTAATCAATGGCTTCTATTCATATGAATAGAAGTCCTCTTCATCCTGATATGCGGAACGACGTGCCAGCTCATAGAATGGCCTGACCTTCCACGAAGACAATCGGCCAATAATATAACGGCTAAAAAATTACAAAAAAAAGCCCGCATGGCGGCGGGCTCAACTTATTTTAGCACAGGGGTGGATCTAATAAGTTCAACGATGAATATCGTTGATATAACCATAGTAGTGCCATGCTAAACTGTAAATCACAGGCGAAAAAAAACCGACACTATGGTCGGCTCCTGAAGTTCAGAATCACAAAGAAATTCGCGTACAAATAATCACGGATGCGAAAGATATCAGCTAAAAATCTTTAGAAAGCTAGCAGTTTTTATCGTGACGATAAGTATCATTTCAACATGCCCTTGCTCAAATTTGAGCCATAAAAAACCCGGCCGTGGAGCCGGGAATTGGAACAGTTTTACTCTTGCACTACACAAGCAGTAATCCGCATGTGTAGAATTTTTAGCCTACTATGCATGAACAGGAATGACTCCAGGCATGTTCCTATGTCATCCAAGTTCGGAGTTTTCTGGTGTAGGTATGGTTTAGGAATTGATTATTGACTGGATCTAAATGGCATAGAGGGAATAATGCTGGATGAGCTAAATGTGATCGGCAAAGTAACCTTTCACACCCGACGCGTTTACGAGGGGCGCCGGCCGACAATCTGATGGGACCAGATTGGGTTTGTACCCTTTACCAAGCCTTTGCATACTTTGGCATCATGAAGCGCGTACCATACTCTCTTCTGTTTCTTCTTTTAGTATCTCCCTGTCGGTTTACTTTCAGAATATCCCTGCTTTAAGATCTAATGCCAACCAGTCCACCTCACCGTACATGTCCATATTAAACCTTATTATTTCAGTACGCGCGGGCATATCTTGCAGTGCTAACGTTTTATTCAATGTTAAGCCGTCCCTTACTGGTCCGTTATCAGCTTAATAACCAAGGCTTTTCATGGTTTATTCCCCTGTCTCCGATGGCGCAGGTAAAAATACCTGGTGCCCCAGCTGCTGATGCCATTAGTTTGCGTAAATCGCGTTACTTAATGTTTACCTGGTTAAAGTAGTAAGCCAAACCAATAAGACGCATCCTTTGTTATATTCACAACCAGAGATACTTAGACACGGAAGAAATTTTATTCACATTGCCAATGGTAATGGTAATGGTAATGGTAATGGTAATGGTATCGGGTTCACTTTTTGCCGCTGATACACAGGAAGGATATTACGGTTGCGTGAAATAATTGCTGGGCAAGCAGCACGCTGACGATATGGACAATGGCAGTCGACCAGGTGTGGGAGATGTTGTTAGCGGCACGGAGAATGCGCATCCTGGCGATGCATCGCTTGCTGCAGGTTATCATTAAAAACATTCAAATTTAATCAACTCAATGCAAAAGTAACCAAAAATAAATATTGCCTAAAGTGCTGCGCATAGCATCTCGCTTACAGGCTATTAACAAAAGCATCCATCTCATCCCCATCTGAGAATCGATATTTTCATCCGCTTAAGATAAAAACGCGCTTTTTATTTATCGAACGCCTTAGCTATCGTCATTTAACGGATTTTATGGTGGGTATGTATTCCCTGAGGAAACATTGCTTTACACATTTCTTTACATCGGGCTTAAGGGCCATTCCTTGTGCTTTTTTGATTAATAATACCCTTTAATCGCCAGGTTGACGATGAATGCAGTTTTAGACGAGAATTACTCTCGTCAAATAAGTTCTCAAATTCATCCTCTGGAAATAATCACTCTCCAAATAGGGGACGAAGTAAAAGATGAACTAATTGTTTATTTTGCCTTTGTCGTTAATTTAAATGTTGAGTTCTAAAAACATCACTTATCTTGGTTAAGTATTTTCATTCCTTTATTAAATCATTAAGGACTTGTAAGTATGAAAAAACATATTATTGCATCATTGATTCCTGCACTCGCAATTTTTTCCTTCTCAACGTTGGCCGCAGTAGATCCGGTAACCGTTGATGGCGGCAAGATCAACTTTACCGGTTCTGTGGTTGCTGCACCTTGTGCAGTGGACAACGTCACAGACGGTCAGACGGTGAAACTTGGACAGGTTCCTACCAACCGTCTTGCGTCAAAAGGAGACTCGAGCTCCGCTGTTCCTTTCACCATTAAACTTACCGGCTGTGACCTGAGCGGTATCGAAAAGAGCGATCCGAAAACGACAGCCAGTTATACCAGCGCGTCCATCATCTTTAACGGTGCGACCACTGGGGAAGCTACCACACTGGCTATCCAGCCTGCTTCCAACGGCGCGGGCGATACCACGACCGCGGCACAAAACGTCGGTATCCAGATATTACAGAATAACAAAGCGGTGAATGTGAACGGCAGTACTGCCACAGATGTCCAGCGCATTCTGGCTGGCACCAACGAAATTCCATTCAGTGCGGTTTACGTTGCTACCGCTGATGGTGTTGTTGCAGGCTCCGCTAACTCCACGGTTAATTTCCAGGTTAGCTACGAGTAATTAATTTTATGCCGCCTGCGTAGTTTTTTAACTACTGCGCGGGCATTTTTTCAATGACTTTTTTACAGGGCATCCCATGTTTAATTATCATTTAAGAAATATTTTGTGTGCTGTTGTTATGTCTACCTCTTGCTTGATTCCTTCTCTTGCCAGTGCGGGCGGAATTACGCTGGGCGGCACGAGGGTCATTTATCCGGCGGGTCAGAAATAAGTCACTATGTCGGTACGTAATACCGCCGATCGGGCCAGCTTTATGGTGCAGTCATGGGTTGAACAACCGGACGGGCAGAAGAGCCAGGATTTTGTCGTTACCCCGCCAATTTACGTCAGCGGTCCGGGTAATGAGAACACCTTGCGTCTGATGTATGTCGGCAAACCAATCCGTCAGGATCAAGAAAGTCTTTATTACTTCAATACCAAATCTATCCCCTCTATGGATAAAAAAGAGATTGAGAATAAAAACATCCTGATGCTCGCCGCCATCACGCGCATCAAGCTTTTTGTTCGTCCGGCAGGCCTGAAGCCAGATGTGGCCAAGGCGCCTGAATCATTGACCTTTTCACGCATAAATGGACAGCTGCGCATTGATAATCCCACGCCGTATCACATCACGCTGGCCAAAATGAAAGTCGGCAATCAGACACTGCCCGATTCGATGGTCAGTCCTAAAGGCACTCTCTCTCTGCCACTCGTGGCCAGTGCTGGGAAAAGTATTACGTTCAGAACCATCAATGATTTCGGTGCCGCCACACCAGAAATGCGTGCAGAAATAAAATAGCGCTCTTTTTCCGACAGGCGTTTACAGGCAGAAATACAGGTATTCAGATGCAAATATCACATAATAAAAAAACAGTCAGCACCCTGAATTCTCCAGTTCGTCTTCCGATGTCCATCATGACATTACTGATGGGAGCCGCTTTGTTTCCATCATCAGGGCATGCTGAGCTCTATTTTGCCCCTGAACTGATCTCTTCCGATCCGGCGATGGTGGCCGATCTGACGCGTTTGCAAAATGCAGGTAATCAGCTTCCGGGCGCCTATGAAGTGGATATTTACCTTAACGGTACCCGCGTTAACGAGCGCAGCCTGATGTTTATTGATGCGCCAGACGCCAGGAACAAAAGAGAAGTGCGTGATAGCACCGGGCTAATGGCTTGTCTGAATCGCAGTGAACTGGAAGAGCTTGGCGTAGACGTTCGGCAAATTCCGGCCGACGTTGGCGACACCTGTATTTCTCCGGGAGAATTTATACCCGGCGCCTTTACCTCTTTCGATTTTCAGCGCCAGCGACTGGAGATCAGCGTACCGCAAGCCGCGTTGCGTACCCGCGCCCAAGGATATATTTCGCCGGAACGCTGGGACGAAGGTATTAATGCGGCAATGATGAATTACAGCTTCAGCGGCAGTAACAACCGCGGGCGCTATGGTGACAGCCGCAACACCTATCTGAATCTTAAGGGCGGCATCAACGTGGGGCCATGGCGTTTGCGCGACTACCGCACGTGGAATGAGTACAGCAGTGACCGCTATAACTACCGCAAGTGGCAGCACGTCTATACCTATGCCCAACGTGCCATCATTCCCTTGCGCAGCAACCTGATGCTGGGGGACGGCACGTCGGATGGCGATATCTTTGATTCTCTCGCCTTCAGAGGTGTGCAAATTGCCACGGATGACAGCATGTATCCGGATAGTATGCGGGGATTCGCGCCGGTTATCAGAGGGATGGCCAATACTAACGCCCGCGTTAATATCCGGCAGAACGGCTATACGGTGTATCAGACGTTTGTTGCGCCTGGTGCATTTGCCATTGACGACCTTTTCCCGGTCTATTCCAGCGGCGATCTTGAAGTCACCGTGACTGAGGCCGATGGCAGCGTTCGGGTATTTACCGTGCCGTATTCGTCGGTACCCGTTTTGCAGCGCGAAGGGCGGATGAAATACAGCCTGACGGCGGGTCAGTACCGTTCATCAAGCGACAGTTATAACAGCCCAGTGTTTGTGCAGGCCACGCTTATCAGCGGCTTACCGCATAACATGACTGGCTACGGCGGTATGCAGTACGCCGAAAATTATCTGTCGGGCTTATTAGGTCTGGGATTCAACCTCGGTTATCTGGGGGCGATCTCGGCGGATATTACCCAGGCCAACAGCACGCTGGCCGATGGTAATCAATATCAGGGACGTTCGTTACGCTTTCTCTATGCGCGCTCCCTTAATACTTTGGGAACCAGTTTCCAGCTAACCGGCTATCGCTATTCGACCGAAGGTTTCCATACGCTGGATGAAACGGCGCTAAAGGGCATGAAAGGCTGGCGATATGAGGCTGACACCGTCGCGGCCGACGGCAGCTTGGTGAAGCAGCCTTACACCGATTATTACAATCTCTATAACAACAAGCGGGCAAAAATCCAGGCCAGCGTATCCCAGCGAGCGGGCGATCATGGCTCTTTATTCCTGTCTGGCGTAAGGCAGACATACTGGAACACTGACGGCCATTACGACTCTCTACAGATGGGGTTTAACGGGGCGATGGGGCAGGTGAACTACGGTGTGACCTATAGCTACAGCCGACAGACAGGTCAGGCCGATGCGGATAATTCACTATTTTTCTCGATGTCATTGCCGATTAGCACCTTGTTTGGTGGCAAAAGTGCCCCGCACTCAGCTTATGCCACCTACAGCGCCGGCAGAAACCAGCAGGGAGATATCTCCCATCAGGCCGGCCTGAGCGGCACGGCACTGAAAGATAACAACCTGAACTGGAGTCTCAGCCAGGGGATGACGCGCAATGAAGGCAATAGCGGCAGCCTGAGCACCTCCTATCGTGGCGGGTATGGCAGCACCAATCTTGGCTATAGCTACAGTGACAGTTATAAGCAGACCAGCTATGGCGTCAGCGGAGGGGTGCTTTTACACAATGAAGGCGTGACGCTGGGGCAATCACTTGGTGAAACCAGCGTGCTGGTTGCCATGCCAGGGGTAGCCAATGCCAAAGTGGAAAATGAAACCGGCGTCAAAACCGACTGGCGGGGTTATGCCCTGCGGCCTTACGCCTCCGCTTATCGTGAGAATCGTATCGCCATCGATACCGGCTCACTGGATGATCAAACCGATATGGATTCTACGGTAACCCGCGTGGTGCCTACCCGTGGTGCCGTGGTGAAGGCCGGATTTAAAGGCCATTCAGGTAGCCGGGTTCTGATGACCCTGACCAGCGCAGGCAAACCGCTTCCGTTCGGCACTATCGTCAAGGCTGGCGAGCGTGGCGGGATAGTTGGGGATGGTGGGCAGGTTTATCTGTCAGGCATGCCGGATAAGGGAACAGTCATCGCACAGTGGGGAGTCGATAAACAGTGCGTTGGCGATTATCGTCTGCCGTCAGCAACAAAGGAACAGCGCGATCCGGTGATCAGAATTAACAGTAACTGCAAATGACAAATCAGGACAGTAGCCAAGCCATCGCGCAAAAAGCGCAATCAATAATCCAGATAAGAGGATAAAACATGAAAACTCGCGGAAAGGGTGTCCTTACTCAACTTTCTCACTCGGCATTACTTCTGATTGCGGTTGGAATGGGAAATGCTTATGCGGCAACAGATACGGCGATTATCACTATTACCGGGAAAGTGGTTGCGAACACTTGCACTATGAGCAGTGGCTCTGCAACACAGACAGTCACGCTTAATGATATTGCTGACCGGGACATTCGCGGTAAAGGGGTCACCGGCGGTGATAAAAATATCAGTATCGTGCTGAAAGATTGCGGCACCGCCGCATCTGCCGTGAAGGTGAGCGCCTGGGGGAGTGCTGACAGCGAGGATAACCAGGCTTTCGGCAACGCTATTGCTAAAAGTGACGGCGGTGCTGATGGCGTCGCACTCTATTTTTATCAGACCAATGGAACGACTAAATACAACCCCGATGGCAGTGTGACAGAAACCAGCAACCTGACACCCTCCGCGGACAATACCCTGAATTACAAAGCATCTTATGTAGGTACAAAAGATACCGTGGCTGCGGGGAGTTTCATGACCGTGGTGAACATGAATTTTGAGTATTTGTAGAAATAAATAACCCATCGGGAGTCTGTAGAAGCAATAACAAGTGGCTCCCAGGAATTAATAGTGTAGAAAATACAGAGGATGGGATACCTCCGTACTACAAAAGAGTAAGAAGAATAAATGATGAATTTCAGAAATCACAGTGAGGCCAGGCAGTGCTCAAAACGCCTGTCAGGGCTGTTGTACGTCGTTGCGTTTAGTGCAGTTATACCTTGTGAAGCAATGACTATACAGGCATCAAGTATTGTTGAGATCCCAATAACTGGCTTAAAACTTGATAACAAGGGGGAGCACCCAGTTATTGACAAAAAGGTGGGCTTCACGCGTCTGATACTAATACCTAATGGACGTAACCCAGGGATAATTGGTTACGGTGATGTCGTGATCACAACCACTCAAGGCTCTTTCAGTGCAAAACTACCGTTATGCCAGGATGCCGATCAGTGGCAGTGCTGGGATAACTCCGCCTATTGGGTGAATGTACCCACCTTTGATGGGCAGGCAGTGGAAGGTGGAACCAATCCGGTGATTACGGGATTATCACTTACAGGAAGATTACAAAATATATCTCAAAAAGATACGTCGATAAATATTAAAATAGTCGCTTCGGATGAGAATAATTGGGGGAATTCGCAGTTGGGATTTAGCAGTATTGGCGGCGCGACCTTACCCGCTGCTTCAGTTTGTGCCCTGGATGTAAATACGACGGCCGATCTCGGCAATCTTACAACGGGCCAAGCGAAAAAACACATACTGGTCAGCTCAAATGCATCTGGAAATGGCAAGGTGACATTTAGGCCAGGCGAACATGATAGCAACAGTGGCTTGATTAAAAACACTGGCGGGGGAACGCTAAAGTATTCCGTTATGGATACCTCCTCATCTAATCTGTGGAATGCGGCTGATGGGCAGTGGCAAGGTGAACTCATTAACGATTATTATCTGCAGTTGGAGAGTGTCCCTGATACCACATACCCTGGCCTTTATGAAGGCATCATGACCACAACGCTTTCATGTGAGTAAAGACTCAAGTGGAGCGGCAGGTTTTTGATTTCATACTAAGCCACAGCAGCCCGCCGTATTCGCAGGCGATACTAATTTATAAATTATGCATGATTGGCGATACAAAATCCTGAGTATGTATTTATTTCTGCATTATATTCTATCTTTGAAGGTTTCGAGATATTTTGGTTAGCGAAATAACTTCTGGTTAGCCGCAGGGGTATTTCGATTTTCATTTATCCGAAATTAATGAAGGTGAAGTATGTCTCAGTGCTTGCTCAGGAACCACAACCGGATCATTACTGCTTTATCATGCTACAGCACCGTTGCAGCGCCTGATGAAGTGGTCAGAGGAAAACGGCACTATTTTTTGAATAAAGAGAATTGCCAGAGAGTATTTTTTATCACTGAAGGCGATTTCCTTTTACGTACGATTAATGAGAATAAAATTCTCAGCATTGTGTCTGCTCCCTATGTCATTGGCGCAACGCCGGCCTTGGAACCCACACCACTTTTTCTTGAGCGTATTGATTACGGCATAATAAAAACAATTGATTACGATCAGTTCTGGCGGGTGATCAATTATAATAATTCGCATGCGGATGTGATGAATATCATCGCAGGACATTATACCGATCTAATGAACTATCTTATGGTGAGCAGAGCTGACGCCCGTGAACAGGTCATCGCGCTTTTGAATATGTGGAAAAACCTCCCAATGCGTTTGAAGAATAGATACTCCGTCTTATATCTGCTATCAAACAGCTCACATTTATCAAAAAGCACGATATGCCGTATATTGAAGGATCTGAAAGAAGAAGGGGAGATAGAGCTTGAAAATGGGCGATTTGTCGCAGAGATGGTGTAACGATTAGTGTTGAGTTGATTTTTTTCAGTTTAATCTGTTTATTTATAAATAGCCTTCTTCAGTGTTATAACACGGCAGGGATCCGAGAGAATCACAAATTTTCCGATGTTAATTATTTTGATGTGATTGGGCGTCGCTATGGGAAGTTGTTTAATTTAGGGTAATGCCAGATTGAAATCGCATCATACACTCTTCCCCTTTAACAATAGCAATGAACTCACCGAAATGGTGACGGATTATATTGTGCTCTATATGCACCATGACGATAAAGTCAGCGTGTTGGTTATCTGTGACGAATAAACCTAGCCCCGCAACACAACACTGCGGGGCTACGCGCTATTTGCGATTAAGAATGCGCAGGAAGTCGTTTTTGTTGGAAATCAGCGACAGCGCATTGGAAATGATTTCATCACTGAAAATCGATGCGACGTCTTTCAACACATCAATGTGTTCTTTCTCTTTAGCAATCACGCCGATGGCGATAAACATCACGTTGCTTCTGTCCCAGATCACCCCGTCGGGGAACTGAAAGATTTCCACGCCGGTTTTCAGGATGATACCCGTTTGCGATTTCGGTAAGTGGGGCAGGGTAATTCCGTTGCCAAGAAAGGTAGAGACCTGATGCTCCCTTTCATTCAGGAAAGCGATGCAGTCCTGGCTGACATAACCCTTGGCCTTAAACTCTTTCCCCACCATCGCTAAAACATCGGCCTTATTTTTTGCCTGACATCCCAGATGAAGATTCTCTACGGTAATCGTATCTATCATTGCCCGTCTCCTTTCATTTTCCAAAGCGTGAAGGTATCAATTACCCGCAGACAGCTCTTCTTCAAGTTGTTCCAACGATTTATTGGATGTTTCTGGCAAAGCGATTATCACAAAGGCGATGGCCAGATAGTTGATGACGGCAAAAATCAGGAACACCGGTCCAAGGCCAAGTTTAGCCTCCAGCACCGGGAACAGGTAGCTGACGATGGCATTCATCACCCACATAAAGAACACCGAAATACCCATCGACAGGCCGCGGATTTTCAGCGGGAAGAGTTCAGCCAGCACCACCCAGGTCAGGAAGCCCATCGTACCTTGCATCACGCCCACAAAGAGTGCGCCCAGCAGCCAGATAGTGGTGGCCTTCATATCGCCCGTCAGATAATAGTCCGCCGCAGCGATTAACAGGTGCAGCGTTGCCATCAGGGCGAAACCCGACACGATCAGCGTTTTGCGTTTAAAGCGATCTACCAGATACAGTACGCCAAACAGCATACCGCCAACAGAGAATACCCCGTTCAGCACGTTACAGATTAACGATGTTCTTTCCGAGAAGCCGGCCGTTTTAAGAATTTCCGTGCCGTAATACATTATGACGTTAACGCCGGTGGTTTGCTGAATCGCAGCCCAGGCAATGCCCACCAGCAGCAGTTTCAGGATCCATGGCGTCTTAAAGATAATCTCCATGGCACCACGGGTATGCAGCTTCTTTTCTTTTTCAATCTCCATCAGCGTGATGATGTCTTCGTACTCTTTTACCGCACGCGCTTCGGGACGGATCTGTTTCAGGATCACCAGCGCTTCTTCGCGACGACCTTTACTGATCAGCCAACGCGGGCTTTCAGGTGAACGCCACATCCCCACCAGCAGTAATACTGACGGTATCGCCTGCACCATTAGCATATAGCGCCAGACTTCCGGCAGGTGTCCCCACATGAAACCAATGGCCGCATTGATGGCAAAGGCGGCCAGCTGTCCAATCACGATCGCCACCTCATTCAGCCCGGTCAGCTTGCCGCGCATTTCCGTCGGGGCCACTTCGGAAATAAAGGTGGGGGCAGTGACCGAGGCGCCGCCTACCGCATAACCGAGGATGAATCTTGCCAGCAGAAGGGTGGTGACGTTAGGAGCCATGGCGGAGCAGATCGCCCCGATAAAGAAGATAAAGGAGAGCCAGAGTAAATATTTTCGGCGACCAAAGAAGTCAGCGAGCTTTCCCCCACAGACGCTGCCGATGGCGGCACCGATCAGCAGCACGCTCATTACCAGGCCTTCGGTGGTCGGCGTCAGGGCCATATTCTCTTTCAGTGAAGAGAACGCCCCGTTAATGACGCCGGTGTCATAACCAAACAGCAAACCGCCAAACGTAGCAACCAGCGCAATCTGATGTAATCGTTTTCTCTGATGTTGATTAAGGTGCATCGCCAAAGACATATTTCTACCTTTTATTTGATTATCCGTTTAAAGCCGGAACGGTTAAAAACCCATGATGGCTTCATCCCTGTTCTCATCTGATGACAACAAAGGGTGCCAATGGCTGACTGGGGACCCGTTTCTGGCTATCCAACGGTGAGGTACTCACCGAGCGATATCGTCAAAGAAGATAGCATTATGTTTGAAATAAAAATTCTACTTACGTCACACTGCGATTGATTGATTTCGTTACTGGCGGTTTTTGGTATTTCTGTTCGATTTGTCTATTTCAGATCAAATACGCAACTTTATGATTTTTATTGAATTTATGTTTGATGATAATGACGTCTGCAAATTTCCCTCAAACCCGCTCAACTCTGGAACGCATGATTAGTACATTTCTTAAGCAATTTATGTTCATTTTGTGATTGCTTTGGAAGAAAAATTCCATTGAAAAAGTAGGTGTTTTCTTAACGGGTTAATGAAGCGGAGACCTGAAATTTTGGCGAAAAAAAACCACCCGCTGGATGGCTTATCGTTGCTGGTACCGGGATTAAACCGGTCTTGGTGAGAACTGACCAATCACCTCTTCGGCAACGTCATGCTCAATAGGCTGATTATGCGCGATCAGGTAGCGCTTTTCCCCCTGGCTGAACAACGTTAAGTCATAAGGCTCATCGTCGAAGGTCAGGGTTGCCGGGAAGCCTGGGCCGCCCTCATATTGCTGGAAGCTGACTAAGTCACCCCCGGTACCGGTCAAAATTAAGATGTCATACGTCATGGCTTGGATCCCTGCAATGCGGTGTAAAGTCGGCATCAGTATACCGCGGCAGGCATAAAAGGGGAGAGCCTGCCCCATTGCTGAGGCAGGCAGAAAGCAGATTAGAAGCTGTAGTTGGCGGTAACCGAGACGTTACGTGGCTCGCCGTAAACGGTGTTTCTGCCGACGTCGATGTTATAGCTCTTGTCGAACAGGTTGTTGAGGTTCGCCTGCACCGACAGTTGCCTGGTCACGCGGTAGCGGCTGAACAGATCCACCAGCGCATAGCTGCCTTGCTCGGCGTAAATCGTGCTGGCACCGTCTGGACCGTCAACATGATCCCAGGTGTGAGTCTGCCAGTTGATGCCGCCACCTACCGTCAGATCCTGCAGCATCGGCAGGCGATAGCTGGTAAACAGTTTCAGCGAGGTGCGCGGTTGGGTCGGATTCAATGCCTGATCCTCGCCATCTTTCGCCACATAACGGGTAGCACCGAAGGTCATTTGCAGATTGTCGGTCACCGCACCGTTGATTTCGAACTCGACGCCTTTACTGACCGTGCCATCCTGCTCGTAGTAAGCGTAATCGCTGGTGCCCGGAATAATCGCGTAATCCGTTGTGCCAAGGTGATCCTGCTCGATACGGAAGACCGCCAGCGACGCCGTTACGCGGCTGTTCATCCAGTCGCCTTTAATCCCGGTCTCGTAGCTTTTCCCGGTCACCGGCGCAAGGTAAGCGCCACTGGCGTTGCGGTAGGTCTGCGGCTTAAAGATCGAGGTATAGCTGGCGTAAGCAGACCAGGTATCGTTGATGTCATACACCAGGCCGGCATACGGCGTGATGTTGTTCTTCTCGGTATTCTCGGTCAGCGTGTCTGCGCTGTATTTGGTGTAGCGCGCGCCGAGGATCAGGTGCAGCGGATCGGCCAGCGAAATGCGTGTTGCCATATAGGCTGACTTCTGATGAATGGTGTTGTCTTCCGACAGGGCCTGATCGTCCCAGTCCGGTTCCGGATAATTGCCCCAGTTATTGAAGTCGCCGACATCGGCTGACGTCAGGTTGGTGAAGGCGCTGAAATAACGATCGTTCTGGCGGATATAACTCACGCCGGCCATCAGCTCATGTTGACGACCCAGCAGCTCGTAAGGTCCGCTGACATAGGCATCAAGCGCATTTTCTTTCCGTTTGGCGCTGTTATAACCGGTGCCGCCTAACAGGTCGTAACCCGCATAAGGACCAACGCCGATACCGGTATTTTTATCAAAGTAGCCGTCGATATACAGCGCTTTACTGTCCATCGTCGCTTCGGTGTGGCTGCCGCTCAGGTTAAATTCCCAACCGTTATTGAAGCTCTGCTTCAGGCTGGCGAAGACCTTTTTCGAGTCGCTGTCGTTATACGCCCAGTCTGGCGCGGTATTGGTGCTGCGATCGTAATGGGTTCTGCTGCCATCCAGATAGTAAGTTGGCAAACCGCCCCAGGTGTTGCCCGAGATATGGTTTTCCTGGTAGTCATACCCGACGGAAAGGGTGGTGGAGTCGGTCAGATCCGCATCCACTATGCCGTAGAGGAATTTCTTCTGGCTGTGATAGCGATCCAGCCAGCTGTCACCGTCCTGGTAGCCGGCCACAATGCGGCCGCGGACGTTACCTGACTCGGTCAGCGGCGCAGATAAATCGGCGACATAGCGTTGATTGTCCCAGGTGCCGTAGCTGGCCGAGACGTTGCCGACAAATTCTTTGCTGTCCGCATGCTTGTGCACCATGTTGACCGAGGCCGCCGGGCTGCCGGCACCGGTCATCAGACCGGTTGCGCCGCGAACCACTTCGACCCGATCATAAATCGCGGTATCAGAGAGGGTATCACCGATATTCCAGCGCGGATCGACCAGCACCGGAACGCCATCAACCTGATAGTTATCGATCATAAATCCGCGCGAATAGAAATTGCTGCGGTTCGCGCCGGAGTTAAATTCAGAGATGCCGGTGGTGTTTTTCAGCACATCGTTCAGCGTTTCCAGCTTTTGATCTTCCATACGCTGTTTGGTGATCACGCTTATCGACTGCGGCGTATCACGGGCGGTCAGGGCCAGTTTCGTGGCCGCGCGGGTGACGGGGACGTTGTAGTCGGTGTCTGCGGTGTTGCTGCTGTCATCCGTGGCGGCATTGACCACCAGGTTTTGTTCTTTCTGCGCCGTTTCTGCGGCGGAAACCGGCAACGCAGAGGCAATCAGCACGGCAAGCAGTGATAAAGACGGCGTGGAAACGGGGGTGAATCTGGATCCGCTGGCGCGAGTTCCCTGGGAAGAGCAAGGAGCAAAGGACATTATTTACCCTCAAAATGATTTTATTATTTTTACTTCGCACAATGCAGAGCAAGAAAATTCCTGAACGCACCAAAAAACGAATGAGAAGTATAATCATTTTGATTGGCAATGCAAAAGAATGTGTTGAACCATTTCGAAGTGTTGCGGTCGCGGATTTTCTTACAGAACGACCAGCCTGCGACCGACAACAATCGTGGTCAGTACAATGGTCGCGAAGGCCAGCAGATGCAGGATCAAATCCGGCATAACCAGATGAACTGGATGGCACAGTGTCAGCATCACTAACGCCATGCACGCCGTACCGGCGCCGGCCGCAGCCAGACTTTTTACCGGATAAATTGCCCGCGTCTGACGCAGATAGCCAATCATAATTGCCGCCATCGGCACGCTGACTACCAGCATAAACAGGTAGCAATTGGTGCCTTCACCCTGACCATGAATCGGGGAAACGCTGCGCATATTGAACAGAATACTGCCGAGCCACAACACCGCCAGCGGCACAAACCATTTCCAGCTCAACGGTCGGCGACCGGCAATGCTGGTCAGAAAGGCATTACGGATCGCCAGGGTTCCGGCGATAAACGCCAGCACCAGCTGAAAAATCGCCCAGCCCATCCCAGGCTGAGACCAGTCGGTCAGGCTGCGGTGCACCAGCAAACTGGCCGCTGCGCCGCAGGGCAGGGCCATCACTATCGCGGCGACCACGCGCCACCCGGTGGGTGCCGTCCTTTTTACCGGCGCCGCGCTGCGGCTGAGTTTTTCAATTAAGGCATTATGATCGGTCATGCTTTGCTCCAAAACGGCGAAGATTGGTCAATGCGCGATGCAAAAGTGACTTTACGGCCGGAACCGTCAAATTATTCTGCGTGGCGGCTTCCGCCAGGGTCATCTCCCGCAGATGTACATGCTCAACGATTTGCCGCTGTCGGGATGAGAGTTGATTCAGATACAGGCTCAGCTCTTCCCGCGCTTCCGGCCGCTCAGGCTCGACAAAAGATGTCGACGGGTAGGTGGCGGCGGTGTCTTCTTCCTCCACTTCCCAGTGACGCTGGCGGCCGCGTCGGCGAAGCGCATCCACCGATCGCGCCTGGGTAATGGCCATCAGCCACGGCAAAAACGGGCAGGCGGGATCGTAGGTATGGCGGACGCGGTGAATGGCCAGCAGAACATCCTGAATAACGTCTTCAACCAGCACCGCATCGTCAATGTGCTTATGCACCAGGGTGCGGATCACCGGCACCAGCTCGGTCAGCAGGCGAGTGTAGGCCTGCTGTTTTCCAGCCTGAGCTTCCGCCATCAAATCTGGCCATTCATCACGTTGCGTACCGGATTTAGCCATCCACCGCCTTTCTTTCACGTCCTGCTTTGATCACGCTTTTTTGCCGCTCGCCTGATTAAGGGCATTCACCACGATCGACGGGGTCAATACCTGCGGCAACACCTTCGGTGCACTGCCATCAGCCGGATACACCACGTACAGCGGCAGACCGCCCTGGCCGAATTCGTTCATCGCATCATCAATGTCGGGGTTAAATTTCGTCGAGTCGGCAACCATATATACCGTGCCGGTGCGCAGCAACGCCTCTTTCACCGCCGTGGTGGAGAGCGTGGTGCGCTGGTTTACCTGACAAGTAATACACCAGGATGCGGTGAAGTCCACCATGATCGCTTTACCGTGCCCGCGCGTCTCGGCAACGGTTTGTGGCGACCATTTCACCTGGGTAACGGCTGCGGCGGTTTGTCCGTCAGGCAGCGGGGCGCCAGGCTGGATAATGCCGGTCACCGGCGCTATCACAGCCACCAGCAATGCGGCGGTAACGGCATACAGCAGCTTGTGCGATTTTTCACGAAAACGTCGTTTCTGCGCGATGCCGTAAAGCCAGCCGGCAAAACCGAGCAGCACCGAGCAGGCGAGGATCGTCGCCAGTGCGCCGGTACCGGCCTGTTGCGCCAGCACCCACACCAGCCAGGCGTAAGCACCGAACATCGGGAAGGCGAGGCCGTGTTTAAGCACATCCATCCACGCGCCAGGGCGAGGCAGGCGTTTTGCCAGCTGCGGGAACAGTGACACCAGCGTAAAGGGTGCGGCGAACCCCAACGCCAGCGAGAAAAATATCGCCAACGAGACGGCCGGCGGCTGCACCAGCGCATAGCCAATCGCACTGGCCATAAACGGCGCGGAGCATGGCGTGGCGACCACGATCGACAGCGCACCGGTCAGCGCCGAACGCACTAACGCACTGCGACCGACTTCGATTTCGCCCGCGCGCTGCAACGAAAGCCCGACTTCAAAGACGCCAAGAAGATTCAGCGCCGCACCCAAAATAATTAGCGCCAGGATGGCAATGACCAGCGGCGACTGGAGTTGAAAACCCCAGCCCACCGCATCACCGGTGGCCCGCGCCGCCAGCAGGATGCCCGCCAGCGCCATCATGGTGACGACCACGCCCGCCAGGAAGGCCAGTCCCTCGGCGCGTGCCGCCGACGAACTGCCCTGATGACGCAGCAAACCCAGCGCTTTCAGGGAGATCACCGGAAACACGCACGGCATAAAGTTGAGGATAATGCCGCCTAAAAAGGCGGACAAAATAGCAGTTAACATAACGGGCCTCAGCAGGCTAAAGGGTGACCGGCAAACTCAGGATCAGGAATGCGAAGCAGAGTATTGTTTCACCGCGTCCATGGCTTTCTGAATATGGGTATCCGGGTTGCGGTCGGTGAAGCTCAGCAGGATCTTGCCGTCTGGCGCGATGACATATGAGGTACGGTCAGAGACGGTTTTGCCTTTGATCTGCATGGTGGTCTGGTATTCGCTGGCCACTTTCGCGCCAGGGTCGGCAGCTACGGTGAATTTATCGCGGCATTCCAGTTTAGAGAATTCGCCAATCTGCTCGGTATTGCCGGCGGTCACGCCAACCACGCTGGCACCGAGCTTTTTAAAGCCATCGGTCGCTTCGGCAAAGTCATGAGCTTCAATGGTACAGCCTTTGCTGAAGGCCACCGGGAAGAAGTAAAGCACGACCGGGCCTTTTGCCAGCGCCTGCTGCAGCGAGAAGGTCAGCGGCTTGCCCGCCAGTGCGCCCTGAAGCTTAAAGTCCGGGGCCTGCGCGCCGACCGGCAGTGCGGCGTAAGCGTTGAGGGTAGGCATCGCGAGGCTCATAACAGCAGCGGCGGTCACAGAACAGAGAAGTTTTTTTGTACGGTTCATGTCGGGCTCCAACAGGTTTACAGGAAGTGCGTTAATAAACAGTTCGCTGTCACGCTGCGGAAAGTTTCGCGGAGGGAAAAATAAATCGCGGTTTTATGTATAAAAACAGGCGGAGGGGAACCTGCGCCGACGCAAGCCTGGCGCAAGTTCCGTTTTCAAGGGGCAGAACGCGGGGTTACAGCGGTTTTTTGGCCGTCTCTTTCGCCGCCAACACCGCCAGTAAGGTGACAATCAGCGCCACCGAGACATAACAGGATACCGCTAACGTGGTGCTGAACTCGGTAAACAGCGTGGTAATGATCAGCGGCGCGAAGCCGCCGCCAACAATTCCCGACAGCGTATAGGCTAACGAAGAGCCTGCGTAGCGCACGCGGGTCGGGAATTGCTCGGTAACAAACGCCGCCTGCGGGCCATACATGATGGCGTGAACCTGCAGGCCACCGATCACCGCCAGGCAGATCAATACCGGATGGGCGCTGTCGAGCAGCATAAAGAACACGAAGGACCAGACGATCGCCAGCACCGCGCCCATGATGTACACCGGGCGACGTCCCCACCGATCGGACAGCGCGCCAAACATCGGTACGGTGATGGCGTTGCCCAGCGCCCCAAGCATGGTCGCCATCAGCGCCACCGGACGCGGCAGGTGCAGCACGGTCGTGACGTAGGTCAGCGTAAACACCACCACCAGCGCATACAGCACATCTGAGCCGATGCGGGCGCCGCCCGCCACCAGCAGCGGACGCAGATGGTGAGTAAACACCTCTTTGACCGGCGTGTGGGTGGTATTTTTCGCTTTTTCTAACGCCAGGAAAGCGGGCGTTTCACCAACGCCACGGCGCAGCCATAAACCAAAAATCACCAGCAGCAGGCTGAGTACGAACGGAATACGCCAACCCCATTGCTGGAAGTCTTCTGGCGACAGGAACACCGTCACCAGCGTGATCAATCCGGTGCCAATCAGCGTGCCACAGGACGGTCCAACCTGAGCGAATGACGCGTTGCGGCCACGCTGTTCCGGTTTGCCATGCTCCATCGACAGCAACACCGCACCCGCCCATTCGCCGCCCAGTGCGATGCCCTGAATAAAGCGCAGGCTGACCAGCAGCAGCGGACTCCAGATCCCCCAACTAGCGTAGCCCGGCAGCAGGCCCATCAGCGCGGTGGTGACGCCCATGATCACCAGCGTGGTCACCAGCACGAACTTACGCCCCAGCACATCGCCCAAATGACCGAAGATCATGCCGCCAACCGGGCGCGAGACATAGCCGACCGCATAGGTTGAGAAGGCCAGAATGGTGCCCACCAGCGGGTCAAACGACGGGAAAAAGACGTGGTTGAAAATCAGCGCGGCCATGATGTTGTAGACGGTAAAGTCATACCATTCCAGCGCGGTGCCGATTGAACTGGCCGCCGCCAGACGACCGGTTTTGGGCGGCGTCTGTTCAGCGCTGGCAGTTTTTGGCCGCAGGGTATCAGTAGATGACACACTCATGATTTCACCTCCTGCGCGGTCAACTGCCAGCCGAGCGCGTAATGCATGACGTCATTGTGGCGAAGTGCCAGCGCATCACAGGCCTGGGACGCCAGCCTTTGCGAGGCTTCAGCGCTGCTGGATTCAATCAGCATCATCGGCAGAAGCTGCCGGTTGTCAGGGGATTCTTTCGGCAGCGGTGTGCTGAGCGTCGCGTCCGGCGTTAACAGGCTGGAATGAATGAAGCCAGGCTGCGCGAACAGCGTTTCACCCAGTTGGGCAATGTTGCTTTCCGCGATGCCCGCGGCCAGGGTCAAAATGGCGAGATGGCTGCCAGAGCCCAGGCCAACCTGGGCGCTGATGGTGCACACCCGGCGCATCGGCGACTGCATTTTTTGCAGACAGGCCTGCGACCAGGCCGTTTGTTGCGTGAAGGCCGCGTGATACGCCGGGGAGGTGAAGCTTTCCAGCGAGTCGGTTTTATACAGGCCAAGATATTTGCGTCCGCCTTGCAGCGACTGATAGCGCGTACCAGAGCGAAAACCTTCAATTCTTACGCGTTCTTCAACGTGTTCGCGATCGTACCAGTGGTTAAAATCCGCTTCATCCTGTGCGGCGACGTCGGTGGCGACAAAAAGCATGCCCTGATTTTTTGGAGAAGTCATCATTAGTCCTGCCGTTTTCAGTGTCATGGTGAGAAGAGGTGTTTGCGGTTATCTGTCTGTTATTGGTGTGCTTTAAGCACGGTCTCAATCGCCAGCGCCCAGCTCATCAGCGCGTCGTCCTGCATGGGTAACGCCGCGACCATTAAGCCGACCGGTGCCTGACCCTTTGCCGAACAAGGCAAAGAGACGGCGCAGCCATCAAGGAAGTTGATCACCGACGGATTGCGCAGTGCCGCGCCGTTGATGCGGAAATAGGCGTCCTCATCGGCTTCCAGATCGGCAATGCGCGGGGCAATAAACGGCACGGTGGGCATTAACAGCGCGTCGTACTGCTGAACGATGTGGCTGACGCGCGTTTGCCAGTCGGCGCGTTGTTCCACCAACCGCTGGCGATCGGCTTCCCCCAGGGCTTCACCGCGACGAATGCGCGAGACCACGCGCGGGTCATAACCTTCAGCGCGTTGCGCTATCAGCGGCTGGTGCCATTGCCAGGACTCCAGCGCGGTAAATCCCCCGCTGGCATTAATGGCGGAAAGCTCGGCGATTTCCGTCAGCGGAATGGCAGATACCTGTGCGCCCGCCTGCTTAATCGTCAGCACCGCCCGCTCAAACGCTGCGGCAACCTGGGTATCCAGGCCCTCCAGCACCCCCGTCTGAGGCACTGCAAAATGGGCGTCGGCAAGGTTTTTTACCGTCAGCGATAACGGCCGGTCAGCTATCACCGCATCGAGTGCGACGCAGCTTAAGACGTCGTGAGCCAGGGTGCCGACAGAGTCGAGTGACGCCGAAAGCGGCAGTACGCCGGCCATTGAAATTCGGCGTGCGGTGGGTTTGTAGCCGGTCAGACCGCAGAACGCTGCCGGAATACGCACCGATCCGCCGGTATCGCTGCCGATTGCCCCGAGAGACATGCCATCGCTGATCGACACGGCGGCACCGGAAGACGAGCCGCCAGGAATACGGCGTGCAGCGCGATCCCAGGGATTTGCCGGCGTACCGTAGTGCGGATTAATCCCGAGACCGGAATAGGCAAATTCGGTCATATTGGTTTTACCGACGATCACCGCACCGGCTTGCAGCAGCTTGTCGACAATCGTCGCATGGGATTCGGCGACGGGCGCATCCGCCAGCACGGTCGAGCCGCCGGTGGTGGCTTCACCCTGCAGGTCAAACAGGTCCTTGATCGACACCGGCACGCCATCCAGCGGCGAAAGCGCGTTGCCGGCGGCCCGGCGCAGAGCCGAGGCTTCAGCCTGCTCGCGTGCCCACTGCGCATATACCTGGATAAAGGCCCGCGAACCTTCACCTTCGCGAGCAGTCATCGCCGCCAGTGCCTGTTCAGTCAGCTGGACGCAGGTCACCGTACCAAGCTCCAGTTGTTCGATGGCCTGTTGCAGGCTTAAAGAGGGGTAAGAATTCATGGCGATACTCCCAGTTTTAAAGGGTGACGATCGGGGTCAGGCTCAGGCGATAACCGGTAATTCAAGGCTGTGATAGTCGTGGCAAATGCGGCGGCCCAACTGCTCATCAACCAGCTCCATACGGAATTCCGTTGCAGGACGAATGCCACCTATTGCCGCGACGGTGCCGCAGGTCATCCCCAGTCCTTCAGCCGGCACCTCACCATCAGGCAGATAGCGGCTTAGCAGGTCATCAGGTTTGCGCAGGCTGGCAAGCGTGCCTTCCTGATACAGGCGGAATTCGCCGTCTTCTTTTATCCAGGCGCGCAGGATCAGCTGGTCCCAGTGCCCGGCGACTTCAGTCATTCTCCAGGCCTGCGTCGCCACGGGCTTCACACACAGTTGTTTGGAGAGCGCCACGCTGTGCGATTCCAGCTCACGATCGGTATGATCGGAGGCCAGTGAGACAAACACCTCGCCGTGATGGGTGAAGATAAACACTTCCGCTTCGCCAGAGCTGGCGGCGCCAATCACTTCTACCGAATGACTTTGTGTCAGCTGGTTAGCGGCAACCCGATAGAAGAGGGGAACTGCACTCGGACGGGGCACGCCCAGCGCTTCCAGTTCACTAATATGGTGCGCGATAGCGTCAGGATCGCGTCCTGCCCATCCGGCGATCACCAACTTGTTGATGTCGACCGTCAGGCTTTCGGTGCGGTTTTTTGTATGATTATCAACACCATGAGCTGATGGCAGTGTGAAGGTAAGTTGCATCGGGAAACGCCTCTTTTGCTGATTGAATAGAAAACACAGTGAAATTTCACTATAACTTCATTTATCAAATAAGCGATTTCCGTGCCATGTTTTGTGTAGAATGTCTAAAAATCTTCTCAGCAGGCGCTGGATATGAAGACTGATGTCACAGAAACGGAGGAACGACCGGTGAGCGAACAGTCAGGGCTATCGTTAAACGAACAGGCGTATAGCCGTTTCAGGCAGGCGTTGGTCACCCTGGGTTACAAGCCAGGGGAATATCTGAATACCGCGCAGGTGATGAGCGACCTGGCGATGGGCAGGACGCCGGTGAATCAGGCCATCCACCGTTTGGCCAACGAAGGGCTGTTGCAGATTATTCCGCGCAAAGGGGTGATGGTTTCACCGCTGTCCGTGGATGACGCGTTAGAACTGATTGACGTCCGGCTGGCGAATGAAATGCTGTGTATGCGGCTGGCCAGTTCGCGTATTTCGGCTCAGGAACTGTCAGAACTCGACGCCATTAATCAGCAGATTGAAGCGGCCAGCGAGTGCCGCGATCGTGACGAGATGATGCTGCTGGATAACCAGTTTCACCAGCTGTTGGCCAGAATTTCCGGCAATAAGATGTTGATGGATATTCTTAGCGTGCTGCATGCGCAATCGCAGCGCTTCTGGGCCAGCTCGTTGTCGAAAGAAGGGCATATGCAGGAAGTGATTGAGGAACATCGGGCGATTATCAGCGCGCTGGCCGCACGGGACGGGCAGGCCGCCGCCGACGCGGCGGAAGTGCATATTTTGTCATTCCGCCATGCGCTGTTGCGCCGCTAACCGACTCACAATACCGCACCTGTTATCGATTGAAGCGGGCGCTCACCCGCTGCTTGCTTTATTCGCGGTATTAAATCTTCTCGCCCATCTTGAGTAAAGTTTCTACAGCGGTAAGATATCCTTCGTTTCCAGGGGGAACCTTCAATGAAAAACGTTATCTTTAGCATGCTCGCTAAAATTTCAAAAATGGATGCGGAATCCAAGCAGTTAACCGCACAGGTGGAAGCGCAGTCCTTACTGATCGGTGCATTGACGCTGACGGTGGGTAAAAACGGCGGTATGACCCGAATGGTGGAGAGCGTTAACAAAGCCATCAATTCGGTACTTGATTCGCAAGATGATGTGCTGAGATCCGATGCGGATATTTTGCTGAACGAATTCCGTAACCTGCTGGAAGTGACGCGTCTTATCGAACAGGCTGATGCCGAACTCGATCAGGAGGCGCTGGCCGCAGCGGGTGGTGATTCACTGGAGATCTTGCCCCAGCCGAAGTAGGGCCGCCTGAAGCGGCTTCAACCCGGGCCGTGATATGCCAACATCACCGGCCTGAGCTTATTTTTTCTTTCGCCCTGATGTGTGATGTCCGGCATCAATTGCGGGAATTCACCTCCTATAGTTAACACACCCATATGGGGTAACGGAGGTGAGTATGTCTGAACGTCCCGATGACCTTGAACCACTCCCAGATGATGCAGAGTTCCCTGTGGAGGAAGATGAAGATGAGGATGAAGCCGGATTACCATTAGGCACGGACGATGTAGAAAATCCCGTTGAAGATGATGATGAGCCTGTAGATCCACGAGAAGATATCTGATTTCTCTGACAAACCGCCAGAATGGCGTGCGCCATACCCGATACCGGGAGCCACGCCATCAGCGCGGTTTTTTTTCGTCCTGAATTCGCGCTGAATTGGCCTTGCTTTACGATCGCCAGAGGCGTTTTCAACACATCTTGTTGAGCTTTGATATGTTATATCATAACATTTAATCCTCTGTTACTTTTCGAGGATTCAATTTTGGCTGGTCACTTTGGAAAATTTGCTTTAGCTCTGGGTAGTCTTCTGGTCAGCGGACAGGCGCTGTCACATGGTCATCATTCGCACGGTACGCCGTTGACGGAGGTCGAGCAGAAGGCGGCTGACGGGGTGTTTGACGACAAAAACGTGAAGGATCGCAAGCTCGAAGATTGGGATGGCGTGTGGCAATCCGTTTATCCCCTGTTACTGAAAGGCGAACTGGATCCGGTTTTCAGGAAGAAAGCGGAAAAGGATAAGAGTAAAACCTTCGAGGATGTTAAAGCCTATTACCGCAAAGGCTATGCCACCAACATAGAGAGCATCGGCATCGAGAATGGCACCATGGAGTTCCACGTGGGCGAGCAGGTCAGCAGCTGTAAGTATGACTATGCCGGCTACAAAATCCTGAACTATGTCTCTGGTAAGAAGGGCGTCCGCTATCTGTTTGAATGTCATGATGCCAGCAGCAAAGCGCCGAAATTCGTGCAGTTCAGCGACCATATTATCGGTCCGCGTAAATCGTCCCATTTCCATATTTTTACCGGCAATACCTCCCAACAGGCGCTGTTGGCCGAAATGGACAGCTGGCCGACCTACTATCCGTTCCAGATGACGGACGAGCAGGTGGTTGACGAAATGCTGCATCACTAAGGCGATGACTGCCCCGGGCGGGGGGGTATTATCTGCGCCGTTTTACCCTCTATCAGGACGAAAAAAAGCCCACTCGAAGGTGGGCTTCTTCTCACTTGCCGGATAGTAGGAGTACCCAGCATGTTCGGGAATAGGGCGATAAGGCGACTACCATACAGTGATCTCATCAGATAGACAGCCTTGATCAAAGTTTAGTCAGCTTTAGGCCGGGCAGGGCAATAATTAATTAGTAAGCAGGCTAATAATAACGATAGCAAGAAGTGCTAAGAATCATCTTAAGGATTGCGGGATAATCTCTCTCGCCCCCTTCAAGAGCTAAGCCAATGCGAGTGCCGGAGATAAGCGCCGGATGGGGAGCAGTATTTAAAGAGGTCGCCTTTCGGCGGCCTTTTCTCGTTATAAAGCTCCGCTTTTCACCGACAAGGTCTGGGCAAGGTCAGATTAGCAATCATCTTCCTTTACAGCGCGTTGCCTTATCAGCAACGCCGCGTGGACGAAATGCGTCTACGGTAACCGGTTTCAATCTGCTAATGTTGATGTTCTTTTGTGCATTGGGGATCGTTATGACTGTCATAAATCCTGACGGGTTGAAGGCCAGAAGTTACTACAACCACATCAAAATCCGGCCCGGCACACCGGTGTTTCCTACCGGACAGGTCGCCTGGGATCAGGACGGCAGAATCGTTGGGGTGGGCGATATGCGGCAACAGGTTGAGCAGGTGTACGCCAATATCGACAGGTTACTGGCAGGATTAGGCGTCAGTCGCGATACCATTGTCCGAACCACTACCTATGTGACCAATCTGGCGCTGGTGGCCGAAATTCATCCGGTGCGTGAGCGCTTCTTCGCCGGGCTGGAATTGCCCGCCAGCACGCTGTTCAAGGTATCGGCACTCGCTGAGCCGGAACTGATGCTGGAAATCGATCTGGTTATTATGTTGCCGCTCTGAACAACGTCTTCTGCAACATCCTCCGCTCTGGCAACATGTTTCTGAACCGGTGACCGTGTGTCAGGGCGGTCACCAGCCGAGATCAGACTTCCGTCACCACCAGCTCGTTAAGATGATGGAAACGGCGATCCATATACAGCAGCGGCGCGGCATCGGCACGAGGATGGGTAACACCGGTCACTTCGCCAAGAAAAATACCATGGCTGTGCCAGTCAACAATCTTTGCCAGACGGCATTCAAACGACACCAGCGCTTCGGCACAGATCGGCGCGCCCTGCGCTGAAAAGCTCCAGTCACCGGTCTGAAAGCGCTCCGCCCGACGGCTGGAGTTGCTGAAAATATCCACCAGTGAAACGGCCTCTTTCGACAACACATTTACGCAGAAACGGCCTCCCTCCTGAATCATTGCAAACATCGACGCATTGCGGTTAACGCACACCAGCAAGGTTGGCGGCTCGGCACTGACCGAGGTTACGGCGGTGGCAATCATGCCGCTGTGCACACCGTCGTGATGAGTGGTGATCAGGCATACACCGGCTGGCAGCAGGCGCATCCCGCCGCGATACGCATCGGCAACATTGCCTGCCGCTTCGGTTACTGGCGGGATTATGCTGCCAGGGGCACTTCTGGACTCTGTCATGAACGAACCTTTAACAATCGGTAATGGGTTAAAATGTTATGCCTGTCACCTGCGAGTGACGCGACCTTCAATCGGGTGATGGCTGTCCACCGGACCGAGGCTGGAGCTTTTACCCGGCGAAACCAGCCGGTCGCAAAAGGCTTCATCTTCAGCCGTCCAGTCGCACGCCATCGCGGCGATACCGTCCTGCCACTGCTCAAACGTTCTCGGACCCAGTAGCGTGCTGGTCACGAGGCTGTTACGCATCACCCATGTCTGGGCAAGATGCGCGGGTTTACGTCCGGTCTGTTCGGCGTACGCCGCCAGCTCGCTCGCAGCCTGCAGCGACTCGGGCCGCCATTCCGCTTGCAACATGCGCGGGTCGCCTCGTCCGGCGCGGCTGCCCGCATCGGGTGCCTGATCCGGGCGATACTTGCCGGTCAGAATGCCGCGCGCCAGCGGACTGTAGCAAACTGTGCCGGTGCCAAAATACGCAGCAGAAGGCAGAATTTCTACTTCTGCTTCACGATTGACCAGGTTGTAAAGCGGTTGCGTAGCGACCGGCCCAGCGATGCCGGCCTGATGGGCCAGACGTACCGTTTCTGCCAGCCGCCAGGCTTTGAAATTGGATACGGCGAAATAACCGATTTTGCCCTCTCGGATCAAATCGGCGAAGGCCTGCACCATCTCTTCCAGCGGGGCACTGAAATCCGCTTTGTGCATATAGAGGATATCGATGTAATCGGTGCCCAGGCGGGTCAGTGACGCATGGGCCGCTTCGCGGATCCACTTACGTGACATGCCGCCCTGATTCGGGCCTTCGCCCATCGGATTACCGGCTTTAGTTGCCAGCACCCAGCGATCGCGTTCGGCGGCAATCGCCCGCCCCACCACGCGCTCTGACTCGCCTTTGTTATAGACGTCGGCAGTATCGATAAAATTGACTCCGCTGTCGCGTGCGGCGGCGATAATCTGCCGCGAGGTGGCCTCGTCGGTCACTCCGCCGAACATCATGGTGCCCAGGCAAATCTCTGAGACTTTTAGCCCACTGCGGCCCATATAACGGTATTGCATCTGGCAAATCCTCTTGGTTGCACTTGCGGAGCAGTAAGCTTAGCCGCTCCGCGAACGGCCCATGTCGTCAGGCTGGAATGATGGCGGTGGTAGCAATCTCAACCAGAAACTCAGGCCTGACCATTTCCAGCTTGACGCAAAAACGTGCCGGCAAAATAGCCGGGAAGTAGGTGACGTACAGTTCGTTGAATTTATGGTAGTCGTCCAGATTACGCAGGAAGATCTGATTCATCACCACGTGATCCATGCTGCTGCCGGCCGACTCTAACACCACTTTGATGCTGTCCAGTACCCGGCGCGTCTGTACTTCAATATCGCCTTCACCAACGATGCTGCCATCAATCGGATCGGTCGAGAGCATGCCCGCGACGGAAATATGGTTGCCCGACTTCACGCCCCAGTTAAGGTGATTGAGGCCGGTCGCAGTTTTGCCAATGATCCAACCTTCCGGATTTATTGCCTGATTCATCTCTGACTCCTGTTGGGGCTTCCGCCCACGGTGTTAAGTGATTAACGCCCCGATCCGCGGAGGAAAGGGCGACCTAAATCTGCCGGTGCCGCGCCCGCCCGACCCATCATGATCCAGGCAAACAGCGCGACCACAAACGGCATTGCCATTAACAGCGACGGCGCGATATCAATGCCCAGATATTGCCCCTGGAACTGCAGGGCCTCGAGCAGGCCGAGCACCACAGCGACGATCAGCACCCGCAGCGGCTTCCAGCGGGCAAAGATGGTGATGGCAATCGCCAGATAGCCGCGACCGGCGGTCATATCGTCGACGAAGATCCCGCCCGAGGCGACGATGCACAAATAGGCGCCACCCAGTCCCGCCATCAGGCCGGTGAACAACGCGGCAAAAAAGCGCAGGCGTAATACCGGGTGGCCGGCGGCATCGGTGGATAATGCATTTTCGCCCACCGCCCGCAGCAACAGTCCTGCGCGAGTAAAGCGGAACAATACCCACAGCGCGATGCCCACCAGCACCGCCAGATAGAACACCGGGCTTTGCGAGAACAGGGCGCGTCCCACCACCGGAATATCCGACAGCCAGGGCAGTTTTAACATCGAGACGGACCGCATTGAGCCGCTTGCCGGCGCACCGCTTAGCCATAGTTGCCGAATCAGTGATGTCGCGCCGATGGCCAACAAATTGAAGCCAATGCCCATCACAATCTGGTTGGCACGGGCAAAAACGGTGGCGAATGCCAGCACCGCTGCCGCCAGCAGTCCGCCCGCCATGCCAGCCAGCAGAGCGAGCATCGGCGAGCCGGTTACTGCCAGTCCCAGCGCCGAGGCAGACGCGCCAAACAGCATCAGACCTTCCAGCCCGATGGTGAACACGCCCGCCCGTTCAGAAACGGTTTCGCCCAGTGCGGCGAGCATCACCGGCACGCAGAGCCTCAGCCCACCGGCAAAAAACAGGGCCAGAGTTACAGCGTCGAATTCCATACCGGCCTCCCTTTCACCAACATCACGCCACTGATGGTCGCGAGGAAAATAATCGGCATGCCACCAAGCACATCCGCTAACGCCGCCGGGATCGAAAAGGTACTTTGCAGGGCCAGCGCGGCACTGTTGATCGCGCCAAAATAGAGCGAAACGATGATGGCGCCGAAGGGTTCAAGACCGGCGAGGAAAGAGACCGCCAGCCCTTCAAACCCCAAGCCGGAAGAGAAGCCGTCAATCAGACGGTACTGCACGCCCAGTACTTCAAATGCCCCGGCCAGTCCACTAATTGCACCTGAAATCGCCATACTGGAAATCACATTTTTTGCCGCAGACTGACCCTGAAACTGCACAAAGCGCGGGCTCTGGCCGCTGGCCCGCAGTTTTAAACCAAATGCGGTATGTTCCAGCATTACCCAGACGGCGAGGGCAATCATCAGGGCCAAGAACACGCCAGAGTGCAGACGTGTGCCGGCAATCACCTGTTCAAAAACGCCATCAGCCGGTAACTGCGCGGACATATTGAAGTTGGAATTCGCCGGACGCATCGGCCCTTGCACCAGATACTTGAGGGTATAAATAGCGATAAAATTCATCATCAGCGTCACGATGATTTCATCGATGCCACGCCAGACTTTCAGCACGGCGGGGATCAATCCCCACAACGCACCGCAAAGCGCACCACTGAGGATCGCCAGCGGCAGCAGGGCAGCGCCAATATCGCCGAAGGCGAGAAACGGCAACATCGCGCCGATGGCGCCCATTTGCAGCTGTCCTTCGCCACCCAGATTAAACATGCCGCCGCGAATGGCCACCAGCGCACCCAGCGCCACCAGCAGCCGCGGCGTCATAAACACCAGCGTATCGGACAGCGCGCGCACCGAGCCAAACGCGCCATCCCACACCACGCTGATGGCGGAATGTAGCGGCACGCCCATTGCGGCGATTAACCCCAGCCCGAGGATCGCCGATCCGATAAAGGCGCTGAGGGTGACCCATAAGGAACTGGCCGCGCTAAGCCTGGCGATAACGCGACGCAAAGATGCGCTGGATTCGGTCAGTGGATTGATTGATTCAGACATGTTCACCCCTTGCTGCTTGCGACGGCACGCCCTGACCCTGAGTCATCAGCGTGCCGATTCGCTCAATAGTCATCTCATCTCCCGCGACTTCGCCGGTAAAACGGCCGCCGTTCATCACCACGATGCGATCGGAAATGCGCAGTAATTCTTCAATATTGGAGGAGATAATCACCACGGTAGTGCTGGCATCTGCCGCTTCGGTGAGGCGGATTAACACCGCTTCTGCGGCGGCCATATCCAGCCCGCGCGTGGGCTGATAAACCACGATGATGGCCGCCGATTCCGCCATCGCCCGCGCTACCACGATCTTCTGCTGATTCCCCCCGGAAAGGGCGCGGGCAGGGCTAGTCGGCGAGTGGGTTCGAATATCGGATTGGGCGATCATTTCGCCGGCGCGCTGAGCAATGGCCGCATGGTTAAGCAGCCCCAGACGGCGGTACTGGCCCTGCATAATTTTCGGATAGAGCAAATTATGGCTAACCGGCAAATCCAGCGATAACCCTTCGTGATGGCGATCCTGTGGCACCAGCGCCACCGTCACCTCCTCGCCGCAGCGGGTGATCTCGCCACTCTCTGGCACTCGTTGGCCCGCCAGCAGTTCAAACAGTTCGGTTTGCCCGTTGCCTTCCACCCCGGCGATGCCAATCACTTCCTGCTGGCGTAGCGTCAGGTTGATATTGCTCAGTCCGGGCGAGCCACTGGCAGGACGTAAATTGACCCCGCTGACGTGCATCCGCTCAATGCCGGGCTGGCGTTGGCTGCCCAGCCGCGTGCCGCTGGCGACCGCACGGCCAACTATCTTTTCGACCAGCTCATCAGCACGACAGTCTTTAGTCATGCCCGTGCCGTTGGTTTTGCCGCGCCGGAGAATGGTGTAACGGTCGGCGTTAGCCAGCACTTCGTCGACATTGTGGGTCACCACCGCCACCGCCGTGCCTTTTTTACAGATACGCCGCACCGTGTCGTACAGCGCCACAATTTCAGCCGGGGTAAGGATAGTGGAGGGCTCATCCAGCAACAGCACGCGGGTGTCATTCACCAGCGCTTTCAGGATCTCGACGCGCTGCTGCAATGCCAGCGGTAGCTGCCCGACGATGGCGTGCGGATCGAGATCGACGCCATAGCCCTGCATAAAGGCGCGAATGTCCCCGTCCCGCCGCAGCGCTTTACGGCGTTCGCCCCTGGCAACCAGTGCCAGATTCTCGGCAACGGTAAACGGGCTGACCAGCTTGAAGTGCTGATGAACCATGCCGATGCCATTGGCTATCGCATCGGCAGGCTGGCGGTGGATCACCTGGCGTCCAGCCATAAGCACGCCACCTTCACTCGGTTCGTGCACGCCGTACAGAATATTCATCAAGGTCGACTTGCCGGCCCCGTTCTCGCCCAGGAGCGCGTGGATCTCGCCTGGATAAAAAGACATGCAGACCTTATTCAGCGCGACGAAACCGTTTGGGTAGCGCTTCGAGACGTGATCAAGTTCGATGACGGGGCTGGACATGCGGCTATTCCTCAATCTTAATCTTGCCAGCCTTCAGATCGTCAATCACCTTAAACACTTTCGTTTCAACGTCTTTGCCGACATGGGCAAACGGCGTTTTCAGCGACCACCCATTGGTGGCTAAATTCTCGGTGATAATGCGGTTGCCCAGCTGGTGGTCAGCAAAGTGCTTACCGATATCGGCATACGACTTGTCAAAGTTCATCACCGTGGAGGTCATGATCGCGTTCGGGAAGGATTTTGATTGATCGGTATAGGAGCCGATAGTCAGTACGCCTTCATCATCGGCCGCTTGCTGAATACCGGCATCGGCGGTATCTGCCGCTGGGATGATAAAGTCGGCGCCACGGGCGATGGTGCCGGTAGCAATTTCTTTTGCGCGGGCCACGTCAGTGAAGGAGCCGACATAGGCCGAGTCGACCTGGATTTTAGGGTTGACGTAAGCCGCCCCTTTTTTGATGAACTGCACGGTGCGTTCAGCCGACGGGATCGGTTCACCGCTAATCACCGCGATATGTCCGCTCTTACTGGCAGACGCGGCCAGCACACCGAGCACAAAGCCATATTCATCCCAGTCGACCGACCAGGCGGAGTAGTTCGGCAGGTTCGCCGTAGTGCTCTCGTAGGAATAGAGTACAAACTGGGTGCCGGGGAAGGCGGGGGCCACTTCCTTGATCGCCGCGGAATAGCCGGATGAGTGGGCTATAACCAGCTTCACGCCATCCGACGCTAGCTGACGCAGCACCGCAGGCGCGGATTCATAGGTGGTGTTTTCAAGATAGCTGGGGGCGAAACCGTCTTTGGTCGCCATGGATTTGAATGCGGAATAGCCGGCCATATCCCAAGAGCCCTGGCTGACGGTTTGGGTAAACAACGCGGCAACGCGCGGTTTGCTGTCATCTGCGTGCGCAACCGGGCCGTAACTTATTGCTGAGGAGACCGCAAAAGCCAACATCATTTTCATTTTCATAGCTCAACTCCTGGCGAGCCGCGAAGCGGCAAAGGTGATTCATAAGAGGCTGAGACAGGCCCAGCCTGAAGGTGACTACCGATCAACGCTTTACAGATTTTTGCCAGGCACGGGCGTTGGTATCGACGCCATGCAGCTCCAATACCTCCAGCACCTCGGTGCCGACCGTGCGCAGGTCATCGATGAAGTCCGGCACAATCACAGTGACGCCATCCAGCTGTGCCCCTTTAACAATCGCCGCCAGCTTGTTGCCGATCGTCTCCGGAGAGCCAACCAGTGCGGCGCGCGTCATCGAATTACGCTGCTCACCCTGCGAAACGAAACGCTGAGCCATGGTGTTTTGCTTGAAGCTTTTATCGCCGGAATATTCACGCGTCTGGTTATCCAGCGCGATGGTATCGACGCCGGCGTCATAGAAGGCCACCCGCTCCTGCGCTTCAGCATCGGTTGCGCCCGGAACGATGGTAAACAGCCCGTACGTTTTGAAGTCGGGTTTACCTTGCTGCGCCGCGAGCTCTTTGGCCCGCAGGCCGGTTTTAATAAAATCGTCGTGGTCTGAGCCGAGCATAAAACTGCCGGTGCAATGTTCGATGGTGAACAGGAAGCCCCGGTCGGAGGCGCCGGCGCAGATGATCGGTGGCGGGGAAACCGGTTTAGGGTTCGACATACAGTCGGTCAGTTGGTAGTGCTTACCCTGATGATCGACCCGATCTTCGGTCCACAGGCGTTTAAGCACCTCCAGCCATTCCGCCGCCAGCTCATAGCGTTCGCCATGATCCAGATCCATCCACAGCCCCATCTGCCCCTGATCGGTGGGATTGGATCCCGAAACGATATTCAGCGCAAAGCGCCCTTTAGAGATTTGATCGAGCACAGCGGTCATTTTGGCCACTACCGCCGGATGGAAAACCATGGTATGCACCGTTCCCCACACGCCAATTCGGCTGGTGGCCTGCGCCAGTCCCGCCATGGTGGTCAGGCTTTCCAGCGTGACGTCCCAGTGTTTAGACGGACCGCCGTAGCCGCGCCATTTCGCCATCGACAAGGCAAAATCAAATCCTAATTGCTCCGCCAGCACGGTGACGTCGCGGTTGTAATCATAGGTCGCCGGCAGTTGAGGGCTGTTGGTAGAGGTGATCCAGCCGCCGTTACCGACCGGGAGAAAGACGCCAAACTCAACGTTACGCGATTCGTGGTTGCTCATAAGCACCTCCGTTTGCCGGGCTGTGGATGGCTGCCACAAACCCAAACGTAATCTGGTTAAACAATGCGGGTTCCGTTTCAGACAGACTGTGTCCGCCCTGCGGGACGATTTTTAGTTCCGATCCGGCGATGCCCTCAGCCAGCAGGCGCGACTGGTAAGGTGGGGTCAGCACGTCATCCTGTGCGCAGAGCACCAGCGTCGGGATGGCGATCAGCGGCAAACAGGCGATAGCATCGTGCGCCATAATGGCGTCAATGCGGCTGAGCACCACCTCGCGCTGCGGAAATTTGGCGGCCGAGGCCAACAACGCTGGGGACAACACCTCGGCATTGGCTCTTACATGATCCGGTGGGTAAAGGAACAATGCGCTGCCATGTACATATTCTTCCACCGTGCTGCCCACAAGCAGCGCGCGGCGCATACGGAAACACCAGTTGAAATGCCGGTCCGACTTCGCCCAGCTGGCGTACATCACCATGCCGGCCAGCAGGTCAGGATGACGCGCGGCGAGGATCTGGCCGATGGCGCCACCCGTGGAATGGCCAATCAGGATCGGCCGTTCCAGCTTCAGTTCGCTAAGCAGACAAAACAGATCGTCGACCAGCGTTTCAATGCTGTATGGTCCGGCGGGATGTTCAGTCGTGCCAGACCCGCGCTGATCGTAGGTCAGAACGGTGAAGTCTTTGGCAAAAGCCGCAATCTGCGGCTGCCAGTAGGCCGCCGTTCCGCCCAATCCGGAGACAAAGACAATGGCCGGACCCGTGCCCTGAATTTCATAGTGGGTCAGTATCCCGTTAGTCATGATGCTCGGCATGGTTCTACCCTCGTTAGCGTCTTGCCTGACCAGGTCAGGTGCGTGAAGTCTTCGATGGCTAAATAAATATCACGCCCGCCGGGCGGTGATGTAATACCTAATGCAGCACGCCGCGTTGACTGTTTTAGAACGCCCGCCGGTTTGGCAGAATTAACCAATCTCTTTGCAGATATGCTTCAGAAACTGATGGGCAGCGAAGGAGAGAGAGCGATCGCGATGCACGCAGATTTCGATGGTGGCGGATTGCATCGCCTCGTTTTCAATGGGAATGGCGCGCAGCAGATTTTGCTGGATCTCTTTGGTGGCGATCTGTTCTGGGCCGATGGTTAAGGTTCTGCCCGCCATCGCCATTGCTTTGGTCAGCTCAAGATTATTGGTGTTCACAATCGATTGCGGATTCAGATGCAGGTTGCGAATATTTTTATCGAAGGTCTGACGCAGACCGAAGCTGGAGACGGGCAGGGCGATTGGCCAGGCGCAAATATCTTCCAGCGTCAGAGAATCATGGTCGGCTAGCGGGTGTTTCGGTGACACCAGGCACTGAATTGGTGCAGCGCAGCGTTTAATCACCTCGATGCCGGGTCGTTCACCCATGTTAAAAACGATGCCAATATCAATCTCATCGCGCATGATCGCTTCAATTGTCCGGTCGGAGGATTCGCTATATATGGAGAACTGAATGGCTGGGTAATTTTCATTAAATTCAGTCACTATGCGCGGTAATATCGCCTGAACCACCGCTTCAATCACCCATATTTTGACTTCCCCTTCGCGCAGGCCTTTTAAATTTTTAATCGACTCATGGATACGATCTAAATCCCGTACCATTTTTCGGGTAAAGCGTTCCAGCATCATGCCTGCGGGCGTCAGCCGGATACCGGTGTTGGTGCGCTCCAGCAGCATAACGCCGAGGCTGTGTTCGAGTAATGCGATCTGGCGACTGATGGCCGACGGGGCGACGTGCAAGCGATCGGCGGCGCGACGAATCGATCCGCTGGCCACTACCTCATTGAAATATTTATAAGTATTTAAATTCATACCAACCCCTGAAAGCAAAATGTTGCCGTAATGACGTTCAGGGCTGATGCAACATTGATACCAACGGGCGTTGCCAAACTGGCAGCACTAGCAAAGCAGGGCTTTCATGCAGAATGCGAGAACGAACAGAATAAAAAATAATCAGCGGTGGTATGATTAGGCCCATTCACCAAAAAGGTCGACGATAATGTCCTTCTTAAATCAGCTCATGGGCAGAATGACCAAAGGGACCTCTCAAACAAAATGCCCGGTTTGCGGTAAATCATCACAACAGTCATTCGCCAAAGTGAACCGTGAACAAACGCTACTTTGCCCGCACTGTAAATCCCTGTTCGTCGTCCATCCTTAAGGCCCAGCTGAGCTATACTTTAGCTACCCAATAATGGGTGAAGGAGGTCTTATGCTCACAGACCCGGAAGTCAAAAGGTGGGCCTCGTTGATGCTCACATCCGCCTTGCGCGGAGGCACGTGTAAAGAAACCATATGTCAGCAAATTGTTCTGTTGCGAACGCGTCATGGTACAGATGCACTGGAAGAGGTGTTAGAAGCAATGCTGTTGGAGGCGGGCCGTATCGGCACCTTGCACAGCGATGGCACCTTGTATGTCCAGGAGAGTGTTAACAAACCCGACCGACGCCCGCACTGATCTTTGCTATTTCAGTTAAATCTGCCGCCTTCCTGACGTGGATCTCACTATTTAACGGGGTCCAGTTCACGAAGGCGGCTTTTTTTATTCTGCGGGTGGCTCAAAAAACTGATAAGACCCGTCACCCCGGGCCTTCGCCTGGTACATGGCTTTATCGGCATTATCAAATAACACTTTGGCCGATGCGGTGCCAAACTGTGCGAGGCTGATGCCTATTGCCGCCCCGACCTGTACCTTGATGCCATTGATAGAAAAGGGCTCTATCAAACTGTCGATCAGGCGTTGGGCAATTGTCGACGCCACCTCGCGATTGCTGCACTTGGCTGCCACCACAAATTCGTCTCCGCCCATACGTGCTACCGAGTCGCCCGGTCGCATGCAGTGTTGTAGCCGCTCGCTGACCCGCTGCAGCAGGACATCTCCCGTCGCGTGCCCCATCGAGTCATTGACCGCCTTGAACCCATTCAAATCGATAAACAGCACCGTTGTCCAGGCCCGATCTTCGCCCTGCGAGAGCATGCAGCTAACCTGTTCGTTGATCCAGGCCCGATTGGGCAATCCGGTCAACGTATCGTGAGTCGCCAGCTTTTCGAGTTTCCGCATCCTTTCCTTATCACGCGTAATGTCGCGCGAAATCAGCACGGCGCCGATGTTTTTGCCTGAGGAAGGATCGCTGACGCTGCAGGCCTTGGTGCCCAGCGTCATGTAATGGCCATCGCGATGTAACTTGCGCACCTCAACCACGTCCGGCAATTCGCCGCCGTTGAAGAGGTGTTCCAATACTTCTGTGGCGGATGCGCGGTCGTCGGGATGCAGGAAGTCCACCACCCGCTGGCCGGTCATCTCATCGGCTGACCAGCCGATCATTTTGCTGTAAGAGGGCGAAATCGAAACGTACCTGCCGTCCGCGTCACAGTGGGCGATTAAATCCGTACTGTTTTCAATCAACAGACGATATTCCGCCGCGGTGCGCAGCGCGTCTTCCAGCGCTTTGCGCTGTGCGGTGATATCCAGAATAAAGCCGCTGTAACGCAGGCGAGGCACACCGGGTTGGCGATCCGGCAGGCCGGAGACAATCACCCGCCGCGTCGTTCCGTCCAGGCATTGGATAGGCACTTCGAGACTAAAAGGCTTCACACATTCCAACGCCGCAGCCAGTTGCAACGCGATCTTCGCATCATCATCTGCCTGTGCCAGCCTTAGCCAGGCACAAAGCGTGACGCCTTTCAGCGCAGGCATCAGGCCTGCGGGGCTTTCCTGACTGGCGATGCATAAGCCTTGGGCGTCCATGGACCAAACGGCGGAGAGGGTAGGTTTGATCACAGTGTTCATGATGGTTGGATCCGGTGTTTGCTGACGCGGGCCTGTCTGACAGCGGTTTCTACGATGCCATTTTGCCTGCAGAATTGAGCGGGAATTATCGATGACGCGTTCAGGTAAAGAAGGTTGTGACTGCGTATATCGGCCAATCGGCCCACAACCTTTAATGAAACCTTTATCAGGCTACGGGCGTGATCCGGTTAGCGGAAAAGCTCCGGCCCGGGATAAAACTCACGGAAGGCATCATCGACCGGCTGGTAACCCAGCACCTTGCGGGTCTCGGACAGATCGAATCGCTTAAAGCGGTTATCTGAAATGCCGTAGCCGATAAAGAAGGTTATATCCCTCGCTTCAATCGCGCAGGTGATGAGCTTCACGGCATCTTCCGGGCTGAGCCAGGCGCTGTAGTCGCGGGCATTGTTGAGTGCATCCGCATGTCGGGTTTCAAAGGCGCCGATCCTGAGCGCGACAGATGACAGGCCATGTTGAGTGGCATAAAAAGAACAGAGTGCCTCGCCGTAGCATTTGGTGACGCCATACAGATTGGCCGGCGCGACGGCCATACCCGGAGAGATTTGCACGTCAACCGGATATCCTTCAATGGTCTGGGCACTGCTGGCAAAAACAAAGCGACGACATGTGGTGGCAGCCGCCGCTTCCAGCAGCCAGGTGATGGAGAGGATGTTGGCCGGCAAGAGCTGTTCGAATTCCGCATCGGCTTCTGGAATCCCGGCCAGGTGCACGATCGCATCAGGTGGCTCAGCGGACAGCAATTTTGCAGCCGCACCCGGCGTCGACAGATCCGCGGCAATAAACCGGTGAGGTGATTCGATCTCATAGTCCGGTACGTTCCGGTCAGTAAGAATAAAGTTATAGGTCTCGCGCATCTTATTAAAATAGGTGCGCCCAATACGGCCGCTGGCACCTGTAAGCAGAATTGTTTTTACCGTCATCGTGCCGGATCCCTTGTTTCGTTAATTCATCATCGGGCTGATACCAAACGAGTTTAGCTCGGTCATGGCGGTCTGTAAGTCTGAGCCGCATGGAATTATGGCAAACAATCCGCCGTGATGAAGGTCAGGGATAAAAGTAATCTTTACTTCACGCTGAGCAGAGCCTGCTCCATCAGGTGTCCCAGTACCGTCCGCGCGTCAGCATTCGCTTCATTCCGTTGTCCCTGTTGTAGCGTAATCCCCAGATTCCCCGGCGAAGGCAAAATGCTGCCCGTCACGCGCAGATTACCCGGCATCCCCACGCGCGTTCGCACGGTAATCCCCAGTCCTGCCTGAACCGCCGCCCAGATACCGCTCAGGCTGTGGCTGACAAATACCACCCGCCAGGGAATGCCAGCCCGGTCCAGGCAGGCGAGGGCAGGTGTGCGCATTAGGCACGGGCTATCAAACATCACCAGCGGCAAGGGTTCGCCATGCTCCAGCAGCGTGCTGACGTCAAATTCTGCATGCTGTATCCACTCAAGCGGGAAGTGGCTAATCAGTTTTCCCTCACGCTGTGCGTTCGCCGGCTGCCATAACAGCGCCATATCCAGAACGTTGTTATCAAGCGCATTAAGCAGCGCCTGGTTGCGGTCCACGCGGGCAATAATCCGCATTCCCGGATGGTGGCGTGTAAACTCGCCGAGGATGCCGGGCATCAGCGACTCGCCAAAGTCTTCCTGCAACCCAATGCGGATTTCCCCCTGTAACAGCTCGCCTTTCACTGCACGCTGCGCCTCATCATTCAACGCCAGCAGCCGACGGGCATAACCGATTAAGATTTCTCCGTTAGGGGTTAGCATCAGATGGCGTCCGTTCTTAACCACCAGTTCGGCGCCGCATTGATGTTCCAGTTTCTTCAGCTGCGCGCTGACTGCGGAGGTGGAACGACAAAGCCGGGTTGCCGCCAGCGCAAAACTGCCGCACTCGATGCCGGTCACAAAGCTGCGCAGGGCATCGAGATCCAGGGTCAGACTTAACTTTTCCATAATCATCCTGATAAACGGGACTTATGATCGCGTTTAATTTGATTTTCAGGATGAAAGTATTTCGTCAGACTCGCTTCACTGTCAATAAGGAGAAAGATGATGGCGAAATCCCTCAATCGGGAAACCCTGGCAAAGCTGGCGCCGAAGCTGGCCGAACTGAGTCAGGAGATCCTTTTCAATGATATCTGGAAACGTGAAGCGCTGACGCCGCGCGAACGCAGCCTGCTTACGCTGGGTGCGCTGACAGCGCTGGGCCGCGTGCAACAGTTACCCTGGCATATCGATTTCGCGCAACAAAATGGCCTGACGCGTGAACAGATCGTCGAAGCCTTCACGCACCTGGCATTTTACGCTGGCTGGCCAGCCGCAGTTTCTGCCCTGACCTGTCTGGAAGAGGAATAACAGAGATGCCTTTTACGCGAATCATATTGCGCCAGGGATACAGCCACGTGCAGATAATGCAGATCTCCGACATCCTGCAACAGAGTCTTGAGCAGGAGTTTGCCGTGCCGCCCCGCGATCGCTTTCAGGTTTTCGAAGAATTGCCTGCCAGACTCCGCGTGTTTGACCGCCATTATAAAAGTGGCGGACGTAGCGATAATTTTATTCAGTTTCATATCCTTGCGGGCAGGCCGCGTTCATTTGCACAAAAGCAAAACCTGAGCCGCGTATTGTGCGACAGGCTGCACGGTGGCCTGAATATTGATCCGGATGATGTGATGATAATGATTCAGTTTAACAGCGCCGAGGAGTGGAGTTTCAGTCAGGGGCGGATGCTGTCTGAAGAGCAATGACGATCGCCATACAACCAGGCTGGTGGGGAATGATGGCGTTAGTTAGCGCGAATTGTTCTGCGCTAAAACTAATCCAGGCCGTTAATAGCCTGAACACCCTGCAGAGTCGTTGCAATTACGCTTTCATCACCGTGACGCCTTTTTCTTCAATGCTGCGAACCCAATTCTCATCGGCTCCGCTATCCACCACGATCGTGTCGATCAACCCGAGGTCACCAATAACAAAGGGTGACGCGGCGTTGATCTTTTCAGGAGAGACCAGCACGACCGTTTCTGCCGCTCTGCCGGAAAATGCACGTTTGATGCACGCTTCTTCGTAATCACCGGTGGTTAATCCCGCCTCGGCATGGACGCCGGTGACACCCATAAAGAAAATATCGGCCTGAATTTTGCCAATGCCTTCAATTGTTGCTGCACCCACGGTCACAACTGAGTGTTTGAATAGCCGTCCGCCAATCAAAATCACCTCAATTGAAGGGTGCTCAATGAGCCCAAGGGCAATGCTCGGGCTGTGCGTGACCACGGTGATGCGCAGGTCATCAGGGAGACAGGCAATGAGTTCTGAGGTGGTGGTGCCGCCATCAATAATCACCACCTGGCCTGAAGAGATCAGTTCTGCCCCTTTTTGCGCAACCTTCCTTTTAGCATCAGTTTTTAATGACTTACGCTCGGAAAATGTGGCGGTGGCTGAAGATGAAGGCAGCGCACCTCCGTGCACACGCTGCAAACGGCCTTCCGCGGCAAGCTCGCGTAAATCACGCCGAACGGTGTCTTCTGAGACCTCAAAGCGAACACTCAGATCCTTCGAGAGCACCTGTCCTTCCTTCAGAAGCTGTTCAAGGATGCGTTGTTTCCGTTGGCTGGTGAGCATGTCATTATTCCTGGTTTGCACGATATTGCTTGAATTTGCACGAGTGTGCTGCTTATGATGATAATCCTACGTATGGAGGAGGTAGTATGCAACCAAAACGTGCAGAAGTACGGATCGTCGACGAAAAAATTCTTTCCGATGATTGGTATTCTTTAAAGAAATACACCTTTGATATTCAACGGCGAAACGGTGACTGGCAGCAACAAACGCGTGAGGTCTACGATCGGGGCAATGGCGCCACCGTACTGCTCTATAACCGTGAGCGGGAAACGGTAATCCTGACTCGTCAGTTTCGTTTTCCGGTATTTATGAATGGTCACGAGGGTTATCTGATTGAAGCAGCGGCCGGTCTGCTGGATAACATGGACCCTGAAAGACGCATAAAAGCGGAAGCCGAAGAAGAAACGGGTTTCAAAATTTCTACGGTACAGAAAGTGTTCGAAGCCTATATGAGTCCGGGGTCGGTTACCGAAAAACTCTACTTCTACATTGCTGAATATGATGCAGGTGACAAGACCAGCGCGGGCGGTGGAATAGAGGCTGAAGGGGAAGACATTGAAGTGCTGGAAATGCCCCTGAAAGACGCGCTTGCCGCAGTCGAAAATGGCCTTATCGTTGATGGTAAAACCATCATGTTACTTTATCACGTGGCATTAAAAGTCATTTTACGAGGTTACGATGAATAAGCAGCTGATTATTATCGCAGGTCCCTACCGTAGCGGAACCGAAGGAAAACAAGCGCTGATTGACGCTAATCTTGCCCGTCTGGAAAAGGCCGCGCTGGAGGTTTATCAGCGAGGACACATTCCGGTCATCGGCGAATGGCTGGCGTTACCGCTGGCGAAAGCCGCAGGTTCAGAATCTATCGACGATGAAATAGGTGAGGCGATGATCTATCCGGTCGCGCACCGGCTTATCACCAAGTGTGATGCCCTGTACCGTATTGCAGGCGTTTCAAAAGGTGCCGATATGGATATCGAAATAGCACGGAAACACGGGCTGGCAATTTATACCCGAATTGAAGATATCCCCTTAGCCTGATTGAGTCGTTCAACAACGCCTGTAGCTAAAGCGGGCAGGGCTAAGTTCATGCCTGGTTTAATAAGGGGAAAGCGCAGGTGGCGATCCCCACATTTACTCACTACGAATTAGCTTTGACAGAAGCGCAGCCGGTTGCCAAACGGATCATAGACTTCCATCACATCGCCCCAATCTTGCTGCACTATTTCCGGGCGGCCGTAACCATATTGTTTACCGTGTAGTTCATCTCTGAACGACGCAATATTCTGCATCGGGATAAATATCGTTGCGCCGGGGCTGGCGTCACCATGATGTTCAGAGAGGTGTAGCTGCAAACCCTCGCGGACAATGCCCATATACAGGGGTAAGTTCGGCTCGAACCGGTGTTCAAATTCGACGCTGAACGACAGGAATTCAAGATAGAACTCACGGGCTTTTCGCTCATCAAAGCTGCGCAGAATAGGGATGGGTTTACTGAATTGAATCTCTGAGGGAGTGATATGCAGGGGTTCTGCCGTCTGAGAGGGCAGCGTTGCAACAGCGGTGTTCCAGTCGCGATAGCCCAACTGGTGTGAAACTGTTTCGAGTGCGGTGGCATAAGAAATCTTTTGATCGCGCAGCTCAAGTGAAGCTTTTAGCTTTGCGGCCATGTTTTTGGCCTGCTCGATAGATAGCATCTTGTCTCCTGTCGTCAGGTATTGAGGGGCTCGCATTACCATATCCCAACCATCAAGAGTGATTTAATCAATGAGGTTGAGGACTAACATGCTTTCACCATTTCCTTCAAGGAAGCGAGCGGCAGGCAGCGTGTGGTTGTTGGATGTTGTGGTAAAGATGCGTGACGGCAAGGTTTTCGTGATTACAGAATTTCACTCACCACAAACTCTTCTGCCACAAGCTCCATATCGTCAGAGAAAAAGCCAGCCCTTGTGAAAAAAGCCTTATGCTCTCTTCTCCAGTATTCGAGGCTTAAATCTCCTTCCCCCTCTTTCCTGGCAAACTCTTCAGTCACTTCAGAGAAACGTACCAGCCGAAGCGAAACTACTCGGATAACACATACCGGCGTGCCTTGTCCGTCCAGGACAATATTATAACTGCCTATTTTTGGTGAAGGTTCGTCTGCCTGGAATGAGGCAAGCGAGCCGCATGATGCGGTTTTAACCCCTTTAACAACTAAGCTTGCAAGCTCGTTTGCCATCTCAGGATTGTCCCCGAACGACCATGCTTGAGCATCCGGATATTTCGCGTTTAGCTCATCAATTAAACTCATTTTAAAATCCTTTTATCACCGTGAGTTGAGGGCTGAATTTAGCACGGTTTAACGGGTGGTGAACTTTGGGTAGACGCGAGATGCATAGATAAATGGAATTGGCTTTTCTGTTACTCACAAAGCACGGTGTACCCACACCCCAATCGGATACAGCAAATACAGAAAGATGGCGATTTGCATCCCTCTTATAAGCCAGCGGGCGTGCCGCCACTGGTGACGTTCTTTCTGATTGGCTTGTTGAATACTTTTTTGTATCTGATCCTGAGCTGTCATAACGTCGTCCTGAACGGGTGAGTCGGGTCATTACCTGAATTTTTAGCATAGCGATATAGATGCATACAGCAAGTTGTCTTGAGGGTATTAAACTGATTTTTATACGCCAACCAGTAATCCGTCTGCATAAAAGCCTGATAGTTTTTCACCGGGTTTATCGAAGCGGTTTTGCCCGTTAAGCCAGTTATCTTCCAGCCTGCGCAGCATGTTAAATCCAGCGGCGATACTTTCCGCTTTCAACTCCAGGAAACCGCTATAGTCCGGGGTAACATCCTCGATGGTGACATTCATCAGTAATGCCCTTCTGTTTTAAGTTTACGGACGATGATCTGAATGTTGAATCAGGCGTACTTTAGATCAGCATCGCCAGCAGGACCACGCACAGTAGCAGCACATAAACGCGCGCATGCCAGATATCCGGTACCGCGGGGATGTTGCTGCGGCTAAATACACTACCCGCCCAACCGGTTAAAACCAAAACAGCTAATATTTTCAGGTTGATGAAGCCAAGATATCCGCTTGCCGGCATGTGATGCCAGCCGCTTATCGCGTAGGTCGTTGCACCGCAAAGGGCCACCGGCAGTGAAAGCGGGTTGGCGGCACTAATGCAATCGCGCATTGTGTGGCCGTGACGGCGCAACAACGGCACCGTCATCACGCTGCCGCCCAAGCCCAATAATGCGGCAATCATCCCAATCAGTACACCGCCGCCCGTTACGGTTACAGGCGCTAAACGTCGGGGGGCGCTGCCGCCAATGAATCCTTTGCGCAGCAGGCAATCAGCAATCGCCACCACCATATAGACAATAAACAAGCCGCGAATCAGCGCCTCGCCGATCGTTCCTGCCAGCCATGAACCGGCTACCGCCCCAATGGCGATAAACCCTAACAGCGGAAAAAGAATTTGTGATGAAAGCTTACCCGCGCGCCAGTTGCGATAGCTGACCCAGCCCGCGTTAAAAATCATCACCGCCGTCGAGGTGGCCACGGCGATATGCAACGCATTACCCGCAACATCAGGCTGGCGCAGCAACAACTGGTAGACAAACGGCACCACCACAAAGCCACCGCCAAAGCCAAACAGCACGGTAGTGATGCCGGTGGTAAAACCGGCCAGTGCGATAATAACAATATCGTTCAAGGGAATTTCCTGATGGGAAATAATGCAGCAGCTTATCGCGCTGGCGACTCACTTCCCATTTGCGCAGCGCTCGATTACCCTTGCAAATCGGTCAGAAGGGGGCAGATGTGCGCAACGGAAAAATTGACGATTACGATCATCTGGATCGTGACGTGGTGTCGCTCGGCAATGACTATGCGCAGGGATTTATCCTGCAGCACCATCAACATCGCCGCGCGCAGCTGTTGTATGGCGCAACCGGGTTGATGCACGTATCCACCCTCGACGGGGAATGGGTGGTGCCGCCGCAGCATGCGGTGTGGATCCCGCCTGAAACGCTACATGCCGTCAAGTTTGTCGGCGTCAGCACGCGCAGTATCTATATCGAACCTGCCTGCGCGGCCGCGTTAAATAAAAACAGCCGCTGCGAAGCGATCGGCGTATCGCCACTGTTGCGGCAGTTATTGCTGGAAGCGGTGGATTTGCCGCCGCTGTATGACAGCGAACGCGACAGGGCGGTGATTAGGTTGATGTTGCTGGAACTGGCGGCAATGCCGGTACGCGAGTTTGATATTCCCCTGCCGCAGCAGCCTGCACTATTGGCGCTTTGTCAGGCTTTTTTACTCGCGCCAGCCATCCACGATCCGGCCGAGCGCTGGGCCAGCGCGCTGTTTATGAGCGCCAGCACCTTTCGCCGCCATTTTCTGCAGCAGCTCGGCATGTCATTTTCTGCATGGCGTCAGCGAGCCTGTGTGGTCAGCGCGTTGGCACTATTGATAACCGGAAAGTCGGTCAAGGAAGTGGCATTGTTACTGGGTTATGACAATGGCTCATCCTTCGCAACGATGTTCCGCCGCGTTACCGGGCAGCCTCCTTCACATTATCATCCGAACTAAGTGCTGGCGCATCGCAGCGGCTTTATGACTGCTGTTTTTTTCCATCAAGGTAAATATCAGGACGGGTGATGGTCCACGCATAATTTTCTTTATTGACGGGTGCATAGCCTAACTTCTCATAAAGCCATGGCGCCGTGGTTGTGAATAACACAATCCTGCGAAGCTGCTCAAAAACGGGATGGTTATGAATGCATTCCATCAGCCATCTTCCCAGCCCATCCCCTTGATATTCGTCCAGTACGTAGACATCGCACAGATAAGCGAAGGTGGCGTAGTCCGTAATCAGACGCGCAAAACCAATCTGCGATTGATGGTGATACATGCCAAAGTTGAGGCTGTTATCAATTGAAGCAGAGACGATGTCGGGAGCAATGCCTTTAGCCCACGTTGACCGGGTCAAATACTGATGCACGGCCGATACATCCAGCTTTTCTTTGTCCGTGCTAACAAGATAGTCATTTTCACGCCATTCATGTATTGCTGAAATGCTCACGCTGATGTCTGCCAGGAAGATGTCGGGGAAATTAAACCTATCATAAAATAAGCAAACCAGACGTTAAAAATCGCGTAGGCTCTGTTGCGATAATTTTTTAACTGACAGAAGCCTCTTTCGATTACCGATTGGCAATATAGCTTTTCAGAACCTGCCCGGCTGAAAGTATATGTTCAACGGTACGGTCGCGCGCAGCAGCGGGATCGTCTTCCAGGCAGGCCTTTAAAATAAGCGCATGTTCATCCTGAAACTTAGCCGTTTCCGACAGCAATCGATGCTGTAGGTGTTCATATCTCTCTACCTGCTCGCGTAGTTCAGTAATCATCTTCAACAGGCGTTGATTTTTACAGCGTCGATAAAGCAGTTCATGAAATTCCCGATTGTACTGTCCCTGCAACGTTGATTCTGTCGCGCTACCCAGAAGCTTGTGCACAAGCTCTGCGCGCGTAAGGGTTTCGGCATCCATGTTTTGCACGCTGTGGAAGATCGCATCGCCTTCCAGTAATGCCCGAAGTGGGTAAATTTCGTCAACGTCGCTGGCCGTAAGGGTTCTGACAACGGCTCCCCGGTTTCGGTAAACGTCTACCAAACCTTCCCGCTCAAGTTTCTGGATCGCTTCTCTCAGCGGGATGCGGCTGACAGAAAACTGGCTGGCGAGGTCTCTTTCAACAAGGCGATCGCCATCCCGCAACGCGCCGGTGTTAATTAAAATTTTAAGCTCACGGGCAAGCATGTCCGCAGTTGAAAGGATAACCGTACTCATAAAACCTTCTTTACCTGGTCGCTAAATGGTATACCATTATGCCACATTCAACGCCGGAGCGTGAAATTTATGCAACACACCTATTCGTCACACCTGTCCTGGACGGGAAATCTGGGGACCGGGACATCGGGTTACCGTTCTTATGCCCGCACATGGGACATTTCAGCCGCTGGGAAGGAAATCATTCATTGCTCTAACGATCCGCTACTGGGTGGCGACCCCGGTAAAATGAATCCGGAAGATCTGCTGATATCGTCTCTTTCTGCCTGCCATATGCTGTGGTATTTGCATCTGGCGTCGGATGCTGGCATCACCGTGCTGGAATACGAGGACTCACCGCAAGCAACGGGTGAGGTTTTAAAGAGTGGTGCAGGCCGCTTCATATCAGCAATCCTCAGACCCAAAATTACTGTGGTAGCCGGTACAAATATTGATGCTGCAACGGCTATTCACCATGAAATCCATAAAGTGTGCTTTATTGCCAGGTCCGTAAATTTCCCGGTGACCTGTGAGCCTGAATTTATCCTCTCTGAGGACGTGCATTCTTCGGAGTAGGGCCCGGTATAAACAACGCCGCTTTCGAAAGGGTTTTGATTTTCCTGAAAACGGCGATATGGCTTTTAACGGATGCTTGCTCTTTGCCAGAGGCTCTTGCAGCACCTTCCAAAGAGCTCCTGCAGCCCCTTCCAAAAAGCGCCAGTCACAGCCCATCTAAACCTTTTTGGAAAAACCTCTAGACGACTGGTCTAATTGTTGTTAGTTTAACGCCATCGCACCGACATGCGGTCGACATTTACCCCATTACAAGACGACTGGTCTAATTCAGTCAGCTAACCTAACTTGCAGGAGAGTAACGATGAAAATTCTTATGGTCTTAACCTCACACGACAAACTGGGTGATACCGGACGTAAAACCGGCTTCTGGCTGGAAGAGCTGGCCGCGCCTTACTATGCGTTTAAGGATGCCGGCGCCGAAGTCACGCTGGCTTCACCGAAAGGCGGCAACCCACCGTTAGACCCGAAAAGTAATGAACCGGATTTCCAGACTGACCAGACCCACCGCTTTGAAGCTGACGCCGCGGCTGTGGCCCAACTGGCTGCAACGGTCCGTCTCGACAGCGTGTCATCCGCAGATTACGACGCCGTTTTCTATCCAGGTGGACACGGTCCGCTGTGGGACCTGGCTGAAGATAAACACTCCATCAGCCTTATCGAATCTTTCCTCGCGGCGAACAAGCATGTTGCACTGGTATGTCATGCGCCAGGCGTGCTGCGTCACGTCAAAACGCCAGCGGGAAAACCACTGGTCGAGGGCCGCAAGGTCACCGGATTTACCAACAGCGAAGAAGAAGGGGTAGGGCTGACCCAGATTGTGCCTTTCCTGGTTGAAGACGAGCTGATCGCCAAAGGCGGGATCTATTCCAAAGGGGAAGACTGGGGTTCATATGTGGTGAGCGATGGCCTGCTGATCACCGGTCAAAACCCAGGATCTTCGGCCGCAACTGCAGCCCAGCTGATTAAGCAATTAGGTGCATAAAGGGTAATCACGCCGGAGGGGCGCAGGCTAAGCGCCCCAAGGCAAAGGATTATCCATAACGGTCCATCAACTTATCGGGCTGTCAGACGTTCTCTCAGAGCGTCTGGCTCAACGTCACCATTGAAGGAAAATCATCATGTTTAAAAAATCTTTGACCACGCTGGCATTAAGTCTGGCTTTGTCTGTCTATGCGCAGTCGTCTGTGGCTGAGCCGGTAAAAAACATTGTTTTGGTTCACGGGGCTTTTGTTGATGGATCGGGCTGGAACCCGGTGGCGCGCATTCTGGATAAAGCGGGCTATAAGGTGTCGATAGTTCAGGAGCCGCAAACCTCACTGGCGGATGATGTTGCGGCCACCCGGCGCGTTCTGGCACTACAACAGGGAAAATCGTTGCTGGTGGGCCATAGCTACGGCGGGATGATCATCAGTGACGCGGGAAATGAGGCTTCTGTCGCGGGGCTGGTCTATATCGCTGCGTTTCAGCCTGAGCAAGGCGATTCCTTGCTGAGTCTGGCAAAACAAATGCCGGCAGCCGCCCAGTCAATTACCGAAACAGCGGATCACTTCCTCTATATCAAACCGGAAAACTTCCACGCTGACTTTGCAGCAGATTTACCCGTTAAAGAGACGGATTTATTGGCGCGTTCCCAGGTGATGCCTGCCGTCGCCGCATTTACGGCTGCCGCTGGCGTTCCTGCCTGGAAAACCAAGCCAAGCTGGGCGGTTGTTGCCACGCAGGACAGGGCGATTAATCCCGAATTAGAGCGCTTCATGGCGAAACGTGCTCACAGCACCGTGACGGAACTGAAGGGCAACCACGCCATTTATGCCTCACAGCCGGAAAAAATTGCGGCAGTGATTGAAAAAGCGGCGAAGAGTTTATCTCAGTAAACAAAGAGTAAGCCTGCGAGGCGGTAACAGCGCTAACCTGTCTATAGACGACTGGTCTAGCCCCTGATAAATTATGCCGATGAATACGACAACTTCACTCCATAATCATGAAATCCGCGATCACATCCTTGCTACCGGCCAGCGCATTATGGCCGGTAAAGGATTCTCTGCCGTCGGATTGAATGAAATACTCAAAGATGCCGGTGTGCCAAAAGGCTCTTTCTACCATTACTTTGGTTCGAAGGAAGCGTTTGGCGTGGATATGTTGAGCCACTATTTTGATGACTATCTGGCGGATATCGACAGAACGCTGGGCCAGCCGGGTCTGACGATGGCGCAGCGACTGATGAACTACTTCCAGCAGTGGCAGGCGTCGCAGTCATTTTCTGATTGTCAGGGTAAATGCCTGGCGGTGAAGCTGGGTGCTGAAGTTGCCGACCTGTCGGACAGCATGCGCTTAGCGTTGGATGCGGGCACGTCTGGCATCATCTCACGCCTGTCGGAAGCGTTAGAAACGGGTGTCGCCGAGGGATCGCTTGCCATCGACGAGCCGCCTCGCACCGTGGCAGAAAGCCTCTATCAGCTTTGGCTGGGCGCAAGCGTCATGGTCAAGATTGTTCGACATACCGGCCCGTTCGACTCAGCCATGATCACCACCCGAAAAATTATTCATATCACCCCTTAACCGGGGGATATGCCTTCGTAAAGGCTCTTACCCCTTCCCAACGCCGCTCACAACCGACCGTGTCTATTTTATTCTCTGCAACATATCGAGTTTGAATAGTTTGTTGTGCAGTTCAACAACGTTGCGGCAGCCCAGCTTCTTCATGATGTTTTGTTTGTGGCTGCTGATGGTTTTATTGCTGCGCGAAACAATCGGCGCTATTAGCTTGTTGGTTTTTCCGCGGGCCATCAGTTCAAGCAGCCTGAACTCTAATGGCGTCAGCGTTTTGTGCTCGTCCTGATTATATTTCCATACCATCGCTTGTGAAGAGCTGTTAAAAGGATGCCCGCTGGCACCGGCAAATATGCATGCAGCCAACTGCTGGACGCTGTCATTTTTCATCACCATATTGCAGTGCGGAACATGTTGCAGAACGTACTTTATCAGCACCGGGTCAGCGATTTGGGTGAATATAATCAGCCGGATATGTGGCCAGCGCAGGTTAAGCTGCGTCAGGAATTTTACGCAGCGGAAGAAGGTATCCTTGCTGGTGGCCAGTTCGGCGATCACCACCTGAACTGAGTGAATTTCGAGGGTAAATTCAAGCTCAGTCATGTCCGGGCAGCAGAATGTGCGGATATCCCTGGCCTCAAAATAATCAGCGATGCCTTTGCAGCAAAAGGCATCACTGTCGAGCACGGCAAGTGTAAACATGGCGAGGACTCCGTGACAGTAGGTCCCGTCATTACACCCCTAAGATTAAGGGCCAGGAATCAACCATTACTGAAGATGTTGTAAGGCCTTTCCGAGTTTGGTTTAAGCACGTTTTTTTTGTTAGATACTCCGTAATGAACTCTGATGACAAGCCAGACACAGGTTCAAGGTATTCGATCTCTTATCGCTCACGATTGTTTAGCCGTTTTAGCCTGGACGTTGCCGGTATTCCCCCAGTGAGCCAGCGCACAAACCGGGACTAAAGTCTCCGACAATAATTAACATAACAGCATGATTTGTAACAAGTGCAGGGCATTTGCCTAACTGTTATCGGGCAATGTCACATAGGCGCGGGTCAACTCTGCTGGGTATACCTATAGCGGTGCTCTTAACCCTACAGGTGACGCATGACCCAACAACACGCTGAATTATCAGCCGATCACGATGCGCATATCGCGTCCGCCATCGGCAAGTTCTTCCGCCGCATCATCCCGATGCTGGCCGTGATGCTTATCGTTAACCAGATTGACCGCGCCAACATTGGCTTTGTTAAGGCCGAATTGCAAACCGATGCCGGCATCAGCGCCGCCGCCTTTGGCCTGGGCGCTGGGCTGTTCTTTATCGGCTATGCGCTGTTTGAAGTGCCAAGCAATATGATGCTGAAAAAAGTCGGCGCACGGGTATGGCTGACGCGCATCATGATCACCTGGGGTCTGGTGGTGGTGCTGACCGGCTTCGTCAGCACGCCGCTGCATTTCTATCTGCTGCGCTTCCTGCTCGGCGTCGCCGAGGCGGGCTTCTTCCCGGGCGTGCTGTTCTATTTTCGTCAATGGGTGCCGAATGCCTGGCGAGGACGCGCGACGGCGATGGTGCTCAGCGCGACCGCCAGCGCCTTTCTGTTTTCCGGTCCGCTGACCGGTGCCATCCTGATGATGCACGATTTTGGCGGCATCGCAGGCTGGAAATGGGTGATGTTTCTGGAAGGCGGCGCGTCGATAGTCATCGGTTTGCTGGCGGCCATGGTGCTGGTGTCGAAACCGGACGGGGCGAAATGGCTGAGCAGCGCGGAGAAACAGGCGCTGGCACAGCAGCTGGCGCTGGAAGATGCCGCTCGTGAAGAGCATGCGGTAACCCAGGGCCGCTGGGGATTAATTACCGACCGCAGCCTGTTAACGTACTGCCTGATCTTCTTCACCATGACCATGACCGGCTACACGCTGGTGTTCTGGCTACCGCAAATTATTCAACGCATTCAGGGCTTCAACAGTTTTGAAACCGGACTGCTGACCGCCGTTCCGTGGCTGTTCGCCATTGTGGCGCTGTTTCTGCTGGGCAAAGCCACCGACCGCTATCGCCATATGCTCGATAAAGGGCTGGGTATCGCCATGCTGATCGCCGCCTGCGGCACCTTTATGGCCACGCTGGGCACGCCATGGTTTGGTTTTGTGGCGATGATTGTTGCCTGTATTGGCTCCAAGGTCAGCGCCGCCTTCTTCTGGCCGATGCCGCAAAGCGAATTGCCGTCATCGATAGCTGCCCCCGGCATTGCGCTGATCAACTCCATTGGCAACCTTGGCGGATTCTTTGCGCCAACGGTGTTCGGCTACCTCGAAATGCATACCGGCAGCACCACCGGCGGGCTCTACGCGCTGACCAGCGTCTCCGTCGTGACCGGCCTGTGGCTGCTGCTGCGTCGCAAACCTGTTCCCCCGGCATTTGGTCATACGGAGACAAACCATGTCAGACAGTCCAGTCATTAAATCGATGCGCATTGTGCCGGTTGCCGGTTACGACAGCATGTTGCTGAATATTGGCGGTGCCCATAACTGCGTTTTTACCCGCATTATCGTGATCCTCACCGATTCTGCCGGACACACCGGCGTTGGCGAAACGCCCTGTCATGCCTCAACCCTGCAGTTGCTGGCGCAGTTTCGCCCGCTGATTGAAGGCAGTTCGCTGCTGCGGCTGAACGCGACGCTAAGCCAGCTGTTCAGCAGCGACGCGCGTCAGCAGCAAACCTCGCATACCAACGACATTCATATTCCGCAGATGAATCCGGAGAAGTTTTATAACGCCGCCGCCGCTATCGAAGCGGCGTTGTTGGATCTGCAAGGCAAGCTGTTTAACCTGCCGGTGGCGGATCTGCTGGCCAGTGGCAAACAGCGCGATCGTATTCCGGTGCTGGGCTATCTGTTCTATATCGCCGACCGCAAGCTGACCAATATGCACTATCGCTCGGGCGATAATGAGCAGGATGGCTGGTTCCGCCTGCGGCATGAAGCGGCGATGGACAGCACCGCCGTGGTGCGGCTGGCCGAAGCGGCGGTTGAGCAGTACGGCTTTCGCGACTTCAAGCTGAAAGGCGGCGTGCAGGCGGGCGAAGTGGAAGTCGAAACGGTTGAAGCGCTGCTGTCGCGTTTCCCCGAGGCGCGGGTGACCGTCGATCCCAACGCCAGCTGGTCGCTGGAGGAAGCGATTCGCTTTGGTAAACAGCTGGCCGGTAAGGTGCCCTATCTGGAAGATCCGTGCGGCGCGGAGCAGGGCTATTCCGGTCGGGAAACGCTGGCCGAATTCCGTCGCGCCACCGGCGTGCCGGTGGCCACCAATATGATCGCCAACGACTGGCGACAGCTGCATCATGCGCTGCAACTGAATGCCATCGACATTCCGCTCGCCGATCCGCACTTCTGGACGATGCGCAATGCCAACGTGGTGGCGCAGCTGTGCAACGAATGGGGACTGACCACCGGCTGTCACTCCAATAATCACTTTGATATCTCGCTGGCGATGGTGGCACACCTTGGCGCAGCGGCACCGGGCGATCGCCAGACCGCCTTTGATACCCACTGGATTTGGCAGGATGGCCAGCAGCTGACGCGTCAGCCGCCGCAGATCCGCGATGGCTACCTGGAATTACCGCCGGGCCCCGGACTGGGCATCGAGTTGGATATGGAACGCGTTGAGCAGGCGCATGCGTTGTATAACGCGCTGCCGGATAAGAATCGCAACGATGCGTTGGGAATGCAGTTTTTGATCGACAACTGGCGCTATGACGCCAAACGACCGTCACTGGTACGCTAAGGAATAAGCATGCAGAAAATAATACGTGCAGCGGCGCTGTTAGCGTCGATCGCCGCCAGCGCGCCAGTGATGGCGCAAACCTTTGTCTACGTTTCGGAAGCCGATGATGGCACCATCGCGCGCTACGCGCTGAATGAGCAAACCGGTGCGCTTAACCTGCTGGGACGCACCAAAACCGCCGGCAAAGTGATGCCGATGGCACTGAGTGCCGATCGTACCCAGCTCTATGCGGCCATCCGCAGTAAACCGCTGCAGCTGGAAAGCTGGCATATCGACAGCAAAACCGGCGATCTCAGCCCGTCCAGTTCTGTTAGCGCCGCCGCCAGCTATCCCTATATCAGCACCGATCCGCAGGGGCGTTTTCTGCTGGGCGCGTCCTATGATGGCGACGTGGTGCACGTCTACCGGCTCGCCAGTGACGGCAAGGTGATTGCGCCGCCGGTTGGCAGCTTCAAGACCGGTCACGCGGCCCACTCGGTGATTGTCGATGCCCGTGGGGAAAATGCCTACGTTGGCAATCTCGGCACCGATCGGGTGCTGCAGCTGAAGTTAAGCGCTACCGGCGAGCTGACGGCCCTTGGCAACGGCTATGTCAAAACGGCCGCTGAAAATGGCCCGCGCCATTCGGTGCTGTCGCCGGATAATCGCTTCCTCTACAACATCGGCGAGATGGGCGGCATCATCACCCAGTTCCGCCGTGAAGCCAGTGGCGAGCTGGTAAAAGTGGCGGAGACGCCGAATGCGGTGGCAGAAAAACACCATCTGGAACATGGCAAAGAGCGCCCGGCTAACTACAGCGACCCCACGCCGCGCATCTGGGCCGCCGATATCCGCCTGACGCCGGATGGCCGTTTTCTGTATGTTAGCGAGCGGACCAGCAGCACCATCAGCGGTTATCGGGTGAATAAGGCCGACGGCACGTTGACGCTGATTGATAGCTGGCAGGTTGAGAAACAGCCGCGCGGTATGGCGATTACTTCCGACGGTCGCTGGCTGATTGCCAGCGGGGAGAAGAGTACGGTTACCGGCAGTTATGCCATCGATCCGCAAAGCGGGGCACTTAAGCGCGTTGGTGAAGCACCGGCCGGCCGTGATGCGAACTGGGTGACGACGGTGACCTATGCGGAACACTGTACGCCGGAAGATTTTGGCGGCAAGGCGGATGGAAAAACGCTCAATACCACTGCCATCCAACAGGCGATTGACCAGTGCAGTCAGCGCGGCGGCGGAACGGTTCAGCTGTCGCCAGGACGCTGGTTAAGCGGCCCGCTGCAATTGCAGAGCAATATCACGCTTCAGATTGATCAAGGCGCCACGCTGCAAGCCAGTAATCAGGAAGGAAAATTTGTTAACGCCTTTATTGGCCATCCCGCCAGAGTGAATGAAGCCTTTATTTACGCCAGCAACGTCAACAACGTGGCGATAACCGGCGGCGGCACGCTGGATGGCGACGGTGAAAAAAGCTGGTGGCCGCAAGCATTGAAAATCCGCGCAGAGGTGAGAGGGGGCAATCCTAAAGCCTTTACCGATCGCTTCCCTGGCATTCCGTTAGCCAACGGCGCACCGCGTCCGTGGTTTATCGAATTCAACAACGTCAGCCACAGTAAGATCGAACAACTGCACCTGACCAACTCGCCGATGTGGAATATTGTTATCCGCAACAGCGCCGATATTACTGTGCAGAACGTCAGGATAACCAATCCCGTCAGCTCGCCAAATACCGACGGCATGGACATCGTTTCCTCGCGCAATATCACCGTGTCAAATATGGATATTCATACCGGTGACGACAATATTGCCATCAAGTCCGGGCTGGTTAACGGCACGGCTGCCGCCTCGAAGGACATTACTATCGAGGATTCGGTGATGCGGGATGGCCACGGTATTTCTGTCGGCAGTGAAACCGCCAACGGCATCGGCAAGGTTACGATTAATCACGTCACTTTCCTGAATACCGAAAATGGCGTGCGCATTAAATCAGCCAGAGATCGGGGCGAGAATATCGGTCCGCTGATCGCCAGTCATCTCACCATGACCAATGTGGTGACGCCGGTGCTGGTGACCAACAGCTACAGCGGCCAGGCAGGCGCACAGGGCCACACGCTGACCCAGCCGATTGAAACGGCTGCGGTCACCGCCTCCACACCAAAAATGAAAGGGATACATATTTCCGACCTGATGGCGACGAAAGCCAGCTATGCGATGATTTTCAGTGGCCTGCCGGAATCACCTGTTGAAGACGTCACGCTGAATAACATCCGCATTGATGCGCAGTATGGCGTGCAGGCAAGGTATGTCAGCGGGGAAGGGAAGAACATCACTCTCACCGTGAAGGAAGGCGAGACGCTGGCAAAAGGCCCGGATACCTCGCTCACACTAAACTGACCCGGCTTGCTCCTTCTGGACCCAATTCGTCCTAAAAGGAGCCGGTTTTTTCGCCAGAAAACAGCGTTGCACAAACTTTGAAACCATCCAGCTGACGCAGAGCATAGGGATATGCTGGATCTGGGGTTATCTTATGTGCAGGCATGTTGCCTGGAGGGGAGTTTATGAAGACAGTGATCGTGATATTAGCCTGCCTGGTGCTGTCCGGGTGTGGTGCAGGGATGGCTTCGCTGATTCCTTCCTCAGATGTGTGCCCGAACGGCATCGACAGCGTAACCGGGCAGTGCCGTTAAGAAAAACCGCCGTATCGGGATTAGCTGTGTTGGATCCTGATATCGGCGTCGGTCATTTTCCCCAGCAGTTGCTGTTCCGACACCAGCGGACGCCTGAAATCAACCGACTCGCCGGACAAACACACCGTGCGTAAATGGCGGTTACAGATAAACCAGATTTCATCCCGGTCATTCGAGAGAATGTAATACGCGTCGGAGGTTTCGGACGGATTGTAGCAACCCAACGCCCGGTAAGCCGTTTCGCTGTTGAATCCACTTTGCAGCGGAAGAGGGCGAGGACCGTTTTCCATTTCCTTCACCTTCAAATACAAGCCTTGTTCCAGCCAGAGCATAAGTCACCAATGGGTTTGCAGAAGTCCTGTAATTATAACCAGCCTCTCTCTGTTCACCCCGTCTGTGACGTTAATTGCCAACTCTGTCACAGACGAGACAAATTTATTGCCTTTAAAGCCGTTATTTACCGATCCTGGTAGGGATCTTTCTTGTGATCTTCACTGTCATCACGGGTTCGTGGGATCTCGCCATGTTCATTGGGATTATCTTTGGCAGGATGCTGGCCTTTCTCGTTGTCTTTTGGCTTTTTTTCATGCTCATGCGTTTTATCAGACATGCTTAACTCCTTCTTTTCCAGAAGTATTAAGAATAGACGATAAATGCCACAAATCTGGCTAAAACCCTACGCTATTCACGGATATTGAGAGGGCGATCGATGAATAATTCACTCAGGCGAATTAAGGATAATTACCGCATTAACGCAAATTAATCTTGTAAACTTACGTAATAAGTTCAATGCATTGATATTTAACAAATTTTAATTAAAGTAAGTAAAGAAAGCTTATTTGTAGTTAAAGGTATCTGTGATTTGTTAACAAAATTATTAAAATATTCCCCTAATTTTTTAATAATTGTTGAACTAAGTTACTCATATGTCGCAAACAAAAAAAGTTATTCCTGCTGTCTCGCTTCTGGCCCTGCTTGTCTGCTCCAGCGTTCACGCTGAAGAAACGGAAAAGACCGATGTCCTGCTGATTGGCGGCGGCATTATGAGTGCTTCTTTAGGCACCTTGCTGCACGACCTCCAGCCTGACTGGAAGCAGCTGATGGTTGAAAAACTGGATGGTGTTGCGCTCGAGTCCTCTAACGGCTGGAACAACGCCGGTACCGGTCACTCCGCCAACATGGAGCTGAACTACACGCCAGAGCGCCCGGACGGTTCCATTGATTACAGCAAAGCGCTTGAAATCAACGAAGCCTTTATGATCTCCCGCCAGTTCTGGACCACTCAGGTGCAGCGCGGCGTGCTGAACAATCCGCACTCCTTTATCAACTCCACGCCGCATATGAGCTTTGTCTGGGGTGACAAAAATGTCGACTTCCTGACCAAACGCTACAAGGCGCTGCAGGAAACCACGCTGTTCCAGGGAATGCAATTCTCTACCGATCAGAACCAGATTAAGAAGTGGGCACCGCTGATCATCGAAGGCCGCGATCCACAGCAGAAAGTGGCCGCGACCTGGACGCCAGTCGGCACCGACGTCAACTACGGTGAAATTACCCGTCAGCTGGTCGGCAGCCTGAAGAAGAACGACAACTTCAAGCTGGAAACCTCGACCGAAGCGACTGACTTCAAACGCAATGCCGATAACTCCTGGCACGTGACCGTGACCGATGTGAAAACCGGCAACACCCACGCCGTTGATGCGAAATACGTCTTTATCGGTGCCGGTGGCGGCGCGCTGAAGCTGCTGCAGAAAACCGGTATTCCGGAAGCAGACAACTATGCTGGCTTCCCGGTGGGCGGTTCATTCCTGGTGACTGAAAACCCGGACATCACCCGTCTGCACGGTGAGAAGGTTTACGGTCAGGCGTCCGTTGGCGCGCCGCCAATGTCCGTTCCGCACCTGGATGCGCGTTTCCTTGACGGTAAGCGTGTGGTGTTGTTTGGGCCGTTCGCCACCTTCTCCACCAAGTTCCTCAAGCAGGGTTCATTCCTCGATCTGCTGAGCACCACCACCACCAAAAACGTGATTCCAATGACCGACGTCGGTCTGGATAACTTCGACCTGGTGAAATACCTGATTGGTCAGGTGATGTTGAGCGATGACGACCGTTTTGCGGCGCTGAAAGAGTACTATCCTTCTGCCCGTAAAGAAGACTGGAAACTGATCCAGGCCGGTCAGCGCGTGCAGATCATCAAGAAAGATGCAGACAAGGGCGGCGTACTGAAGCTGGGCACCGAAATTGTCACCGACCAGCAGAAAACGCTGGCTGCGCTGCTGGGTGCTTCACCAGGCGCATCGACCGCTGCACCGATCTCGATCAACGTGATGAAAAAGCTGTTCCCTGAGCAGTTCAACTCGCCAGAATGGCAGAGCAAAATCCGCACCATCGTACCGAGCTACGGCCAGGAGCTGAATGGCAACGTGGCACTGACGCAGAAAGTGTGGAATGACACGGCTGCGGCACTGCAGCTGACCACGCCGCCGGTGATCAACATGAACAACGTTGATAAAGATGCGGTAACCAAACCTGCCGACCATAAATCTGTGGTCACTGGCCAGCACGATATGGCGCTGTAAGCCTGAGTGTCCTGAAGCCCCCAACGTCCGCGTTGGGGGCTTTTTCGTTTCTGGCATCTGGCGAAGGGAAGGCGGCGAAGTTTGCACCAGCCGTGGCCGGAGCCTGTGCTATCATCGCCGCGCGTGTTTCTGCTGCCCGTCGCGGGCGTTAATGATGAATGAGGAAATCATGAAAATTGGTTATTTATTCCCGGCTGCGGTGGGTATCGCAGGCGTCACTCTGCTGATCTGGTTTATCGCCAGCGGCGCGTGGATGCCGGGCGCGTAGCTCTCGGAATTATCCAGCGCCAAACCGGGGCTGACCTCTGCTACCCTATGGGAAGACATATAAGGGAGGCCTATGCGCACAAGAAATGCACTTTTGATTATCGCTTTGTCGGCAGTTTCACTGTCGGCTTCCGCTGCCGAATCGTTAACCTGCAGCCTGACGCACAGCGTGGAGTCTCCGGGACAGCAGCCTAAAGTCTCGGTGGTCAGCAAAAATTCTGCGGTGACCGATGAAGGCACCAGCTTCACCTTCTCCACCGATGGACAGAAGCGCATCACCAGCCCGGAGCTGCAGCCGCTAAAGACCGATGACGGTGAAACGGCGCTGGCTGCCAGGGTGAAAGATGTCACCTTCGTTAAGCTGAAAGACAGCTATGTGCTGCGCAACAAAAGCGAAAGCTACGTCTATTCGGACTGTAAGCCCGCCGCGAAGTAACCTCGTTGCTGAAGCTCAAACAACCCAGCCACCGCGCTGGGTTTTTTATTGCCGCAGCCGCCTCAACGGGGCGGCTTAGTGCTATTTTTCCGTCACTTGCATATAACATTTTTGAAATGTTTTCGAATCAGGCTTTCCCATTGCCGCAGTGAGGCTTAAACTATCTGACTTTAGGGTGGTCATCGTCGCCCATTTGACAGGAGTAATGTATGGTTTCCCCGCTGAAGGTTGCATTTATTAAAGCCAACTGGCACGCCGACATCGTTAACCAGACGCTGGTTGGATTCAAGAAAGAGATGGCCGCGCGTGACGTTGACTGCCAGATCACCGTGCTGGACGTACCCGGTGCCTTTGAGATGCCGTTGCTGGCACAGCGCCTGGCAAAACGGGGTGACGTTGATGCGATTGTCTGCGCCGCGCTGGTGGTTGATGGCGGCATTTACCGTCATGACTTTGTTGCTCAGGCGGTGGTGACTGGCCTGATGGATGTGCAGCTGGCCACCGACGTGCCGGTGTTCTCCGTCTCCCTGACGCCGCACAACTTCCAGCCCGCTGAAGAGTTCACCGGTTTCTACAGTGAGCACTTTATCAAGAAGGGCGCTGAAGCCGCCCGTGCCGTGTGCATGGTTGCCGAACTGAAATAAGCATTCCCGCCACACCGCAATGACGCCGGACGGAGAAATCCCCCGGCGTTTTTCATTTTTTGGTCCTACCAATTCATCCATTCTGTGATCCCGCTTAGGCCCTGAACGCATCAGGTTACGCAATCGTTGCATTCAGGTTAGCGAAAGAGGAACAATCGCCCGGTCAAACGCCTTTTTTGGTAGGACCAATCAGCGATGAGCAACGAACTGCTGGTGGATCGTCTGCGGGACTTTATCCACCAAAATCACCTTCAACCGGGCGCACGTCTGCCTGCCGAACGTCAGCTGGCGCAGCAGTTTGGCGTCTCGCGATCCTCACTGCGGGAAGCGATTCAAACGCTCACCAGCCAGGGGGTCTTATTCAGCCGTCGCGGCGGCGGCACCTTCCTGCAACCCGAGACGGTGGACTGGAGCGAAGAGCGTCTGGTGATGCCGCTCAGCTCACTGCTGGCCGAGGACCCGGGCTATCGCTATGACGTGCTGGAAGCACGCATGGCGATTGAAGCCAGCACCGCCTGGCACGCCGCCAGCCGCGCCACCGAAGAGGATAGGGCGCGGCTGAAAATGTGCTTCGAGGCGATGCAAACCATCTCCGATCGTGACGATCCCGATCTTGCCGCACACGCTGACGTGCGCTTTCACCTGGCGATTGCCGAAGCCTCGCACAATCTGGTGCTGCTGCAGGCGATGCGCGGCCTGTTCGATCTGCTGCAATCCTCGGTGATGCAAAGCCGCCAGAAGATGTTTACCCAGCCCGCGATCCTCGACCAGCTTTCCGCCCAGCATCAGGTCATCTACCGGGCGATTGTTGCCGGAGAGGCGGATGCTGCCCGCGACGCCACCCTTCACCATCTGGAGTTTGTTGCCGAGACTCTGCATGGCCTGACCGAGCAGGCGGCGCGACACGCCCGCAGCCTGCGTATTCCCGACATTAAACCGCAGCTTAAGTGAGGCACACCTGTGATTATCTCCTCCTCGAAAGACTACCGCGCCGCGGCAAAGGCCAAGATCCCGCCGTTTCTGTTTCACTATGCGGATGGTGGGGCCTACGACGAACACACGCTGCAACGCAACTGTGAAGACCTGGCCGATATCGCGCTGCGTCAGCGCATTCTGCGCAACATGTCCTCGCTGGACCTGACAACAACACTGTTTAACGAAACGCTGTCGATGCCGGTGGCGTTAGCGCCTGTCGGCCTGTGTGGCATGTACGCCCGGCGCGGGGAAGTGCAGGCCGCGCGCGCGGCGGATAAAAAGGGCATCCCGTTTACCCTGTCGACGGTCTCCGTGTGTCCGATAGAAGAAGTCGCGCCGGTGATGAACCGGCCGATGTGGTTCCAGCTGTACGTGCTGCGCGACCGGGGATTTATGCGCAATGCGCTGGAGCGTGCTCAGGCCGCGGGCTGTACCACGCTGGTGTTTACCGTGGATATGCCGGTGCCGGGCGCGCGTTACCGTGATGCGCACTCCGGGATGAGCGGTCCCAATGCCGCGATGCGCCGCTATCTGCAGTCGGTGACCCATCCGCAGTGGGCCTGGGATGTGGGTTTGCATGGACGCCCGCACGATCTGGGCAATATCTCGGCCTATCGCGGCGAGCCGACCAATCTGCAGGATTACATCGGCTGGCTGGCGAATAACTTCGATCCGTCGATCTCGTGGAGCGATCTGGAGTGGATACGTGACTTCTGGAAGGGGCCGATGATCATCAAAGGCATTCTGGATCCTGACGATGCGCGCGATGCGGTGCGCTTTGGTGCCGATGGCATTGTCGTTTCCAATCACGGCGGTCGCCAGCTGGATGGCGTGCTCTCGTCGGCGCGGGCGTTACCGGCGATTGCCGATGCGGTCAAAGGCGATCTGACCATTCTGGCCGATGGCGGCGTGCGCAGCGGGCTGGACGTGCTGCGCATGCTGGCGTTGGGGGCGGACACCGCATTGATTGGCCGCGCGTTCCTCTATGCGCTGGCCACCGACGGCGAGGCGGGCGTGACCAACCTGCTCAACCTGTTTGAGAAAGAAATGCGCGTGGCGATGACCCTCACCGGCGCCCGTTGCATCGCTGAGATCACCCGCGATTCGCTGGTTGCCGCGGCGAAACAATAGTCAGCCTGCGAATAAAATCAGCAACAGGGGACAGAAGTCCCCTGTATTTTTTTCTTCTTCTGCCGATAACCCTCTCAGAGTGATTTCAGCGCGCAATGGCGTGCAGGGGTAACACTTCCCGTATGCGCCTCGTTGAGAGCAGCGACGAAAACTAGAGGATTAAAATGGATAACTTTCAGAAAGAGATCGATGAGCGCGCCAACCTCGCCTTATCCAATAAATTTGAACTGCTGGTGTTTCGTTTAGGCTCGGATCTCAACGAAGAAAAGTCTGAACTGTTCGGCATCAACGTCTTTAAGCTGCGTGAAATCGTCCCGATGACCACCATCACCAAAGCGGCAGGCATGAAGTCACCGCTGCTGGGGATGGCCAACATTCGCGGTCAGTTTATTCCGGTGATCGACCTGCCGGCGGTCGTCGGCTGCACGCCAACCACCGGCCTTAACCTGATCCTGGTGACGGAATATGCCCGCAGCACCCAGGCCTTTGCCGTCGAATCGGTTGAGGATATCGTGCGTCTGGACTGGAGCCAGGTCCACGCTGCGGAAGCCGGCGTCAGCAGCCGTAATATCACCAGCATCGCCTGTCTGAATACCGACAAAGACAACAACACCACCATGGCGTTAGTGCTGGATGTCGAGCAGATCCTGCATGACGTGATCCCGTCGGTGCGTGAAGTGAAGGAAGGCGACATCAAGCTGAAAGAGTTTGATATCCGTCCAGGTTCGGTGGCAATCGTGGCAGAAGATTCGAAGGTTGCCCGTCAGATGCTGGAACAGGGCCTGAAGGCGATGGGCATTCCGGCAGAGATGCACAACACCGGTCTGGAAGCCTGGAACCGCATCAGAAGTATCCAGCAGCAGGCGAAGGAAGAAGGGATCCCGATCCGCGATAAGATCTCGATGGTGCTGACCGATCTGGAAATGCCGGAAATGGATGGCTTCACCCTGACGCGCAATATCAAAACCGACATTAACCTGCGGGATATTCCGGTGGTGATCCACTCGTCGCTGTCCGGCAGCGCCAACGAAGATCATGTGCGTAAGGTCGGTGCGAATGGCTACGTGGCGAAGTTTGAGATCAACCAGCTGTCGGCGGTGATCCACAAGGTGCTGGAAGAAGCTCCCCGCTAATGCGAGGAGCCATCGCGCATTATCTGCGGTTATTGCACAGGATTGAGAAGTTGAGGGCGGCGGCGATCGACAGCCACGCCAGATAAGGCAGCAGGATCAGGCCAGTCAGCGCTTCCAGCTGAAGGGCCATCACCACCATCGCCGCAACCACCAGCCACAGCAGGGTCAGGATTATCATCCCGGCAAGAATGCGGTGCGAGCCGAAGAACACCGGCGTCCACAGCGTGTTCAGCGCTATCTGTGCCGCCCACAATGCCAGCAGCGTCTCGCTGCCTGGCAGCATGGTCAGACGGTAGCCTGCCCAGGCAAGCAGCAGATAAATAATCGACCAGGCCACCGGAAACGCCCAGTTTGGCGGGGTAAAGCCCGGTTTTTTTAACGACTTATACCACTCGCCAGGTTTAAACAGCATCCCGGTACTGCCTGCTGCACAGCAGGCAAAAAGAAAGATAAAAAAGGTCATGTTCCGTCCTTAGCTTGCCGCTGTTTCCCGCTGTTGCAAAATGTTCTCAATGGCCGATTTAAAGGCTTCCGGCGGCTGTCCACCGGAGAGCAGATACTGGCGATCGAACACGATGGACGGCACGGACTGAATACCGGCATCCACCCATTCACGCTCCAGCGCGCGAACCTCGTCAGCATAGCGGTTGGTCGCCAGCACCTCGGCCGCTTCAACCGGATCCAGCCCAACGTCTTCGGCGACGTTAACCAGCACCACGTGACTCGACGGGTTTTCGCCATCGGTAAAGTAGGCGGTAAACAGCGCGTGCTTCAGCGGCTGCTGCAGGCCAAAGCCTTCCGCCCAGTGCAACAAGCGGTGCGCATCGAAGGTGTTATAGATGCGCAGTCCCGGCCCGGCGTTATTCATCTCAAAGCCCACCGCCTCAGCACGTTCGCGGATGCGCTGACGATTCTCAGCAGACTCTTCCGGCGACGAACCGTATTTCTCGGCGATGTGCTCAACCAGATCCTGACCTTCAGCCGCCATTGACGGGTTTAACTCAAAGGGCTGGAAGGTGATGTTAGCCTGAACGTCGGGGCCGAGTTCAGCCAGCGCTTGCTCCAGCCCCTGAAGGCCGATAATGCACCAGGGACAGGAAATATCGGAAACGAAGTCTATCTGCAGTGGCTTGCTCATGGTGCCTCCTCTGGCGTTATGGGCAGACTGTCGCGACGCATCGCGACAGCGAATGCCTTACAGTCTAGCATTTCACGCCCGGTGCTCAGGAGGCACCTTGAGCTTTTTCTCTCAGGAAGACTTCGGCAGTGGCGTAGTGCGACCAACGCGGAAGAAACCGGGTTTAGCAAACATCACCAGATTCCCCAGCAGGATCAAGACCAGGCCAATCACCGCGTTCGCATGCCAGACGTAGCCTTCGTACAGCGTGGACAGGGTCAGCGCCACCAGCGGGAACAGCAGGGTGCTGTAGGCGGCCTGGCTGGCACCAATGCGGCCAACCAGCGTGAAGTAAGCGCCGAAGGCGATCACCGAACCGAAAATCGCCAGATACAGCAGCGATCCCAGATAGCGCACCGACAGCTCCGGCATAAAGCGATCGCCGTTAAACAGGCTGATGGCGGCCATTACCAGCGCACCGTAAAACATCGCATAGGTGTTGGTCGAGAGGATTTCCAGCCCGCGACGCTGGTGGCGGGTGCTGATCATATTGCCCAGCGAGAAGCCGAAGGTCCCCAGCGCGCTCAGGCCGATGCCGATCAGCAAAGACGGCGCCATCTGCGTGGCCATCAGGTCGTGCCAGAACAGGGCGATAATGCCGATGATGCCCAGCGCGGCGGCCGGTAACAGATTGGGATGCGGACGCTGGCGGAAGAACAGCATGCTGTTTACCGCGTTATACAGCACCGCCATTGAGAAAATCACCGACTCCAACCCGCTGCTGATATAAGACGCCGCATGGTAGAAGCAGACAAAGTTAAAGCCGAATACGCAGCAGCCCTGTAACAGGCAGTAAAGGTGATCCTTCAGGCTGATTTTGCGCAGCCGGCCCGCCAGGCCCAGCACGATGACCATCGCCAGCGCCGCCACCAGAAAGCGCCAGAAAATGGAGACGGTAACCGACACCACGCCTTGCTGCATCACAATGGCTATCCATGTCGTCCCCCAAATCACCACCACCAATGCGTATAAAATTCCGTTCATCCTGACACCTCAAAACCGCGTTTAATTGCCGCCAGTGTGTCAGTTGCCATGCCGTGTCGCTTTCAGCAGCCTGCGCAGACTTGCATATTCTTGCGGTTATTTTCGGCTTGCGGGGATAAGCGCTGGAATCTGCTCCGGCAGCTCCTTAAAATACGGCTTTGCTTCCACCTTCAGGTATCGTTATGCCCCAGCCCTATCAGGCTTTTGAAAATCTGCGTCAGCATCGCGCGCGCCTGCAGGGCAGCGTGCAGCTTGGCTCGGGTATTCAACTGGCGGCATGGCGTAATGACTTTGACTGCGTCCGGCAGCGTAGCGATCACCACACGCTGAGCCTGTACGTTGAGGGTGGAGTGAACACCTGGCATAAAACCCGTTCCGGCTGGCAGAACGGCGGCGGTCCGGACCGTTTTTGCCTGATGCCCGAAAACAGCGAATCGGTCTGGGATATCCGTGCCGAATTCTCCTTCGTGCATCTCTACTGCACCGATCGTCATCTGCGCCATCTGGCCGAGCAAATCTGGGATAAAAGCCCGGCAAGCATTTCGCTGGATGAAAAGGTGTTCAGTGAAGATGTGCGCATTACCCAGCTGTATCGCCATTTTTTGCTGAGCAGCGACTGGCAGCAGAATGCCAACCATCTGATGCTCAGCAGCGCCTCAACCCTGTTGATGACCCATCTGTTGCAGCACTACAGCGAGGTGCTGTGGAAGTTGCCCGCGGTGCGGGGCGGGCTGGCCCCGGCGGTGTTACGCAACATTATGGCGTTTATCGAAGAGCATCTTGCCAGCCCGTTAACGCTGGCCGAACTGGCGGTGCAGGCGGGACTCAGCGAGTTTCACTTTGCGCGGATGTTTAAGCAGTCCACTCAGCTGGCCCCGCATCAGTACGTGATGCAGCGGCGGATGGCAAAAGCGGAACAGCTGGTGCGCGGAAGTCCGCTTCCGCTGACGGAGATCGCGCTGGCCTGCGGCTTTAACTCCTCCAGCCATTTCAGCAACCGCTTTAAAAGCGTGTATGGCTGCACGCCGTCCACGCTGCGGGGCTAGCCTGAGGCTTATCCTGGGGAGCTTTCTGAATTTGCCGGAAAGGCGAATATAAAGACATTTTTAACAGTCGACCGGGTGTACTGTCTGTTTGTCGGGTAATTTATGACAAAGAGATAACAATGGGCGATTACTATTATCTGGAGCAGAAAGCGCGCCAGGATGCTCTCAAAGTTGTCCACCGCTCAGGCTGCCTTAAGCTAAGCATTCTGAAACGACAAAGAGAGTTTTTGGGCACGTTTTATACCTCAGCAGATGCATTACTTACAGCAAACAAACGTTATGGTAGCAGCCGCTTATGTCCACTGTGCTGCATGAAGAAGCGTTAATTCAGAGGCTGCCTGCGGGCAGCCTTTTCTCTTTGTTGCAAAGGCTGACAGGCTGCTGTTACTCTGACGCCCCGCAGAATCGCCGTCCTTGAACGGCCCGTGTCTGGAACAGGATAGTTAATGATTTGGCTGATGCTCGTGACCCTGGTTGTGGTTTTTATAATTGGTTTTCGTGTGCTGAATTCCCAGACCCGGCGGGCCAGTAAAGCGCTGACTAAGCGGTTGAATCTGGAGCCGGTGTACGTGGAGTCATTGATCAATACGATGGGTCGCGTGGCGGGCGAAGAGTTTGTGCAGTATCTGGCGCGGGATAATGAAGCCCATATCGCCAACGGGGCCAGCGTGCTGCTGATCTACCAGGTGTTTATCGTCGACGAGTCCGACGAAAGCCTGATGTTCTGGCGCGGCGTGCTGCGTAAAGCCTATCTTCCGACTGAACTCAGCAATGAACACGTCAGGCTGGCGATGTCATTCCTGCGCGAGCTGGAACCCGACGCGCAGGAAATGCTGGCATTTCGTCAGCGCTATAACGCCCGCTTTGCGCCGCCAGACGACCATTCGCCTGATGAGCCGCACAATAATGTCTATTCCCTGCATTCACGTCTCGATCGTCACTGATTTCCGCTTATTCCCGTTGCCGCTGAATGTCTGAATAAGCGGGAATTCAGTGCTCAATTGTTTTATATTTGTTAATGTCATGATCCCCTCGCGTTAAATAATAAAAAAGGCGTCAGACGAATTTTTTCCATTTATTTAATGGGGGTATAGTCACGCTTTTGAATTATTCCCGGATAATCACAAGGGATAACTGGCCCTAATCAGCATAAAAACAGGGGTTATGCGGTTTTTTTAACCATAACAGGCCTTTATCATTTTCATGCTTAAATTTAACAACGTGATAAACATTTAACTATAAATAAACTGAATTCAAATTTTACATTTTGTAACCCTCCTATCCATAACATTACGTTCAGCACTGTCGATAACCATACTTATTAACTCAAATTACATTTTATTAGCATGTGAGAGTCGTGATGTTATGCTCCTTCAAAAAGAAACTACCCGTCGTAAGTTTTTAATAGGATCGCTGTTGGCATTACCGCTAGGCGATATGGTCCTGAAAGGTATTACTGCCGCCCAGGCTGCGGAAATGGCCGCACCCGAGCTGGTCGATTATAAACCGATCTTTTTTAGCGCCGATGAATGGCAATTCATCATGGCTGCCTGCGACCGCCTGATCCCGGCTGGCGGCAAAGGCAAAGCACCAGGCGCACTGGAAACCAACGTGCCGATCTTTATCGATCAGCAAATGCACGGCGATATGGGATCTGAAATCTATATGCAGGGGCCGTTCAACACCCACGCGCCTGCCACTATGGGGTATCAAATCCCGTTCCGTCCTCAGCAGATTTACAAAACCGGTATCAAGCTGATTGAGGGCTGGTGCCAGACGACCCATCAAAAATCCTTCCATGAACTGTCTGATGCGGACAAAGACGCCGTGCTGACCCAGGTTCAGAAGAACACCATCAGCTTCGCCGATCTGGGCGAAGAGGCACTGAAAGGATCGCAGTTCTTTAGCGAGCTGCTGGCCGATACCAAGCACGGTTACCTGGCCGATCCTATCTATGGCGGAAACAAAGGGATGAAGGCGTGGATCGCCATCGGCTTCCCTGGCGCGCGTGCCAGCTTTACCGAATGGGTGAAGCAGCACAACGTGCCGTATCCGCTGGGCCCGGTCAGCCTGTTAGGCATGCAGGCCTGAGTGCGCTAATAACGCTGATTGCGCTAATCGCGCTGACTCCGTTTTCTGATGAGTGACAGGATTTAAGATGGCAACTGTAAATAAAGAAGAAGTCGACGTCGTAGTCGTCGGCCTGGGTTGGGCTGGCTCACTGATGAGTATTGAGCTGGCGATGGCCGGGCTGAAAGTTCGTGCGCTGGAACGTGGTGGCGATCGCGGCTACGAAGAGTTCAAATATCCAAAACCGGCGGATGAGTACGCTTACGCAGTCCGTAACAAAGTGATGGCCACGCCGGCGGAAGCCGCGGTGACCGTGCGCTACAACATGAGCGAAACTGCGCTGCCAACCCGTAAATGGGGTGCGTTCGCACCCGGTACCGGCGTCGGCGGATCGGGTCTGCACTGGACGGCGGTATTGATCCGTCCAACGCCAACCGATCTCAAGCTGAAAACCTATGCAGACGAAGCCTACAAGCCCGGCATTCTGCAGGAAGATATGCGCATCATGGACTTCCCGTTCACCTGGGATGAAATCGAGCCGTATTACACCAAGTTTGAACATATCTGCGGCCAGTCCGGTAAAACCGGTAACCTGCGCGGCCAGATTATGGAAGGTGGCGATCCGTTCGAAGGGCCACGTTCAGAGCCGTATCCACTGCCCGCACTGGAAGATACGCTGAACAGCAGCATGTTTGCTGAAGTGACCAAAAAAATGGGGTATCACCCGTTCCCGAACCCATCTGCTTGCGTCTCGCGTGCCTGGACTAACCCGTACGGCAACCAGATCGCGCCGTGCAACTACTGCGGTTACTGCAGTAAATATCCGTGCCTCAACTACTCCAAAGCCTCGCCACAGACCGCGGTGATGGATGCGTTGAAGCGTATGGATAACTTCTCCTACGAAGTGCATGCCAACGTGATGAAAGTGGTGCTGCATGATGATAAGAAAACCGCCAAGGGCGTGATCTACATCGATGCACAGGGCAACGAGTGCTTCCAGCCAGCGAAAATCGTGGTGCTGAGCAGCTTCCAGTTCTGCAACGTGCGCCTGATGCTGCTGTCCGGCATTGGAAAGCCTTACAACCCAATCACCGAAGAAGGGGTGATCGGTCGTAACTATGCCTTCCTGAGCAACGGCGGCTCGACGCTGTTCTTCAAAGACAAAAACTTCAACCCGTTCGCCACCGCAGGCGCCACCGGCCAGATGTTTAACGATCTGTCGCCGGGCAACTTCGATGGTCCTTCACTGGGCTTTATCGGCGGCGCGAAAATTCACAGCTCGCAGGCGACCGGTACGCCAATCAGCACCGCCTTGCCGAAAGGCACACCGGCATGGGGAACCGGCTGGAAAGAGGGGATGGAAGAGTGGTACGGCCATTCGATGAAGATCAGCATCACCACCACCTGCCAGTCCTACCGCGATATCTATCTCGATCTGGATCCGAACTACAAAGACGAGTACGGCTATCCGCTGCTGCGTATGACCTTCGACTGGAAACTGAACGAGCTTAAGCTGCAGCAGCACCTGAAGCAGATCGTCGGCAATATCACCAAAGAGCTTAACCCGGACAGCTACAGCGAAAGCTTCCTGCCGATGGATGCGCACTTTGACCTGACCAAATACGTCTCGACCCACAACGTCGGCGGCGCGGTGATGGGCGATAATCCGAAGACCTCTGCGCTGAATAAGTACCTGCAGAGCTGGGATGTTCATAACGTCTTTGTGCCAGGCGGTAATGCGTTCCCGCAGAACTTCCAGGCGAACCCGACCGATACCATTGGCGCAATCACGCTGATGGCGGCTCAGGCGATCAAGGATCACTATCTGAAAAATCCCGGCCCACTGGTACAGGCGTAAGCGATATGAAGATGACATTAAAAAGTTTGGTTCTGGCCAACACGCTGCTGCTGGGCGCAGGATTTTGTCAGCTGGCGCAGGCAGACGATGCGGCGCTGGTAAAGCAGGGGGAATACATCTCCCGTCTGGGCGACTGCAGTGCCTGTCACTCGATTCCGGGCAAACCGGCGTTCTCCGGCGGCCTGGCGATTGAGTCGAACCTCGGCACGATTTATTCGACCAATATCACGCCGGATAAAGATCACGGCATTGGCAACTATTCCGAGCAGCAGTTCTCTGATGCGGTGCGTAAGGGTGTGCTGCCAGACGGCAAGCGCCTGTATCCGGCAATGCCTTATCCGGACTACGCCAAGATCAACGATCGGGATATGCACGCGCTTTACACTTACTTTATGCAGGGCGTGAAGCCAAGTGCCGACGTGCCGCCGGAAACGGATCTGAGTTTCCCGTTCAGCCAGCGCTGGGGAATGCGCTTCTGGAACTGGGCGTTTGTGTCCGACAAGCCATTCCAGCCTATCGGTGGGGCCACGGCGGAAGTAAATCGCGGTGCCTATCTGGTGGAAAGCCTCGGTCACTGTGGCAGCTGCCACACGCCGCGCGGTCTGGGGATGAACGAGAAAGCGCTGGATAGCGGTGACGACCAGTTCCTCGCCGGTGGCAACCTCAACGGATGGGAAGTGCCTTCCCTGCGTGGTCTGCCACACTGGACCGAGCAGGAAACCGTCGACTATCTGGCAACCGGCCGTAACGACAAGGCGGCGGTGGGCGGCGAGATGACCTCGGTGGTTGAGCACAGCACCTCGTATATGAGCGATGCCGACCTGAAAGCGATTGCCGCTTACCTGAAGTTTATTGGCGGCAACCCGGCGGCACCTGCCGCGCAGGAAACCACCATCAGCCCAACGGAAGCGAAGCTGACGGCGGCGAAAAACCTCTCTGCGGGCGAGCGTCTGTATCTGGACAACTGTGGCGCCTGTCACTTTGTCACCGGTAAAGGCGCACCGGGCGTGTTCCCGCAGCTGGACCAGGCGACCATCGTTAATGCCGGCGATCCGGGTGGGTTGATTCATACCATTCTGGCCGGTGCGCAGCAGCCTTCAACGGCGAAAGCGCCATCCACGCTGGCGATGCCAGGCTTTGCCAACCGTCTTAGCGATGATCAAGTGGCGCAGTTAGCGACCTTTATCCGCCAGGGCTGGAGCAACAAAGCGTCGGCGGTTACCGCTGACCAGGTGGCGAAAGTCAGAGAATCGCTGAAGAAGTAAGGGATTTTCGGGCACCACATACAGAGAGAGGCTTCGGCCTCTCTTTTTTTATGCCATTTGGCCCTCTTAACACAAATCATTCGCGTCTGGAAGGTCCTTAATTCGTTCATAGTGTTAAGGAAGTGATAAGAAGGGGTAAAGTAGCGTAAGTCCATGGGTTTTAAGACATTTGGAGATATTCAACCGCCTGCGCTTAGCCGATAGTACCACTCAACGGCGGCACGAAAGCCGGGTGAAAATCGAGGATACAAAAATGAAAAAAACGACTCTGGCACTGTTAATGACCGTCTTTACGGCAAGCACCCTGTTCTCCACGGTTTCTCAGGCTGAGGGCCCTCCGGGACAGCCATGGCATCAGCAGGGCGGCCATGATGGACACGGCGGCCCTGACGGCCACGGTGGCGGCCCAGGTCGTGGTCCGGATCGCGGACATGACGATCGCGGTCATAACGATCGCGGACATGATAATCACGATCGCGGTCACGACAATCGTGGCCCGGATCGTCATTACGAATCCCGCGACCGCTTTGCGTGGCAGGGACACGACTTCCGTCGTGGCGACCGCCTGCCACCGCACTATCGTTACGATGATTACCGCGTCAATGACTGGCACGAACGTGGCCTACGTGAACCGCCGCGGGGTGAGAACTGGGCCTACATCGACGGCAACTATGTGTTGATTGCGGCGGCAACCGGGGTGATTACCTCGATCCTGTTAAATAACGCCTTCCACTAGTCCTTCTGACGGCTGGCCACTGCGCCAGCCGTGTTACTTTTCCCCTTACTTTTCAGCCTGCTACATCCCCGCGTTTTATATCCTTCCTTCAGGGTAAAGTTTCGCCGCTCAACTACCGATAACCTCTGTAAGGCCGTTCTCTGACCTTAATTCCAGCTTAGATCCGACTGCTGCTTCACCTGAAGGGTGAGGGCGATGTCTGTCAGCTATTTACAAGGCACCAGTGAAATCACGTTGAGGTTTCAGCATGACTATTACAAAAAGACTGTTCTTTATTTTTTCCCTGCTCGCCGTGGCCCTGTGCCTGCTGGCCGGGTTCTCTCTCTATGCCATCACCGGGTTCCAGAACAGATTTGAATACGTTCAGATGAACGCCATTCCCAGCATCAAAGATTTGGATAAGGCTATCAGCACCGCCAGCAAGCTGAATATGGCGCTTTACGAGCATCAGAGTGAAGCGAACAACAGCAAGCAGAATGAATTTGAGAAAAAGATTAACGAGCAGATTGACCTGTTAAAAACCCAGACCGATTACTATATGGCGAACGATATCTCCAGCGATGAAGATAAGGCCATGACCGTCGCTGCGCTGGCTGATATCGAGGCGATAAAAGCGGTGTTACCGGCCTTTATCACCGCTTCACTGGCGCATAACGATGCGGTTACCCTGCCGATGATGCAGGGTGAGGGCGGAATTGGTGCGGCGGTGCGCAAGCTGACCGGCGATCTTAAGGCGCAGATCGAGCTGAACATTCAAATCGGCGAAAGCTTACGCAAAGAAAACAACGCGATTTACTCTCGCGTGTTCTGGGGATTACTGAGCTTCTCTGCGGTAGTGATCCTGCTGATGGGCGCACTGGCGTGTAAGACCATCTTCGGCGTGCGCCGCAGCCTGAACAGTATTCAGCAGGTGATGGTTGAGACCAGCGAATCGCTGGATCTGACCCGCCTGGCCGACGACAGCCGTCATGATGAGATTGGCAAAACCGCCTTTGCGTTTAACGCCCTGATGGCACGCGTGGCCACCGCGATGACCGCCGTCACCGCCTCGGCGCAGTCCGTCAGCTCGGCTTCAACGCAGATTGCCGCCGGTAACGAAGATCTGTCTGCCCGTACGGAAGAACAGGCTGCCTCACTGGAGCAGACCTCTGCCAGCATGAGTACCCTGAACGACACGGTGAAGCAGAACGCCGAAAACGCCAAACAGGCCAGCCTGTTAGCCAGCAACGCCAACGAAATGGCCGAGCAGAGCGGGAATGCGGTGTCCTCAATGGTGAAAACCATGGACAACATTAAGGCCAGCTCCAGCAAAATCTCCGACATCACCGGGTTAATCGAAGGCATTGCCTTCCAGACCAACATCCTGGCGTTAAACGCCGCGGTAGAAGCGGCACGTGCGGGTGAGCAGGGTCGTGGATTTGCCGTGGTCGCCAGCGAAGTGCGTAACCTGGCACAGCGATCATCTGTGGCAGCCAAAGAGATCAAAGATCTGATCGTTACCTCGGCACAGCTGGTGGAAAGCGGTGCCGTACAGGTGGCGAACGTCGGCGATAATATGGAGAAAGTGCAGGGTTCGATCCGTCAGGTGGCGGATATCGTCGGTGAAATGGCGGCGGCAACCTCTGAGCAGAGCCAGGGCATTGAGCAGGTGCATCTGGCCGTGGGTCAGATGGACTCGGTGACGCAGCAGAACGCCGCGCTGGTGGAAGAAGCGTCAGCGGCTTCCCAGTCGTTGCAGGAACAGGCACTGACCCTGAGTAATCTGGTGGGTGCGTTTAAGGTGCAGGCCGGCAGCGCAGTCGCCGCCGTTCATCAGCCAGCCGTGGTGAAATCACCGGCCAGGGCGGGAAAACTGATTAAGCCTGAACTGGCTACCGATAACTGGAGCTCGTTCTGATAGCACGGCCTGACGCCGCCTGATTTGCTCAGGACGTGTCAAAGCCATAAAAAAGCCCCGCCAGAGCGATCTGGCGGGGCTTTTTATTGCCCGCTTAGCGCGGGATCTCAGCGCTTACTGATGGGCAATGATAGAAGCAATCACACCGGTGCTGATGGCAATCAGGACATAGTTGCCATCAACATTCTGCCAGCGGTGACCGGCCGGTGGCGCCTTCAGGCCACGCTGATGCCAGTCGTTGACCTGGTAACCTTCACCCCGGTATTTCTGCGGCAGTGGGCGACCCTGATGGAAGTCATTGTGATGCGACTGTTTGTGCTGCGGCTCGCGGTGCTCGGAAGCACGCTGTGGCTGTGCACCGTGCGGATTACCCTGCGGCTGGCCGCCGTGCTGGTTGCCGCCTTGCGGTGGACGTTTCACTGGCTGCTGCTGGTGCTGATCGTCATGACCCTGCTGTGGGCCTTCGGCAAATGCGCTCAGGCTGGTTGAAGCAAACAGCAGCGCAGAAAGGGCAATAATTCCTGATTTTTTCATCTTTTTTTCCCTGTGGGTATGGAGCAAAAGTCGTGTTGATGCAGACAATTTGGGGGGCAGGGAAGGGAAGAACAACCTGAATACTCCTAAGAATGATGATCTTAACGGTAAATTTACACTGGCTTAGCGCAACGCTAACGGAGGAGGGGCAAAAGGGGCGAAATCGGGCGCTGAAAGCGGATGAATAGTGCCAGTAAATACGGCGAACACGCGCCACAGCAGTGGCGCATTGTGGATCAGAACGGGGTTTCGACCACACCGCCGTCGACACGTAAGGCGGCACCTGACGTGGCGGAGGACAGCGGTGAACAGACATACACCACCATATTGCTAACTTCTTCGACGCTGGCGGCACGCTGGATCACCGAGGTTGGGCGGTTGGCTTTGACAAATTTCGCGCCCAGCTCTTCCAGATCGGCACCCTGATCCAGCTCTTTCTTAAACATCTCTTTGAAGCCATCGGACAGCGTCGGGCCGGGCAGCACGGCATTTACCGTGACGCCGGATCCGGCAACCGCTTTAGCCAGTCCACGAGAGAGAGCCAACAGCGCGGTTTTGCTGACGCCATAATGGATCATATCGGGAGGGATATTCACCGCAGATTCAGAAGAGAGGAACACCACGCGTCCCCAGCCTGCCTGCTTCATCGCCGGCATATAGGCACGGCTCAGGCGCACGGCGGACATCACGTTGACGTCCCAGATCTTTTGCCAGGTATCGTCGGTGGTTTCAAAGAAATCCCCCTGCGGGAAAATCCCGACGTTGTTGACCAGCACGTCGCAGGTGGGCTCGGCGTTGATCAACGCCTGACAGCCCTCTTCCGTCCCCAAATCCACCACATGACCGCGCGCATTGTTGCCGAGTTTTTTCACCAGCGAATTCACCTGATCTTCGCTGCGGCCGGTGACAATCACCGTTGCGCCCGCGGCCGCCAGACCTTCCGCAATCCCTTTACCAATCCCCTTGGTTGAGCCGGTAACAATCGCCGTTTTGCCGGTTAATTCAATCTTCATGTCGATCTCCTTTTGGGTCGCAAAAGAGATAAGTGTAGACAAGCGAAACTGCAAACCCGGCTCTCAGTCACATTCCCCAACAAAATCAATAAATGCCCGCAGCGGTGCCGGGATCAGACGGCGGTCGGGATAATAGAGCCACGGGCCGGGGAAGGTCAGCCACCACGGCTGCAAAATGGGTTCGAGTTCGCCGCGGGCAAAATAGGGCGCAAGCCACTCTTCGAACAGGTAAACGATGCCGCCGCCGGCGATGGCGGTATCCACCGCCAGGTCGACACCGGCGCCAATGCTGACCAACAGCGCGGCGGGCGGCTTAACCCGCACGTTTTCTCCCTCACGCTCAAATTCCCACTCCGGCTCCACGCCACTGGCGAAGCGACCGCGCAGGCAGCGGTGCTGTATCAGATGATGTGGATGGGTTGGCCGTCCGGCCTGATTGAGGTAATCCGCTGAGGCGGCCAGCGCAAACCGTTGCTTGCGCGGGCCAATCGGAACGGCAATCACATCCTGCTCCAGCTTTTCGTCGTAGCGTATGCCGGCATCACAGCCCTCGCGGAACACATCCTGCACGTTGCTTTCGGCGACTATCTCCAGCTGGATGTCCGGGTAGCGCGCCAGAAATGCCGGAACGATCGTCGGCAGGATCAGCCTTGAGACGCTTATCGGCACGTTTAAACGCAGGGTGCCTGAAGGCGTGTCGCGATAGCGATTAATGTCATCCAGCGCCGACTCCATCTCGTTCATGGCCGGCATCAGCCGCGCCATCAGCGCTCGGCCAGCGTCGGTCAGCGAGACCGAACGGGTGGTGCGGTGAAACAGCCGGATGCCCAGCTGCTGTTCCGCCCGTCTGACCGCATCGCTCAGCCGCGAGGGATTGCTGCCGGTAACGCGTGCCGCTTCGCGAAAGCCGCCGGCTTTGGCTACCGCTACCACCGCATGAAGCAGGGAGATATCGAGTTTCATTGTCCGCCTTATCGTACAGTCTGTCGTGATTCTGCTGGATAGTTGCACAGACTCAGCAGGGCTACAATCATCAGGTTATCAACTCTGGAGGTTTGTTATGTCCGATCTTTTGCTTACCTTTCCCCTCGCGGGTCGTCAGATTAACCGTATGGGCTACGGCGCTATGCAGCTAGCCGGTCCGGGCGTGTTTGGCCCACCGGCCGATCGGCAGGCCGCCATCAACGTGCTGCGTGCGGCGGTCGACGCCGGCGTCAATATGATTGATACCTCGGATTTTTACGGCCCGCATATCACCAATCAGTTAATCAAAGAGGCGCTGCATCCCTGGCATGAAAGCCTGTGCATTGTCACCAAAGTCGGTTGCTTCCGGGATGAGAAGGGCGGTTGGCTGCCCGCGTTTAGTGCCGATGAGCTGGCGCGCGCGGTGGACGACAACCTGAAAAATCTGGGCGTTGATGTGCTGGATGTGGTGAATCTGCGCAGCATGTTCAACGTTCAACAGCCGCAGGAAGGCTCGCTGGACGCGCCGTTGCAGGCGTTGATAAAACTGAAGGAGCAGGGGCTGATCCGTCATATTGGCCTCAGTAACGTTACGCCGAAACAGGTTGCCGATGCGCAGGCAATGACCGAAATCGTCTGCGTGCAAAACCTGTATAACCTGGCTAACCGTCAGGACGACCAGCTGGTAGATAGCCTGGCCGCGCAGGGCGTGGCGTATGTGCCGTTCTTCCCGCTGGGTGGCTTCAGCCCGTTGCAGTCTGCCGAGCTGACCGACGTGGCGAAAAGCCTGAATGCCACGCCGATGCAGGTGGCGCTGGCGTGGTTGCTACAGCGTTCGCCGAATATCTTGCTGATCCCCGGTACCTCGTCGGTGGCGCATTTACATGAAAATATGGCGGCGAAGGATCTGCACTTACCGGCGGAGGCGCTGGAAAAACTGAATGGCATGAGCGCTTAACGGCCGGTCAGGTCGGTCTGAATGACAGGCGGAGAGGCCGATAACGTCGTGAATCAGGCTGGATAATACAGGCAGGCCAGGGAAGGCCCGCCTGCCGTTGGCGATCAGGCGACGGAGTACGCCTGCTCCAGCATAAAGCGTTGCTGCTCTTCGCTGTAACTCACGATTGAATTCTTGCTGTTGGAACGCGCCAGGATCCAGCTGACTTCTTCCGCCGTCAGCGGCTGGGCATCGTGCCAGAAAGGCGTGATGGCATTATCTTTCAGCCAGTGAACCAGCATTCTGGCCGGCGGTAGGGTAAAGCCAGGGAACAGCGTGGCCGCCAGATCCGCCATCAGTTCCTGTTGTTGTTCATTTTCGCTGTCGTTCAGCAGCGTCAGGAAAGGCAGCAGTAAGCGCCCGCACACTTCTCCGTGATGATAATCCTTAATCGCCCCTAATTCCCCGGCGATGCCGTGGATCACCCCCAGCCCGGCCATGCTCAGGCTTAAGCCGCCCTGCCAGGACGCCAGCATCATCTGCTCACGCGCCCGATCGCCCTGTTCATCTTTGCGGTTCAGATGTGGCCAGGCGCTGATAAAGGCGCGCATGCCGCTCAGCGCGGTCTGACGGCTGAACAGATTGCCTTTGCTGGAAAGGTAGGCTTCAAACAGATGGGTGAAGGCGTCAATCGCGCAGCAGGCCAGCACATGCTCTGGCGCGCCGCGCAGCAAATCGGGGTCGAGAATGGCAATATCAGGCACAAAATTGGCGTGACGCAGCGAGGCTTTGACCTTGATGTCGGCCTTGTCAGTCACCACTGCGTTTTGCGTCACTTCGCTGCCGGTGCCGGCGGTGGTCGGGATGGCGATCAGCGGCAAGGTTGCGCCGGTAATCGGCGTATCTCCGACTTTTTCAAGATAGCGCAGGGTATTCAGTGGATGCTGGCTCAGCGCCGCAAAGGCTTTCGCGGCGTCCAGCACGCTGCCGCCGCCAATGGCCACCACGCGTTGCACCTTGCCGCGCCAGCGACCCACCCAGCCATCAATCTCATCGGGAGAGGCCTCATGGCTGACAATCTCATGGCCCAGCAGCAAAGGTTCCAGCTCGGCTTTCAGCGCATCCCACGCGGCGCCTTGCAGAAATGAACGGCCACAGAACAGCAAAGTGGGTTGCGGATCGTTTTGCAGCAGCGGCAGCAGCTCGCGCAGGCTTCCACGGCCAAAATAGGTGTGGCGGTTGGCAATCATCTGGCTGGTGGTCATTGAGGTTTCCAGTAAGGTCAGAATCAGAGCCTACAAACTAGCAAGCTCGCGGGACGGGATAAAGATCAGATTGAGCGGGAAGGGCAGTTAAAGGTCAGCACCTTATCCTGCGGCGCATTGACTACCATAAAGCGCGTATCGGAAAGCCGCATCGCCAGCCAGCCTTCAGGCGTGACGGCCGCAGGCACATATTTCTGGCGATCGGCGGAGTGTAATGGGCCACTGTTTAAGGTGAGATCCGGCACGGTGACGCTGAAAGAGGTAAAGCGATCGACTATTTTGCCCTGCACATTGCCCAGCACGCGGCCATCCAGCGTTTGCGCCTGGCCTTCACAGACCATGCCTTTTTCGCCGGATGAACAGCCGGTTAACAGCGCCAGCGCGGTAAGCAGCGGCACAGCAAAAATTGCCGGGTTGAGACCCGCGCACAACGGTCTTTTTGACTCCTGCCAGCGCATAATGCGTCCTTTTTTTCGGGTGTTCCTCTGAGTATAGCGGGGAGTGTGTTAAATATCGCCTGGCCTGAAACCCGGTAAAGATCAGGGGTAAAAGCGCTGATTTAACGCAAACTGCCCGGTGTATTATCAATTTGTGGGGTTCGACTGAATCAATTCAGCAAAATGCGTAACAACAGTTCGCAAAGCAATTATTGAGTGCTACAATTCCGCCCGATTTTGACACTTTCCCCCTGTTTTCCGCATCTGAACAGCCGTTTTACTCGACTGATTGCGCTATCACCCTCATTCCGTAGGGGACATTGACGGGCAAGTTTCAAAACGTCTTGTATACTTTTGCAGCATGATGCGCGCGTCTTATCGCATAACGGTGTTTACGAAAAGTCCGGCTTTTCGTGGCCATTCTGACGGTGAGGCTTTAACGGCTAACTTTAAAAAAATAACGAACCGATCCTGTGAATAACAAAACGTCTGCTTTTCTCTTAACGCCGCTGTTTTTACTTCAGCCTGCGCTGAGCTATGCCCAGTCAACGGCTCCGCAGAGCTCCACCGACAGCCCCTCCGAAGGCTCGCTGATGGTCATTAAGCAGCGCAGTGGCTTATCCGAACTGGATACTCCGGCCGCGGTCAGCGTGGTCAGCGGTGATGATTTACGCAACAGCACGGCGCAGGTCAATCTGTCCGAGAGTCTCGGCAGCGTGCCTGGCCTGCAGATCCAGAATCGTCAGAACTATGCACAGGATCTTCAGCTGTCCGTCCGTGGCTTTGGTAGCCGCTCGATGTACGGCGTTCGTGGCGTGCGCGTCTATGTTGACGGCATTCCGGCCACCATGCCCGACGGGCAGGGGCAAACCTCCAATATTGATATCAACTCGATTGATAAAGTCGAAGTGCTGCGCGGCCCCTATTCGGCCCTGTACGGCAATGCCTCCGGCGGCGTGGTCAATATCGATACGCAGACCGGCAGCCAGCCAACTACACTGACAGCAGGCACTTACTTCGGCAGCTACGGCAGCTGGCGCAACAGCGTTAAGGCCAGCGGATCGACCGGTGACGGCAGCCATGCAGGCGATGTGAATTACACCATTTCCGGCTCCCGCTTCACCACCAACGGCTATCGCGACCACAGCGGCACGCAAAAGAATCTCGGCAATGCCAGGCTCGGCGTACGGATTGATGATGTCAGCACCTTAACGCTAATGTTGAACAGCGTCTCGGTCGATGCCAACGATCCCGGCGGCTTGACGCGCGCCGAATGGAAAGACAATCCCCGCCAGTCTCCGCGCGGTGATACCTATAACACCCGTAAGAGTCTGGATCAGACCCAGGTGGGCCTGCGTTACCAGCGCGAGATGAGCGAAAACGACCAGCTAACGCTGACCACCTGGCATGGCGAGCGCCATACCACGCAGTATCAATCCATCCCTGTCGCCGTACAGAAAAATCCGGCCTATCCGGGCGGGGTGATTGTGCTGGAACGTAAATACTCCGGTATTGATACCCGCTGGAAGCATCAGGATCAGATTGGCTCAGTGCCGTTCAGCGTTATTGGCGGCCTCGATTACGAAACCATGACCGAACGTCGTCAGGGCTTCCAGAACTATGTGATCGATAACGGCACCACCGAGCTGGGTGAGAAGGGCGAGCAGCGCCGGAACGAGAAGAACGTCATGTGGAATCTCGATCCCTACCTGCAAACCAGCTGGGATCTGACCTCGAAATGGACGCTGGATGCGGGGATGCGCTACAGCACCGTCAGCTTTGACTCTACCGATTATTACGTCACCACCGGAAACGGCGATGACAGTGGCAGCAAGCGCTACCACAAACTCCTGCCGATGGGATCGCTGAACTACGCGGTGACCGATGCCTGGAACGTCTATCTGTCCGCCGGACGGGGCTTTGAAACGCCAACCATCAATGAGCTTTCCTACCGCTCGGTGGATGGCAGCCAGACCGGACTGAACCTCGGCCTGAAGCCGTCAACCAGCGACACCGTGGAACTGGGCAGCAAAACCCGCATCGGCTATGGCCTGTTGACTGCCGCCGTGTTCCAGACCAATACCGATAACGAACTGGTGGTGGAAGACAGCAGCAACGGACGTTCAGTGTATAAGAACGCCGGCAAAACCCGCCGTCAGGGCGTTGAGATGTCCTTCGACCAGCAGTTTGCTGAAAACTGGCAGATGAAAATGGCGTGGACGTATCTCGATGCCACCTACCGCAATTCGACCTGTGATGACAGCGGCAGCTGTACGCCATCCGGCAACCGTCTGCCGGGCGTGGCGAAAAATATGGGCTACGCTTCTCTGGCCTGGGCCCCGGAACAGGGCTGGCACGCCGGCGCTGACGTGCGCTATATGGGCAGCATTCAGGCCGACGATGAAAACGACGCTAAAGCGCCGTCTTACACCGTGGTTGGCCTGAGCACCGGCTACAAATTTGGCTGGGATAAGTGGTCTCTCGACCTGTTCAGCCGCGTCGATAACCTGTTCGATAAAGCCTATGTTGGCTCGGTTATCGTGAATGAAGGCAACGGCCGTTACTACGAGCCGGCGCCGGGACGAAATTACGGTGTGGGCGCGTCGCTCTCCTATTCGTTCCTGTAATACAGAATCCAGCACAGCCTGCCGTGTTGCCAACGCAAGACGGCGGGTACAAAACACCGGATGGATAAGATGGTTAAACCGGGTGTTTTTTGCGATTTAGCATACGATCTAAATCGAAGACGTTAAATTTTGGTAAGGTCCATACTATGCAAAGTAAAGCACCGTTATCACGAATCCTCGTGATCCTTACGGCTGTGTTTGCCGTCCTCAGCGGGTTATACCTGCTGGTTGGCGGTATCTGGCTGGCCAAGCTTGGCGGCTCGTTCTATTACATCATCGCTGGTGTGATTGAACTGGTTGTTGCCTGGTTGCTGTTCCGTCGCCGCTCATCAGCGCTGTTGCTGTACGCGGTATTCCTGCTCGCAACGCTGATTTGGTCGTTGTGGGAAGTGGGGTCCGATTTCTGGGCACTGACGCCACGTCTGGACGTCACCTTCTTCCTCGGCCTGTGGCTGGTGCTGCCGTTTGTTTACCGTGGTCTGAGCCAGGGCAAATTTGCCCGTGGCGCACTGAGCCTGGTACTGGTGGTAACGGTGATTGCGCTGGCTTACTCGGTGTTCAACGATCCGCAGGAAATCAACGGTTCCCTAAGCCCGGAGCAAGCGGCGAACATTGAGAAGTCTGGCGACGGCATCGCTGCCGGTGACTGGCCGGCTTATGGCCGTACCCAGGGCGGTACGCGTTACTCGCCGCTGACGCAGATCAACGACAAGAACGTTGGCCAGCTGAAGGAAGCATGGACCTTCCGTACCGGTGACATGAAGCGCCCAACCGATCCAGGCGAACTGACTGATGAAGTCACGCCGATCAAAATTGGTGATTCCCTGTACCTGTGTACGCCACACCAGATCCTGTTCGCGCTGGACGCAGCAACCGGTAAAGAGAAGTGGAAATTTGATCCACAGCTGAAAACCGATCCGTCCTTCCAGCACGTGACCTGTCGCGGTGTGTCTTACTACCAGACGCCGGATGTGGCAACGCTGCCAGCAGGCACCAAGCCTGCCATGTGCGCACGTCGCATCATCCTGCCGGTTAACGATGGTCACCTCTACGCGCTGGACGCGGAAACCGGCGCGCTGTGCCCGGAATTCGGCGAAAACGGCAAGCTGAACCTTCAGCAGAACATGCCTAACGCCCGTGCCGGTGCTTACGAACCAACCTCTCCGCCAATCATCACCGATAAGGTGATTGTGGTGGCCGGTGCCGTAACCGATAACTACTCAACCAAAGAGCCGTCTGGCGTGATCCGTGGTTTCGATGTAAACAGCGGTAAACTGCTGTGGGCCTTCGATACCGGCGCTAAAGATCCGAATGTCCTGCCGGGTGAAGATCAGCACTATGTGGCTAACTCACCGAACTCATGGGCACCGGCGTCATATGATGCCAAGCTGGATCTGGTTTACCTGCCAATCGGCGTGGCAACACCGGATATCTGGGGCGGCAACCGTACCCCGGAAATGGAGCGTTACGCTTCTGGCCTGCTGGCGCTAAACGCGACCACCGGTAAGCTGGCGTGGTTCTACCAGACCGTGCACCACGATCTGTGGGATATGGACGTTCCGGCTCAGCCGACCCTGGCCGATATCAACGACAAAAACGGCAACAAAGTGCCGGTCATTTATGTTCCGGCGAAAACCGGTAACATCTTTGTGCTGGACCGTCGTACCGGTAAAGAAGTGGTTCCTGCACCAGAAACGCCAGTGCCACAAGGCCCGGCGAAAGGCGACCGTCTGTCACCAACCCAGCCGTATTCTGAGCTGACCTACCGTCCGAAGAAAAACCTGACCGGTGCGGACATGTGGGGCGCAACGATTTACGATCAGCTGATCTGCCGCGTGATGTTCCACAGCCTGCGTTATGAAGGTCCGTTCACACCGCCTTCAGAGCAGGGTACGCTGGTGTTCCCGGGTAACCTGGGCATGTTCGAATGGGGCGGCATCTCTGTTGATACCGATCGCCAGATCGCCGTGACCAACCCAATGGCGCTGCCGTTTGTTTCCCGTCTGATCCCACGTGGTCCAAACAACCCACTGTGGCCAGATGCCAACGACAAAGGCGGTAGCGGTACAGAAACCGGCGTTCAGCCACAGTATGGCGTGCCATACGGCGTGACCCTGAACCCGTTCCTGTCACCACTGGGCTTCCCTTGTAAGCAACCGGCCTGGGGCTATGTGTCTGCGGTTGACCTGAAAACTAACGATATCGTGTGGAAAAAACGCATCGGTACCGTTCGTGACAGCTCACCAATTCCACTGCCATTCAAAATGGGTATGCCAATGCTGGGCGCACCAATCTCTACAGCGGGTAACGTGATGTTCATTGGCGCAACGGCAGATAACTATCTGCGTGCGTTCAACGTGACTAACGGTAAATCCCTGTGGGAAGCGCGTCTGCCAGCGGGCGGCCAGGCAACTCCAATGACCTACGAAGTGAACGGCAAGCAGTATGTGCTGATCGCTGCGGGTGGTCATGGTTCCTTCGGCACCAAGCTGGGCGACTATATCGTTGCTTATGCTCTGCCGGATGATGCCAAGTAATCCTTGATAAGGGCGAACCCCGGTTCGCCCAATCTTCCCCGTTCATCAGGGAAGGCCAATAATAAGGACGTCTGCGCAATGCAGGCGTCTTTTTTTTGGCAATAAAAAGGGCAAAAAGATGAAGGCAACCTTAAGTTTTCATTTTTTTCCAGTGCCTGAATTTCCCCCGCTGCCCGCAATTGCCTCGCGAAAGTAAACCCAACCTAAACCCCGCAACTGATTTCCTGCCTAAATTCTCACGCCTCGAACAATCTTAATTTTTAGCTAAGGAATCTCCTATATCGTTCAGCAAATGTTGATTAACGGACATTCTGACTCTGATACAGTCATTTTCCACTGTTGCTGAGCGCTTGATAACAACGGGCTTGCCAATGCTATCCGCAGACAGACAGGCGTGGCCTGGTTAAACGACGATTAAATTTCAAGGCATTAGCGTTTGGTTTAGGCGCAGTTGGCGCACGTTCTGCTAAAGTTTTTTAGGGTTATTGTTAAAGGAATTTTACCAATGTCTGAATTTCTCCCTTTTTCTCGCCCGGCGATGGGCGAGGCCGAACTGGCCGCGGTTGGCGAAGTCATGAACTCTGGCTGGATTACGACTGGACCTAAGAATCAGCAGCTGGAACAGGCATTTTGCCAACTGACCGGCAACCAACACGCGATAGCCGTAAGCTCGGCCACCGCCGGGATGCATGTCACCCTGATGGCGCTGGGCATTGGCAGTGGCGATGAAGTGATCACCCCGTCGCTGACCTGGGTGTCCACGCTGAATATGATTGCGCTGCTCGGCGCTGAGCCGGTCATGATTGATATCGATCGCGACAGTTTGATGATTACCCCTGAGTTGATCGAAGCAGCGATAACTCCCCGTACCAAAGCCATCGTGCCGGTTCACTATGCCGGTGCGCCGGCGGATATCGATGCCATCCATGCGCTGGGCAAACGCTACGGCATCCCGGTGATTGATGACGCGGCGCATGCGGCAGGCACCTTTTACAAAGGACGCCACGTCGGTAACAGCGGCACGGCAATCTTCTCCTTCCACGCCATTAAAAATATGACCTGCGCCGAAGGTGGCCTGGTCGTCACCGATAACGAAGCGCTGGCCAACCGTATTCGCAGCCTGAAATTCCACGGTCTTGGCGTGGACGCCTTTGACCGCCAGACCCACGGCCGCGCGCCGCAGGCGGAAGTTATCGCGCCTGGCTACAAATACAACCTCGCCGATATCAACGCCGCCATCGCGCTGGTGCAGCTGGCCAAGCTGCCAACGCTGAATGCCCGCCGTCAGGCAATCGCTGAACGCTATCTGAAGGAGTTGGCCGACACGCCTTTCCTGCCGCTGTCGCAACCTGACTACGACCATCAGCACGCCTGGCATCTGTTTATTCTGCGCGTCGATCCCGCCCGTTGCGGCCTGAGCCGCGACCAGCTGATGCAGGAACTGAAGGATCGCCAGATTGGCACCGGCCTGCATTTCCGCGCAGCGCATACGCAGAAATATTACCGGGACCGTTTTCCTGAACTGTCGCTGCCCGAAACAGAATGGAACTCCGAGCGCATTTGTTCAATTCCGCTGTTCCCAACGATGACCGATGACGATGTCAGCCGGGTTATTGCCGCGCTGCATGAAATTGCTGAGAAACACCATGACCGCTGATCAACCTATTAACAAAGTCTCCGTCGTAATCCCTGTGTATAACGAGCAGGACAGTCTGCCGGAGCTGATCCGCCGTACCTCTGAGGCCTGCTCCCAGCTGTCAATGGCGTGGGAAATCCTGCTGGTGGACGACGGCAGTAGCGACCGTTCACCGGAGATGCTGACCGCAGCGGCGGAAGAACCGGGCAGCCATGTTGTTGCGGTGCTGCTTAACCGTAATTACGGCCAGCATTCGGCGATCATGGCCGGTTTCAACCACGTCAGCGGGGATTTAATTATCACCCTGGATGCCGATCTGCAGAACCCACCGGAAGAGATCCCGCGGCTGGTGGCGAAAGCGCAGGAAGGCTACGACGTGGTCGGCACCGTGCGGCAAAATCGCCAGGACAGCTGGTTCCGTAAACGCGCGTCCCGGCTGATCAACAACCTTATTCAACGCACTACCGGTAAGGCGATGGGCGATTACGGCTGCATGCTGCGCGCCTACCGCCGTCACATCATTGACGCGATGCTCAACTGCCACGAGCGCAGCACCTTTATTCCCATTCTGGCCAACACCTTTGCCCGTCGGGCGATTGAAATTCCGGTGCTGCACGCCGAGCGTGAATTTGGTGATTCCAAATACAGCCTGATGAAGCTGATCAATCTGATGTATGACCTCGTCACCTGCCTGACCACCACGCCGCTGCGGATGCTCAGCGTGTTTGGCAGCCTGATCGCGCTGGCCGGCTTTGCATTGTCACTGTTACTGATTGTTTTACGTCTCTTCTTTGGCCCGGAGTGGTCCGGAGACGGGGTGTTTATGCTGTTTGCCGTGCTGTTTATTTTTATCGGTGCGCAGTTTGTCGGTATGGGGCTGTTAGGGGAATACATCGGACGTATCTACAACGATGTCCGTGCCCGTCCACGCTATTTTATCCAGCGCGTAGTTAACTCCTCCGCGCCTGTCCGCTCTGAGGAAGACCAATAATGAAAGCTGTCGTTTTTGCCTATCACGATATGGGTTGCATTGGGATCAATGCGCTGGTGAATGCCGGTTATGAAATTGAAGCGATTTTTACCCACGCCGATTCATCTAACGAGAACCACTTTTTTGCCTCCGTTGCCCGTACCGCCGCAGAGCAGGGGATCCCGGTGTATGCGCCCGAGGATGTCAACCATCCGCTGTGGGTTGACCGCATCAGAACCATGGCGCCGGAGGTCATTTTCTCTTTCTACTACCGTAACCTGCTGAGCGATCAATTGTTAAGCATCGCGACCAAAGGCGCGTTTAACCTGCACGGTTCTCTGCTGCCAAAATACCGTGGCCGCGCGCCGCTGAACTGGGCGCTGGTCAACGGTGAAACGGAAACCGGCGTGACGCTGCACCGTATGGTGGCCCGTGCCGATGCCGGCGCCATTATTGCGCAGGATAAAGTCAGCATTTCGGCCGACGATAATGCGCTGACACTGCACCGCAAACTTAATGCCGCCGCTGAACATCTGCTGGCGGACTGCCTGCCAGCGCTGAGAAATGGTCAGATCAGCGAACGTGCTCAGGACAATACGCAGGTTACCGTGGTGGGACGCCGTACGCCGGACGATGGCCGTATCGACTGGTCGCAACCGGCGGAAGTGGTCAACAACCTGGTGCGTGCGGTGACCGATCCGTGGCCGGGTGCGTTTGGCTACGTTGGCGCGGCCAAATTCATTATCTGGAAAGGCAAAGTGCGTCACGATCTGCCTGCCGCCAAAGCCGGAACCGTACTGTCAGTGAATCCGCTGGTGGTGGCCTGTGGTGAAGGTGCGCTGGAAGTGATGACCGGACAGAGCGAAAACGGCGTTTACATGCAGGGCTCGCAGCTGGCACAAACTCTGGGTCTGGTAAACCAGGCGCTGTTGACCAACAAACCGGTTTCGGCAGTGAAACGCCGCACGCGCGTGCTGATCCTCGGCGTTAACGGCTTTATTGGTAACCACCTGACCGAGCGCCTGTTGCAGGACGATAACTTCGATATTTTCGGCCTGGATATTGGCTCCGATGCCATCAGCCGCTTTATCGGCCATCCGCGCTTCCAGTTCGTCGAAGGGGATATCAGCATCCATTCGGAGTGGATTGAATACCACATCAAAAAATGCGACGTGATCCTGCCGCTGGTGGCCATCGCCACGCCGATTGAGTACACGCGTAATCCGTTACGGGTTTTTGAGCTCGATTTCGAAGAGAACCTGAAGATCATCCGCGACTGCGTTAAGTACAAAAAACGCATTATCTTCCCGTCCACCTCTGAAGTGTACGGCATGTGTGATGACCCGAACTTCGATGAAGACACCTCGAATCTGGTGGTGGGGCCGATCAACAAACAGCGCTGGATCTACTCGGTTTCCAAGCAGCTGTTGGATCGCGTGCTGTGGGCCTATGGCGACAAAGAAGGGCTGCGCTTCACCCTGTTCCGTCCGTTTAACTGGATGGGCCCGCGCCTGGATAACCTGAACGCCGCGCGCATTGGCAGTTCCAGGGCGATCACCCAACTGATCCTCAATCTGGTGGAAGGATCGCCGATCAAACTGATGGACGGCGGTAAGCAGAAGCGCTGCTTCACCGATATCAGTGATGGCGTTGAGGCGCTGTTCCGCATTATTGAAAACAAAGACAATAACTGCGACGGACAGATCATCAACATTGGTAACCCGGATAACGAAGCAAGCATCAAAGAGCTGGCGGAACAGCTGCTGGCCAGCTTTGAGCGCCATCCACTGCGCGATCGTTTCCCGCCGTTTGCCGGTTTCCGCGACGTGGAAAGCAGCAGCTACTACGGCAAAGGCTATCAGGACGTTGAGCACCGCAAGCCGGCAATCCGTAACGCCCGTCGCCTGCTGGGCTGGACGCCGGAAGTGACCATGGATAAAACCATCGATGCCACGCTGGACTTCTTCCTGAGAACGGTCGAACTGGACGTGCCGGAAGAGAAAAAATGAGGAAAGTCGGCCTTCGAATAGATGTCGATACCTGGCGGGGCACGCGGGATGGCGTGCCAAAGCTGCTGGAAATCCTCAGTTTGCATCGCACTCAGGCCACTTTTTTCTTCAGCGTTGGACCCGACAACATGGGGCGCCACCTGTGGCGCCTGCTGAAGCCCAGGTTTCTGTGGAAGATGCTGAGATCGAACGCCGCCTCGCTGTATGGCTGGGATATTCTGCTGGCGGGCACCGCCTGGCCGGGCCGTCAGATCGGACGCGGGCTGGCGGAGATCGTCAGCGCCGCCAGCGATCATCACGAAGTCGGCCTGCATGCCTGGGATCACTTTGCGTGGCAAACCTGGGCGGGCGTCTGGCCTGCGGCACAGCTTACGCAGCAAATCCGTCTGGGAAAGGATGCGCTGGCGGTGATTATCGAACAGCCGGTGACCTGTTCAGCGGTCGCCGGATGGCGCGCTGACCAACGGGTGGTGAATGCGAAGGAGCCGTTCCAGTTTCATTACAACAGCGACTGCCGGGGAACCACGCCGTTTCGTCCGCTGTTAAGTGATGGCACTGCCGGTACGGTGCAGATCCCGGTGACATTGCCCACCTGGGATGAGGTGGTCGGCTCCACGGTGAGCAAAGAAGACTTCAATGCGTTCATTATCGACCGCATCAAGCAGGATCAGGGCACTCCCGTTTATACCATCCATGCGGAAGTGGAGGGGATCGTAATGAGCACCCTGTTCAGCGATCTGCTGACGCTGGCCGCGCAGGAGGGTATTCAGTTTTGCCCGCTGAGTGAGCTCTTACCTGACGATCTTAACAGCCTGCCGACAGGAAAAATTGTTCGGGGTAGCCTCCCCGGTCGTGAAGGATGGCTGGGATGCCAGCAATTAACCGAGTAATTTTTTATGACTATGACGAGAAAGGGCTTTCTCCTTCTGGCGTTATTTGCCGTGTATTACCTGGTCCCACTGGAATTTCGGGCGTTATGGCAGCCTGATGAGACCCGCTATGCGGAGATCAGCCGTGAAATGTTGGTCAGCGGTAACTGGGTGGTGCCGCACTTCTTTGATTTACGCTATTTCGAAAAGCCAATTGCCGGTTACTGGATCAACAACCTCAGTCAGCTGATTTTTGGTCATAACAATTTTGCCGTGCGTTTTGGATCCGTTTTCTCCATTACCCTGACCGCGCTGATGGTCACCTGGCTGGCGTTCCGCCTGTGGCGCGATCGTGCTACGGCGATGGTCTCTGGCGTCATTTTCCTTACCTGTCTGTTGGTGTACGGCATCGGCACCTATGCGGTGCTGGATCCGATGATCACCCTGTGGCTGGTCGCCGCCATGTGCAGCTACTGGCTGGCAACGGAAGCGACGACCACCGGCAAAAAAGCGCTGAGCTGGCTGCTGCTCGGGTTTGCCTGTGGAATGGGCTTTATGACCAAGGGCTTCCTGGCGCTGGCGGTGCCGGTGATTGCCATTCTGCCCTGGGCGATTCATCAGCGTCGCTTCAAAGCGTTGCTGTGCTTTGGTCCACTGGCCATCGTCGGTGCGGTGTTAATCAGTGCACCCTGGGCGATGGCTATCGCCAAAAGCGAACCGGACTTCTGGCACTATTTCTTCTGGGTAGAACATATCCAGCGCTTTGCCGAAGCCAACGCGCAGCATAAAGCGCCGTTCTGGTATTACCTGCCGGTACTGGTTATGGGCTGCCTGCCCTGGCTGGCCCTGTTGCCGTCTGCCTTACGTTCAGGCTGGCAGGATCGCCAGAGTAGCCGCGGCAGCCTGTATTTGCTGAGCTGGGTGGTGATGCCGCTGCTGTTCTTCAGCATCGCCAAAGGCAAGCTGCCAACCTATATCCTGCCATGCTTTGCGCCGCTGGCGATCCTGATGGCGCGTCAGGCGATGAGCATGATGTCAGGCAACGGCCAGGCGTTAAAAATCAATGGCTGGATAAATCTGGTGTTTGGTCTGGTGCTGACGGTCGCCGTGCTCGGTTTCCTGGCACCGTGGGGGCTGGCGAAGCATCCGGTTTACGGTCATCACGAAGTGATCAAAGTGCTGCTGGCCGCTGCGGCCTTCGCATTCTGGGCGTTGTGCGGTGGGTTAACGCTGAAAGCGCCACAGGCACGCTGGGGGCTGGCCGCGCTGTGCCCACTGGTGCTGGCGCTGGTGATCGGCCAGGCGATCCCGTCAGGCGTGATGGATGCCAAACAGCCTCAGCAATTTATCCGGGCGATCAAAAGCGATATTGCCGGCAGCCGTTATTTGCTGGCGAATAACCCCGGCATTGCTTCTGGCCTGGCGTGGGAGATGCAACGCAGCGATATCACTCTGTACGATCAGCCGGGCGAAGTGCAGTACGGGCTGAGCTACCCGGATGCGCGCGATAAGTTTGTCAGCGGAGCCGACTTCCCGGCCTGGCTGGCTGCGCATCGGCGCATGGGCGATGTGACGCTGGTGCTGTCGCTGTCCCGCAATCAGGATCCGGACAAAGAGCTGCCCAAAGCCGATTTCAGTTACCGGCAGGGCCGGTTAGCCCTGTTCCGTTACGGTCAGACGCCATGAGTCTGCTGCTGATCCTGCTGGCCAGCCTGCTGAGTTGCGGCGGGCAACTGTGCCAGAAGCAGGCTGCGCATCATGGTTTGCAAAAGGGGAAAGGCCACCTGCTGATCTGGCTGGGGGTAAGCGTGCTGCTGCTGGGCGTGGCGATGGCGATCTGGCTGGTGGTGCTGCAAAGCGTGCCGGTCGGGGTGGCGTATCCGATGCTGAGCCTGAACTTTATCTTTGTGGTGCTGGCGGCCCGCGGGTTATGGAAAGAACCCGTTCCTTTCCGCCACTGGCTGGGCATCGTCTTGATTGTGGCGGGTGTGGTGGTGATGGGAGCCTATACCTGATGGGCATTTTATGGGCACTGTGCAGCGTCCTGCTGGTCGGCGGGGCGCAGCTGTTATTGCGCTGGTCAATGATGTCTCTGCCTTCAGTGGGCGAGCCATCAGCCTTTTTTAGCGCCTTGCTGAGCTGGCCCTTCGCCGCCTCCGCGTTGTTCGCCGGGCTGGCGGCCTATGCCTGCTCCATGCTGTGCTGGCTGCTGGCGCTGCGACGCATCGCCCTGAGTAAAGCTTACCCGCTGCTCAGCCTGAGTTACGTGCTGGTGTGGGCGGCAGCGCTGATTTTGCCTGCCTTCAATGAAGTCTTTCAGTGGGGAAAACTGGCAGGCGTGGCGCTGATTTTTAGCGGGTTACTGTTGATATGCTGGCGAGGGGACGCAGTCGATTCACACTGACGGGAAGAACAGCATGCGAATATTGCTGGTAGAAGATGACGCCATAATGGGTGAAGCGGTTGTTGAAGCGCTAAAAGAAGCCCGCTACGCGGTGGACTGGCTGCGCAGCGGCACCGAGGCTATCGCCACGCTTGCGATCCCGCGTTATGACCTGGTGCTGCTGGATTTGCGGCTGCCAGGCAACGATGGCTTTAGCGTAATCAGTAGCTTGCGTGATAAAGGCAATATGCTGCCGCTGCTGATTATCACCGCCCGCGACGCGCTGGAAGACCGGCTGCGCGGGCTTGACGCCGGCGCGGATGACTTCGTGATCGCACCGTTCGACATGACCGCGTGGCTGGCGAGAATACGCGCGGTCATGCGGCGTAAAGAAGGCCACTGTGGCCCGGTGCTGAGTAACGGCATTATCCGGCTCGATCCCGCCAGCCATGAGGCCTGCGACGTGGAAAAGGGCGAGGTTTACCGGCTGTCGAACCGTGAATTTGCCTTGCTGCAGGCGCTGTTGATCCGCCCGGGGACGTTGCTGTCGCGCAGCGAACTGGAGGAGAAGATTTACGGCTGGGGTGAAGAGATTGAGAGCAACGCAGTGGAATTTTTTATTCATGCGTTGCGTAAGAAATTCGGCAGTAAAGCGATCAAGAACGTCCGGGGCGTGGGATGGAAGGTATCAGGAAATGCCTGAAGGCGCTGGTGACGACCCTCGGCCGATCCCGCCTGAGCGATAATGGCGTTCAGCCAGGGCCATAACGGTGCGTTTGCGGGCGGTGTAAATGATAAAAAGGCGAAAATTTATCGCCTTATCACGTTATTATCCTGGGGTTAAATTTCACATCAGGTTGACTCATTATGTCGCGAACTTCTCTCCTGCTGGACGTGCAGGACGTTAGCTATGTGCAGGATGGCACCACGTTGTTGGCCCCCGTCTCGCTACAGCTGAATCAAGGTGAGTTTGTGCTGCTGACCGGGCCCTCCGGCAGCGGCAAAAGCACGCTACTCAAAATCATCGCTTCCCTGCTCGAACCCACCACCGGCGATATTCAGTTTAAGGGCCGCAGCATTAACGAACTTAAGCCGGAAAGCTATCGTCAGCAGGTCTCTTACTGCTTCCAGACCCCGGCGCTGTTTGGCGACACGGTGTATGACAATCTTGCGTTGCCGTGGCAAATCCGCCAGAAAAAGGTCGACAGCGAAAAGCTGAAAGACTGGCTGAAAAAGGTCAATCTGCCGGTGGAGATGCTGACCAAAAAAACCGAACAGCTCTCCGGCGGAGAAAAGCAGCGGGTCGCGTTACTGCGCAATCTGCAATTCCTGCCGGATGTGCTGCTGCTGGATGAAATCACCAGCGCACTGGATGAGGAAAATAAGCAGGCGATTAATCAGCTTGTTGCCGGGCTGGTGAAAGATAAGGGCGTGGCGGTGATGTGGATTAGCCATGACACCACCGAGATCAATCAGGCGCAACGCGTGGTGACGCTTCAGCCACCGGTCAGGAAGGGCACAGATGAATCAGCATAATATTAGCAACGAATCCCTCGGCCTGGCGCTGATTCTGGTGCTGATTGCGCTGCTGGTCAGTAAGAAAGAGAAGCTCGGGCTGGAGAAAGACATTGTCTGGAGTATCGCCCGGGCGATCGTTCAGCTGATTATTGTCGGATACGTTCTCAAATATATTTTCGACCTCAACAACCGCTGGCTGACGGTATTGATGGTGCTGTTTATCTGCGTCAATGCGGCCCTCAACGCCCGTAAACGCAGCCGCAATATTGGCAATGCCTTTATGCTCTCCTTTATCGCCATTACCGTCAGCACCACGTTGACGCTGGTGATCCTGGTGTTAAGTGGCTCGATTGAGTTTATGCCGATGCAGGTGATCCCGATTTCAGGGATGATTGCCGGTAATGCGATGGTGGCGGTGGGGCTCTGTTACAGCAATCTGAACCAGCGCTTTACCGACAACCGGCAGAAAATCCAGGAGATGTTGAGCCTGGGCGCGTCAATCAAAACCGCGTCGGGAAGGCTTATCCGCGACAGCATTCGTGCGGCGATGATCCCAACGGTTGATGCGGCTAAAACCGTGGGGCTGGTCAGCTTGCCGGGCATGATGTCCGGGCTGATTTTTGCCGGTATCGATCCGGTTAAAGCGATCAAATACCAGATCATGGTGACCTTTATGCTGCTGGGGACGGCCAGCATCTCCACGATTATTGCGGGCTATCTCGCCTACCGCCGCTTTTACACGGCACGCGCACAGCTACGCTAGTCAGGGCTGATGTTTGCAGGTGGGGTATGTCGATGTTGATGCAGGGATGAAGAGCAGGCGGATCGAACGATCCGCCTGACGCGCGAGGATCAGAAGTTGATATTGGCGCTGATACCGCCAACGAAGGCATTTTTCACTTCGCTGACCGCACCTGGAGACGCGACGTACTGCAGGTTTGGACGCAGTTTCAGCCAGTTGGTGACCTGAGCGTTGTAATAGATCTCATAGTTATATTCGGATCCACTCTGGATCGGCAGGTAAGTTGGGTTGTCGTAATCGTTAACCCCGTTTTCCTGGTTGGTTTTGCGCAGCATATTGCCGTAATCATTGTTGACGTGAATACGCGCGGCACCGACCCCGATCTCATCTTTCGGACGGGCATCAAACGGTCCTTTCCAGACGAAGGAGACGGACTGATAGTTGTCGGTCTTAGAGGTTTTCTGGTCGTTCATTACGGCCTGAACCGTCACGCCTAAACCGCGCGTGTTGTCGCCTTCCATCGCGGTCAGCTGTTGTTGTAACAGCAGGTAGCCGCCGTAAGAGTGGTTGTCTTCGCCGTACTGTCCCTCGTTGTAGCTGCTGTAGTTATCGCCGCGCACCGAGGAGTAGTACATCCCGACGCGGTAATTACCCGGCAATTTGTCGGCGCCAAAGGCCGGTTTCCAACCCAATTCCACCGGCACCATATTCCCCAGCGTTGGGCTGGTATCGAGGCGGAAACCGTTGCCGGTATCGTAGTTCGACGGCGTCTGATTATAGAAACCCACCTGGAAGAACAGCTCTGGCGTGAAGTTAAACTTCACGCGTCCGCCCCACTGGGAGACCGGCCAGTTATACCAGCGGTCGCCACGCCAGTTACCTGCCTGGCCGCTACCAAATGCCAGGTTCTGGAAGTTGCTGTCAAAGGAGTCGAAGTCCTCACCAACCGTGACCCGTCCCGCTTTCACTTCTACCGCATGATCAAAGAAGCCTTTATTCAACCAGAACTGCGTCAGGCGCCAGGTTTGTCCTCGTCCCCACACTTCCTGCACTGAGGAAAGGCCACCCGAACGCGGATCGTTAATATATTGCGTTAAGTCCTGACCGTTACGGCTGGTGATAGTCGTCTGGAACTGGGTGTCATTCCAGTTCAGCAGTTTTTCCAGATCCAGGGTGGTCCCGAACGCCCACTGGTCGGTATAACGCGCGCTGGTTGACTGGTTATAGCCGCCGGAGAAATTACTGGCGGATTCCATGGTGTAATTCACCTGGAAATCCACACCGTCATTTTTCAGCTGGGTGCGGGAACCCTCCCAGTCACCAAATGCGTAGGGAGAATCCATACTGAGCGGCGCGAAATCTGCCAGTGCAGATCCTGACGCCAGCATCAGTCCTAAACCACAGAACGCCACCGATCTTTTTAACGTGGTTTTTGGTTGCTTGCTTTTCATGTGAAACACCTTCTTTCTTATAGTGATAGCGCTGCCCAAAAGGTTATTTATTGGACAGGGTGCGTCGCGGCCACGCTGCTTTGTTAAGCATTTTCTCCTGCTCAGGGGATCTGTTCAGGGGGGACGTGCTGACATAAGCCGGGAATGACGGCCTTAACAGACGGAATGAAAGCATTAATTGGCGGGAAAGGTGTTCTAATTAGTGCTGAAATTATTAGCCTGGTAGTAATGAGTTATAGAAGTTTTAATCGGATCACAATTTAGCCATCGCGACAGCCGTAACGACAGGGAAAAGCGGGGCAGGAAGGGGAATAGCGGGCAGAAAAAAAGGCCGAAAATGTCGGCCTTTTATTTTCAGAGCGTCGCGAGGCGACGCTGCGGGCTGATTAGCGGCGACCAAAAATCTTCGCGGCCAGGAAGCCCACGCCAGCGGCAATCGCCAGCGAGACAAACGGGGCGTCCTGCGTCTTGGTTTTTACGCAATCCAAGGCGTCGTCAACGGCATAAGAGGCTTTAGCTGCGCCCTGGCGCACACGGCCTTTGAACTCATGCTCGGGAGAATCGACAGCTTTACCAAATTGCTCCTGACCTTTACCCAGCGCTTCGTCAGCTTTGTCTGATGCTTTATCTAATAAACTCATACTGTCTCCTTCTTGATGGCATGATTTCCTCATGAACGTTAAAAGCTTAGACCATCCTGCGCCTTATGCCGCCTCGGTTATGTGACTATTTATGACTTCTGTAAAGAAAAAGGGCCGACAAATGTCGGCCCTTCGCAAATAACTGGCAATCAGAGGTTCAATGTGACTTCATGCCAGCAGCGGTCATCATCACGCGGAACAGCATCGCCACCACGCCAAGTGCCATTACGCTACCCGCGTAAATGGCAACCATCCACAGTACGCGTTTCCACGCTCGCGGTTTGACCGCCTGCTGTGTGTGTTGTGCTTCAATCATCATCGTGTCTCCAAAATATCCCGCAGTATGCCGGGTGCCGGTGGCTTAACTGCCCGCCTGCACCCGGCTCTGTTGTGGTTATCAGATTGCCGTTAAATCAATGGTAGCCTTCGTCTGCTTTGATTTTCCCACGGAACACGTAGTAGCTCCAGAAGGTGTAAACCAGGATCACCGGGATGATCAGCAGGCCACCGACCAGCATAAAGCCAAGGCTCTGCGGCGGTGAGGCCGCCTGCCAGATGGTGATGGACGGCGGAATAATGTTCGGCCAGATGCTGATGCCGAGGCCGGTAAAGCCCAGGAACACCAGCGCCAGCGTCAGCAGGAACGGCGAGTAGTGAGCATGGCGCTTCAGGGAACGCAACAGTCCCCACGAAGCCAGCAGCACCAGCACCGGGACCGGCAGGAACCAGAACAGGTTCGGCAGGGTAAACCAGCGCTGCATGATGTTGGCATGCTCCAGCGGTGTCCAGATGCTGACCACGGCGATGATCGCCAGCAGCGCCAGCAACATCGGCTTAGCCAGTGCCGTCATCTTCCGGTGCAGCTCGTTCTCGGTCTTCATGATCAGCCAGGTGCTGCCCAGCAGTGCATACGCCACAACCAGACCCAGACCGCAGAACAGTGAGAACGGCGTCAGCCAACCCAGTTCCGGGCCGCTGTAAGCACGGTTGGTCACGCTGAAACCGTTGATGATCGCGCCCAGCGCCACACCCTGACTGAAGGTGGCCAGATAAGAGCCGACGATAAACGACTTATCCCAGAACGGACGGTGCTCTTCAGTGGCTTTAAAGCGGAATTCAAACGCCACGCCACGGAAGATCAGACCAATCAGCATGGCGGTCAGCGGCACGGACAGTGCGTCAATGATCACCGCGTAAGCCAGCGGGAAGGCACCGTAAAGTGCTGCACCGCCCAGCACCAGCCAGGTTTCGTTACCATCCCACACCGGTGCGACGGTGTTAACCATCATGTCGCGCTCGGTGGCGTCCTTATTGAACGGGAACAGGATGCCGATACCCAGGTCGAAACCATCCATCACGATATACATCAGGGTCGAGAAGACGATGATGGTGAACCAGATTACAGGAAGATCGATACCCACGTTATTTCCCCTCTTCCGGCGAATTTAATTTTTCCTGCACGGCTGACAGCGGACGTGAAGGGGTGTGATGGGTACCCGGACCGCCGTCTGGCGTGTGGTCACCTTCACCCGGTTGCGGGCCTTTCTTGATCAGGTTGAACAGGTAGGTATAACCCACGCCGAACACCGACATATAGACCACGATAAAGGCAATCAGGCTGATGCTCATATGCAGATCGCCATGGGCAGATACCGCATCTTTGGTGCGCAGCAGACCGTAAACCACCCACGGCTGACGGCCGATTTCAGTGGTGAACCAACCCGCCAACAGTGCAATCAGACCTGATGGACCCATCGCCAGTGCAAACCACAGGAACGGACGAGAGGTGTAAAGACGGTTACGGAAACGCAGCCACAGGCTGGCGAAGCCAAGGAACACCATCAGCATGCCCAGACCGGCCATCACGCGGAACGACCAGAAGATGATGGTCGAGTTAGGACGATCTTCTTTCGGGAATGACTTCAGCGCAGGCACTTGCTTGTGCAGACTGTGGGTCAGGATCAGGCTGCCCAGATACGGAATTTCAACCGCATACTTGGTTCTTTCCTGTTCCATGTCGGGAATACCGAACAGCACCAACGGCGTTGGCTCACCCGGTGGGTTTTCCCAGTGACCTTCAATCGCGGCAATCTTCGCCGGCTGATGCTCAAGGGTGTTCAGACCGTGGGCATCGCCCAGCATCGCCTGAATTGGCGAAACGATCAGCGCCATCCACATGGCCATCGACAGCATTTTACGGATTGCCGGCGTGTCGTTTTTACGCAGCAGGTGCCACGCCGCAGAAGCGCCAACAAAGAAGGCGCTGGCGAGGAACGCCGCGGTGGACATATGCAGCAAGCGGAACGGGAAGGACGGGTTAAAGACAATCTTGAACCAGTCAACCGGGACCACAATGCCGTTCTGAATGGCATAACCCTGCGGGGTCTGCATCCAGCTGTTCGAGGCGAGGATCCAGAAGGTCGAGATCAGGGTGCCCAACGCCACCATACAGGTAGCGAAGAAGTGCAGGCCCGGACCCACGCGGTTCCAGCCGAACAGCATCACGCCCAGGAAGCCCGCTTCGAGGAAGAACGCGGTAAGCACTTCGTAAGTCAGCAGCGGACCGGTCACGCTGCCGGCAAACTGCGAGAAGCCGCTCCAGTTGGTGCCGAACTGATACGCCATGACCAGGCCGGACACCACGCCCATACCAAAGTTAACGGCGAAGATTTTTGACCAGAAATGGTACAGGTCGCGATAATCCGGGTTTTTGGTTTTCAACCATAGCCCTTCCAACACCGCCAGGAAACTGGCGAGGCCGATAGTGATGGCCGGGAAGAGGATATGGAAGGAAACGGTAAACCCGAACTGTATCCTTGCCAGGTGGAACGCATCTAATCCAAACATTGCTTACCTCGATCTAACATAATAAAAAACTGCCTTTCTTTTTTATTTACCGACATTTAACAAGCGGGCTACATTCAGCCGCCGCTAAACGGGTATTTCATCGAAGGATTGATCCTGAGACCAAATCAGGTGAAGGAGTAGCTACAGTAATAGGAAATCTGCCTATAACAGCGCGGATCTTTGCGATGAATTGTTTCATCATCAGGTTAAAATATTTTGACGCGCTGTTAAATAAGAGTAGCCGAATGATGCCGCAATGTAAGAATACTGTGTCTTTCGGGCCGGAAGGGCTTTTTGCAGCCGCCGTCGGGGAGAGGGAAGGGCGACGTATTGTAAAAAAGCGCGCGACTTTTAATTATGTATGAGCGCGTTGCTATAACTTTTTAGAGATTCAATTCCTCGAACAAGCGCACAAATGGGAAATTAATCAGAAAAAACATCACTCCGAAAAGGGGTATGTTATTTTATTGTTATTTTAAAGGGTGTTTGAAATTAAATATTCACCCGCCGAATGTTATCAACAATGGTCAGGTTCCCCTGCGTCATCACTTGCTATGAAAAACCGTGTAAATGTTAAACCTTAATTTCTTATTTTGATTCACGTAGAATCATTTTGTTACGTTTATCCCTTACGAAAAACGCGTTTTCTTGTTTTGGGTCAAAATGTGGTCAGCCGTTGTGTGACTACCTCGCCATGTGTCAAAAGTTTGATCTTCATCTCAAAATGTAAATTTCCCGCTGCCGGAGCATATCAGCGTTGGGATGTTACCGTTAACATGTTCCCGGTAACACCTCGTGAGTTATGCCTGAATACCCTGACACTGATACCCGTCACGCCGTGAGCAAGGCGGGAAAAATTAATGTGACCCTGATGACGCATCCGGGCCACACACCGGAGAATATTTATGCCATTAGTCATCGTTGCGATTGGCGTAGTGCTGTTACTGCTGCTGATGATCCGCTTGAAATTGAATGGATTCATTGCCCTGATCCTGGTCGCACTGGCGGTCGGCGTGATGCAGGGAATGCCTGTTAACAAAGTGATTGGTTCGATCAAAGCTGGCGTCGGCGGCACGCTGGGCAGCCTGGCACTGATTATGGGCTTCGGCGCGATGCTCGGCAAACTGCTGGCGGACTGTGGCGGTGCGCAGCGCATTGCCACCACGCTGATTGCCAAATTTGGCACCAAACACATTCAATGGGCGGTGGTGCTGACCGGGTTTACCGTCGGCTTCGCGCTGTTCTATGAAGTGGGCTTTGTGCTGCTGTTGCCGCTGGTGCTGACCATCGCGGCTTCTGCGCGCGTACCTTTACTCTACGTTGGCGTGCCGATGGCGGCGGCGCTGTCCGTCACCCATGGCTTCCTGCCTCCGCACCCGGGCCCAACGGCTATCGCCACGTTGTTCCACGCGGATATGGGGAAAACGCTGCTGTTCGGTACGCTGTTGGGGATCCCTACGGTAATCCTGGCGGGCCCCGTCTACACCCGTTTCCTGAAGAGCATTGATAAGCCAATCCCGGAAGGTCTGTATAACAAGAAAACCTTCACCGAAGCCGAGATGCCAGGGTTTGGCGTCAGCGTCTGGACCGCGTTAGTCCCGGTGGTGCTGATGGCGTTGCGTGCAGTTGCTGAGATGGTGTTGCCAAAAGGGCATCCGCTGCTGGCCTATGCCGAGTTCTTTGGTGACCCAATCATGGCAACGCTGATTGCGGTGTTAATTGCGATCTTCACCTTTGGGCTGAACCGCGGCCGCACCATGGATGAAGTGATGCGGACGCTGACCGACTCAATCAAAATCATCGCCATGATGCTGTTGATTATCGGCGGTGGCGGGGCCTTCAAGCAGGTGCTGGTCGACAGTGGCGTGGATAAATACATCGCCGGCATGATGGAAGGCAGTACCATCTCGCCAATCCTGATGGCCTGGTCGATTGCCGCCGCGCTGCGTATTGCGCTGGGCTCTGCAACCGTTGCGGCGATTACTGCCGGTGGCATTGTCGCCCCGATTATCGCCACCACCGGCGTCAGCCCTGAGCTGATGGTGATTGCGGTTGGTTCCGGTAGCGTGATCTTCTCGCACGTTAACGATCCCGGCTTCTGGCTGTTCAAAGAGTATTTCAACCTGACTATCGGCGAAACCATTCGTGCGTGGTCCGGCCTGGAAACGGTGATTTCGCTGTGCGGCTTAATCGGCTGCCTGCTGTTGCAGAACGTGGTGTAAGCTTGCTGGCCTGCCTGTAAGGGCAGGCCTTTGCCCCCATTCGCCAGACCATATAACGTTTTTGTCGTGAGTCTCAGGTCCAGAAAATTAAAATGCTTAAGGTTGTCCTAATCTTAAAAATGTCATACTGCTGCAATAATTTCTGACGTTCACCGGACCTGCTTTGTTTATGTCACTGTCATCGATTCTGAAACGGCCCACGCTCAGTCGGGTTGCCTTCCTGATATTGTTTTCCGTTTATATCGCCGTATTCCTCAATATTGCCTATTACCGGCAGGTGCTGGCCAACTTGCCGCTGACCTCATTCCATAACCTGTTGGTCTTTTTTTCGATGCCGGTGGTGGCATTTAGCGTGATTAATATCCTGCTAACCATTGCCTCCTTTATATGGCTCGACCGCATTCTTATTGCCATTTTTATTCTGGTCTCAGCATCAGCCCAATATTTCATTATGAATTACGGGATTATCATCGATCGTTCAATGATAACCAATATGCTGGACACCACGCCTTCCGAGACGCTGGCATTAGTGACCCCGCAACTGTTATTCGCCATCTTAGTCCTTGGCCTGTTGATGGTGATTGTGGCGTTTTGGATAAAAATTAAAAAAACGCAGCCGGTGTGGAAGAGTTTGGTTTTTCGTCTGGCCAGCCTGGTGGTCTCGGTGGCGTTGATTGCTCTCGTTGCCACCTTCTTTTATAAAGATTACGCCTCGTTATTCCGCAACGATAAAGAGCTGGTGAAATCGCTATCGCCTTCCAACAGTATCGTCGCGTCCTATTCTTATTACTCTCACCACAAGCTGGATAATCTGCCATTGGTGAAAATAGGCGAAGATGCGAAACAAAATCCAAAAATGCTGGCCGGCCCGAAGAAGACCCTGACCATTTTGGTGCTCGGTGAAACCTCGCGTGCCGATAATTTCTCGTTATCTGGCTACGGCCGTGATACCAACCCGTTGCTGGCGAAAGATAACGTCTTCTATTTCCCTCATACGACGTCATGTGGCACCGCCACCGCGGTTTCCGTGCCGTGCATGTTCTCGAATATGCCCAGAGCCCATTACGATGAAGAACTGGCCAGTCATCAGGAAGGCCTGTTGGATGTGATTCAGCGTGCGGGAATTAACGTCTTGTGGAAAGAAAATGATGGCGGCTGCAAAGGGGCTTGCGATCGTGTTCCCCATGAAGATGTCACCAGCCTGGATTTACCCGGCATGTGCATTGAGGGTGAGTGCCACGATGAGATCCTGTTTAATAAGCTCGAGGATTATATTAAAAATCTGAAAGGCAACGGCGTCATTGTGCTGCACACCATCGGTAGCCATGGCCCGACCTACTATCATCGTTATCCTGCCAGCTTCCGTAAGTTCACGCCAACCTGTGATACGAACGAGATCCAGACCTGCAGCAGCGAGCAGCTGGTAAATACCTATGACAACACCATTCTGTATATCGATTATATTGTCGATAAAGCCATCACGGTGTTGAAGCAGAACGATGCGAATTTCACTACCAGCCTGGTCTATCTGTCCGACCACGGCGAGTCGCTGGGTGAAAGTGGCGTCTATCTGCACGGTATGCCGTATGCCATTGCGCCGGTTCAACAAAAGCATGTGCCGATGCTGATCTGGCTGTCGGAAGATTACAAAAAACGCTTTGGTATTAATGAGACCTGTCTGAAGAAAGAGGCGGCGAACAACAACTATTCTCAGGATAATCTGTTCTCCACCCTGCTGGGGCTCACGGGGACCGAGACCAAAGAATATGTGCCGTCTGATGACATTCTTGCAAGCTGCCGCTGATTGAGGGAGTGAGCGTTGATGAAAGCGATCGTCTTTGCTTATCATGACATGGGCTGCGCCGGACTGAAGGCGCTGATCGAGGCCGGGATTGAGGTTCTGGCGGTCTTCACCCATCCAGACGCGGTGGGAGAAAATCACTTCCACGGCTCGGTGGCGCTGGCTGCAGAGCAACAGGGCATTGCGGTGTATACGCCCGAGGATGTCAATCTGGCTGCGTCATTCAGCCATACAATGGCCTTAACCAGCGGCCAGGTTTTATCGCTAGCTCGCTGAAATCGTTATCAGTTGGAGCCGTTTATCGGCTCCTTTTATTCGCGAATCCCGCCCTGCACCCGGTAATCTCATCCAAGGCTGTTGCCAAAAAACACCTTTGCTAAGTATACTATCACCTTGATAGTATTTGGTTTTTTGACTAAAGCCAAATTTCGACCGGCAATAAAAATAACAAACGACCTTAAGTCAATTTGCCCCATTTTCGGCGCAGGCCACCCAACACCTTTCTCAAACGCCTTCTGCGTTACACGGTTAATTATCCTTTTTATTAAACAGGTCTGTGGGCAATTGCCTTTGGGGATGTATGCAGTATGGAAAATGAACAGATTCAGGTGCCGACGCTCCCCGAGCTGCCGCTTAAGGGGATCCCGCAGGAAATACTGCGGTTAGGAAAACGCCTGGCGGACACCAAATATCAGATCGATATGCTCGGGAAAACAGGCTGGGGTGAACTGACGGCCAACCTTCACGGCCTTGAAGCCAGCGGTGAATGGGACGGGCCGGATGATGCCCTGACCTTTTTTAGCAAAATTTTTCCCTTCGCCAGGCTGCCGGCGGAAACCGAACCGCTGGGCATTTTCCGCGTGCCGACGGAGCGGGTGATTGGGCGTAGCTGGCGCTGGTGGCCAGAGCATTTGAGCGCCACCAGTGAAACGAAACTCCTTGAGCACCTGGACGGTCCGATGGCGGCGGAGAGTACCTCATGGTATTTCCTGCCTTCACTTGGGCTGCTGCTGGCTGCGCAGGGGCAAAGCCGGGTGAACTATTGTCGTCTGCGGCATATCCCCTTTATCACCGCACGGGTCAGTAATCTGAACTACCCTCCGGCCGACCGTTTCCGTCTTTATCACGTCACCAAAGGCCAGACGCGGCAGAGTTGGGTGGTGTATAACGACCGTTATCTCCAACCGGTTCAATGGCCGCGTATCACCTTGCCAGCATTAACCACCTATGGGGTGCACAGCGGCAGTTGGCCAGTGACATTTCCGCCGGTCGAGCGTATTTTCGACGCGCTGTATCATCCGCAGCCCGCGGAAGACTTTATTGCGCCTTGTGTCGATCTGAATGCGGTTAAAGAGGCGATTGAAGCGGAAAAACTGGCGGAAAAAGCGGCCAAAAAACCGGTGAAAATGGCGCTCAGCGATATGGATATCACCAATATCTGGCCGGTCAGCCTGACGCTGTCGTTCTTCTTTATCCTGGCGCTGGTGGTGGCAGGGCTTACCGCGGGTGAAGGGATTACCGGCTGTATCAGCCTGCTGGTCTGTGGCATGGCCGGAAGCCTGTTGCTGTTTCTTGCCACGCCGGTGTTTCTGGTGAGCAAGCGCTTACGAAGAAACTATGATAATGATGGATCGGATGAGGAGCCAGCGGAAGAGCCGCTGCAAAAGGCGGAGGCGCAAACTCCCGCGGGCTGAGGATCAAACCTGTTATTAACAGCATAAGGATAACGTCATGCTGAAAGTCTGGGGCAGAAAAACCTCTTCCAACGTGCAGGCGGTGATGTGGTGCATTGCAGAGTTGGGATTACCCTGTGAACGGGTGGATATTGGCCATAAGTACGGTGGCAACGACACGGCAGAATTTCTGGCCATGAACCCGAATGGCACCGTACCGGTGATCCGTGACGGGGAAGGGGAACCGCTATGGGAAACCGGCGCTATCCTGCGTTATCTCGCCAATCGTTATGCTGACAGGACGTTCTGGCCGGCGGATATTGCACAACGCGCGGCAGTGGATAAGTGGGCAGAGTGGGCCAAGATCAACGTGGCCCACAGCTTTACTGCTCCCCTGTTCTGGCGAGTGGTCAGAACGGCGGAAAAAGATCGCGATTATCCGGCCATTGCGGCAGCGCTGTCAGTGTTGAATAGCAAACTGGCAATTGCCGAGGCGCAGTTAAACCAACATGCCTATCTGGCGGGAAATGAACTGACGCTGGCCGATATTCAGTTTGGCCATCTGCTGTTCCGTTATTTCGATATTGAACTCGCCCGCACGCCATTTCCGGCCGTCGAGGCGTATTATCAGCGCCTGCAGCTGCGGCCCGCTTTTGTCGAGCACGTGATGGTTTCCTATGAGGATTTGCGGGTAACCTGAGTGAATGCACGGCCTGAGGAAAGGGCAGACAATCAGCACGCCGCGATTGTCCGCAAAACAAAAGGGCCCTGAGATAAGGGCCCTTAATCAATCACGCCACCGCTAATGCGGCTGAACAAAGCCTGCTTTTACCATCTCATCTCTGAATGCATTGGCAATCACCCGGTTTCCGCCGGTAACGGGATAAATCACGTTATTCACCACGTCGTCCAGGTAATGTTCATTAAACTCCTGGAGGGTGAGCTGCGACCCGCCTTCATCATTGATGGCAATCGATCCTTTAATATGATTGCCGTTGTGTTTGGCCTTCAGGCTATAACGGCCCATGCTGCTATTAATTGTGCTCATAAGATCTCCTTGTTAACGTCATGAAAAAGTCATAGCAAGTGAGTCCATAGCAAATGACACTCATCAGTTTAGTCCCACCGCGCAGTGACATCCTGGTGAGAAAGGTAAAGAAAACGCAGAGCGTGACCGCCATCGCGAAAAAAATCGGGTAGGGGATTTTAACGTTAATTATTTAGCTAACGTTATGACAATAAAGCATTAATTTGGCATCTGGACGCTAAGTGTCTGAACGGACTTTATTCGCTGGCGTGAGGCGCCGATTGCGCAAAGGAAAAAATCTTCTTCTATACTCAAGCCACTACATCGTAGTGACTTTTTACTGTGGCTGAGGAAAATGGAATGAAGCTAATACTTTGGATTATTGCGATTATTTTTATTGTTGGTTTATTGACCATCACAGGCGTGTTCAAAATTCTGTTCTAAGACTCAGGTGGCAGTGGAGTCCTGCGCGCTGTCACCTCTTCACTTTGTAAAAGGGCGCTTCTGAAAGAAAGATCCTTCAGGCTGATCGGCTTTTTACAGGTTGCACAACGTGCGCCATGATGTTGACCGAACCGATCTCCTCGGGTGGTAAAGACTATCTTCACCTCACCACATTTATTGCAGCGAATTCTCATCAGCTCTCACCTCCTTGCTTTAAGCGTCCTCTGAGTCTACCAAAAAAAATCCGCACATTGATAAATTATACTTATCAGTAAACTCAGGTGATATTCACCGGTAACAAATTGATTAATAAGGATGACCTTAGAGTATGTAGGTGATTATTTCACGTTTGACGATTAAGGATTTTTCTTAGGGCGGGATTTAATTTTGCTTACAGGGGATTCTTAGCAGGAGCAACTGAGCGGGTTTCGCTCATGACGGTAAGCATAGGACTACGCTTGCCTGGGATTCATCCTGGAGAAAGCGTGGCAAGGCATTGTTAAAATCGCCTTCAGAAAAAATTGAGCCAGATGCCCGTTAGCTGCATAAAAATAAAGCAGGCACATTCAGCAAGCGTTTAAGCGGCATCGGTATAATGGCTATTTTTACGACGGAACGACATTTGGATTGCTTCTGATTGCCGTTAGTAACAGCGTCTTTTCAACACCATGTGAACGGTAGATCATTCAGTGAAGTCACTAAAACTCCCCCTTTTCTTGCTGGCCCTGTCCAGTCTGTGTTTTGCGCCTTTTGCCGGGGCGATCACCCTGGCGACCGGTATCTCAAGTACCTGGACGGCGTTTACTGACAACGTCAGCGAAACCTGGAACACCCCTGATAACTACGATGTGTATCTTCCCGCTGTCACCTGGCATAACCGACTGACCTACGACAGTGATAAAACCGACCGATACAATGAACGTCCCTGGGGAGCTGGTGGCGGGATTTCCCATTACGATGAGAAAGGGAACTGGAACGGCCTCTATCTGATGGCATTTAAGGACTCCTATAATAAATGGGAACCGATCGGCGGTTACGGCTGGGAAAAGACCTGGCGACCGTTGAACGATCAGGATTTTCACCTCGGTTTAGGCTACACCGCAGGGGTGACGGCGCGTGATAACTGGAAGTACATTCCCATCCCTTTAGTGCTGCCCTTAGCATCAATAGGTTACAGCAAGGCGACTTTCCAGATGACTTATATACCAGGCACTTACAATAACGGAAACGTTTACTTTGCCTGGTTCCGCTGGCAGTTTTAGCTGCGGGAAGCGTGGCGAAAGTATGACGTATCTTCAAAAAAGGCGATATTTATCACTTTTTCGCGGTGGGTGACTGGACAAAAGCCTCGGCAATTGCTGTACTAACCACCGACACAGTTTAGTGTCCATTTTTCATGTAAAGGTAATATAGATGTCTAAGATTAAAGGTAGCGTTAAGTGGTTTAATGAGTCCAAAGGATTCGGTTTCATTACTCCTGAAGATGGTAGCAAAGACGTGTTCGTACACTTCTCTGCCATCCAGAGCAATGGTTTCAAAACTCTGGCTGAAGGTCAGCGCGTAGAGTTCGAAATCACCAACGGTGCCAAAGGCCCATCTGCTGCTAACGTTGCCGCTATTTAAGTTACCAGACAGAATTCTAAAAACCCGCCGATTGGCGGGTTTTTTTTTGCGTTATTTTTACCCCTTTCCGCAGGTGAAAAGGGACGAATGCTTCTCCGGTTAGCGGGCGAAATACTGGCTAAGCCAGAGCGCAGCCGCCAACAGGCTCACGGTAACAGCAACAGCTTCAGGCAGGGATTTTGGTAAGATATTCATTGGGTCAACTCTTTGGCTGGTTTTATCAAAGAGTGTGGCGAAACATTATTAAGGAAACATTAATAAACCCGTTTTGGCCAACGGGATCCCGCCGATTTGCCTGCTGGCCTGAAATGCGGCTGCGGGTCTGTAACAACCGCCCGGTTTCTGACACTTGCTTATCCTGCCGGGCAAGCTATAAACATAGGCGAGAGGGCCCTGCATAGGCTCATAACTGGAGGAAGCGTGATGAAAATCCGTCTGGCGGAAGCCAATGACAGTTTTGCCCTGAGTGCCCTGTTAGCCGAACTGGGCTACGAGAATACCGAAGGGTTTATTGAACGGCGTCTTGCACAGCTGATTGATGACCAGACCGAGGAGCTGTTGGTTGCCGTTTATGGCAACACGGTGCTGGGTTTCCTGTCTTTACACTTTATTCCCCAGCTGGCGCTGGCCGGTGATTTTGCCCGCGTTAGCTACTTCTGCGTGGCAGAAGGTGAGCGCAGCAAAGGCGCAGGACAAAAGTTGCTGCAGCATGCGGAACAGGTGGCAAAGCAGCGGGGTTGCGACCGGATGGAAGTCCATTGCAATGCGCACCGCATCAAAGCCAATGCGTTTTATGCCCGGGAAGGTTACAGCGAATCTCCCCGTTATCTGATCAAAGACCTCAACGAATAGCGTTACTGTCCAGCCCACTGGCCAGCAGCAGAGCGTCGGCAATACTCTCAATGCGGTCACTTTGGATCATTGAGATGCTGACGCGGATAAACTGAATCCCTCCAATGCGGCAGCGCTCCCCTGGCAGGACGGCAATACCGCGTGCCGCCAGCGTGATCATCGCAAACTGCTCCGATTGCACCGGCATAAAAATACTCAGACCATCACGGTCCGGCAGTTCCAGGCCTCGCTTTGCCAGCGCGCTGAGCAGCTCGCGACGACGCTTAGCGTAAATCGCTTTCGCCTGCTGTATCTGCTGCTGGGTCGCGGGATCGTTAATCATCCATGCCACTGCCTGCTGAGTAATGCGGCTGGTCCAGCCGGCGCCAAAATTGCGCCATGACTGAATACGCTTAAGGTGCTCAGACGGGCCAGAAAGGACCGCCAGACGCAGATCGGGTCCGTAAGCCTTGGAGTAAGAACGGACGTGCAGGGTGCGTTCCGGGAAATAACGGCCCAGGCTCCAGACCGGATGCACCGACAATTCGCCGATGCCATCATCTTCCACAATCAACGTCCGCGTACCCATTAACACTTTCGCCAGCGCTTCGCTGCGTGCTTCACTGACCGTATGGCCGGTGGCGGAGTGCGTCCTCGGCTGATAGATAAAGGCGGTTGCGCCTTTATTCAGTAACATCGCCAGCGCGCCAGGCAGCGGGCCGTGCTCATCACAAGCCAGCGGCATCACTTCGGCGCCAATATTGTCCAGAATATCCAGCAGCCTGGTGGCGGTGGGATCCTCAATGATCACCTTTTCTCCTGGCGAAAACAGCGTCTGCACGAGGGTATTCATCGCCGCAAAGCCCCCCTCGGTCGCCAGCCAGGCGTCGGCCTGGTAAGGCCAGTCCGGTTTGATCGCCTCCAGCAACGGCTGCGAGATCGGATCGCGCTGGTAGCTGTTGAGCTGTGGGCAAAGAACGCCCTGGCGCATCGCCTCCTGCAGATCGGGCATTAACGTCGGATCGGGGGACGCCATGGCCAGATCGGCGCGGATATTGTCGCCATAATTGCCGATCTTCTCAAAACGCACCGGCCTCGGCGTGACGTTATCGCCACAGACCCACACGCCGCTGCGGCCTTTCCCGGCAATCACCTTCTGCCGCTTTAACTGTCCCCAGGCGGCGGAAACCGTCGCCGGACTGACGCCTAACGCTTCTGCGAGATCGCGAACCGAAGGCAAATGCGTGCCTATCGGGATTTGCCCTTCGCGAATCAGGCCCGCCGTCACCCCGGCAATCCCTTTAACAGAAGCATCGGTAAGGCGTTCAGCAAACCAGCGCAGGTCCAGCGTTGAGGTCATAAGAAATCCGTTTGTTCAGTAACAAAGAAATTATTGTACAGCTATTATTATCGATCTAGTATCGAATTCAAGCAGTAATTGCACACAAATTATGCGCCCCGTTCCGGCGCTCTTCAGGGCAGAGAGAGATAACGATGGTCACGATCAGACTGGCAGTTAGAGATTGGGATTACTTCACGCCGCTGGCGCTGGGCGATATCAAACCGCAGGGGTTTGCGCTGGAAGTGCATCGCGTGGGTACGCTGGTCGGCGACCTGGCGACCAGCAGCGAGTATGACGCGGCAGAAATTTCCTTCAGCCGCTATGCTCAGGGCAGGGCAAAAGGTGACAGCTCCTTGCTCGCCTTGCCCCACATCCTGATGCGTGGCTTCCGCCAGCGTTGCATCATCACCACCGAAGACAACCCGATCGTCTCTCTTGAGCAGTTGAAGGGGGCCAAAATTGGCGTGACCGGCTGGCAGGATTCCGGCAATACCTGGACCCGTGCGGTCCTACGTGAAGCCGGCGTCGATATTGATGATGCTTACTGGTTTGCCGGTCGCCTGACGGCTGACCATCCCGTTGTTGACCGTCTGAACGGTTTTGGCCGTCCGGGCCGCATTGAAGCCGCACCCGGCGAGCACCCGTTGATCGACCTGCTGCGTGCCGGTGAACTGGATGCCGTCTTTACGCCGTTTATGCCACAGGGCTTCTTCCTGAAAGGCTCCGGCCTGCGCCAGTTGCAGACTGATTTCCGTCAGGCAGAACTGGATTACTTCAACCGGGTTGGCTATATCCCTGGCCATCACCTGCTGGCCTTTAAATCTTCCTTTGCCGAAGCCCATCCGGACATTCCTCAGCAGCTCAGCGAGCTGATCGATCAATCGGCCAAAATGTGGAACGACAAGCGCGAAAAGTATGCTGATACCACCCCCTGGTTGTTGGACGATTTGCGACGCACCGCGCAGGATTTACCTGCCGACTGGAACGCAAATGGTTTTGACGCTAACAAGAAGATGATTGCCGATTTCGGCACAGAGCTTTTTGAGCAGGGAATCACTTCTCAATGCCTTACGCCTGAGGATTTGTTCCCGGCCGTGACCAAAGGATCAATACGATGAAAGTTGCATTAGGACAGTTCGCAGTCAGCCGCGAGTGGCAGGAAAATGCCGTGACCTGCACCGGTTTAATGGCCCAGGCGCTGGCCGGTGGTGCCGATTTGCTGGTGTTACCGGAAGGCGTGCTGGCGCGTGATATTGCCGATCCTGATTTGGTGCTGAAGGCCGCACAGCCGCTCGATGGCCCGTTCCTGACGGAAGTCTATGCCGCCAGCCGTGGCAACACGTTGACCACGATGATGACCGTCCACGTGCCCACGCCCGATGGTCGTGCGCTGAACGTGCTGATCGCCATCCGTAACGGCGAAATCATCGCCCGCTACGACAAGCTGCATCTTTATGATGCCTTCGCGATGCAGGAATCCCGCAACGTCACGGCAGGCAATGAGGTTCCGCCGCTGGTTGAAGTTGCCGGCATGAAAGTTGGCCTGATGACCTGTTACGACGTGCGTTTCCCGGAGCAGGCGCGTCGCCTGGTGCTGGACGGTGCGGATGTGCTGGTGCTGCCGGCCGCCTGGGTTAAAGGCCCGTTAAAAGAGATGCATTGGGAAGTTCTGGTCACCGCCCGCGCGCTGGAAAATACCTGTTATATGGTGGCGGTCGGTGAGTGTGGTCCGCGCAATATCGGTAACAGCCTGGTGGTGGATCCGCTCGGCGTGGCGATTGCCAAAGCCGCTGAAGCCCCGGCGCTGGTCTTTGCCGATTTAGATCCGGCCCGTATTGCGCATGCGCGCCACGTGCTGCCGGTGTTGGAAAACCGCCGTTTCGCGCGTCCTGAATTGAATAAACAATAAGACACCGGGGAAATTTATAATGAAAAAGATAGCGACCGCCATTGCACTGGCTCTGGGATTAAGTGCAGGTTGTGCCCAGGCCGCAGACGCCATTCCGGCGCAGAAAGTCGATCAGGCGTTACACGACCGTTTACCGGCGGATATTAAAACCGCTGGCAAAATGATCTCGGTAAATAACGGCTCCTTCCCGCCTTATGAGATCGTTGAAGGCCCGACCACCATGACCGGCGCGTCTGCCGATTTAACCGAAGCCCTGGCACAACTGCTGGGCATCAAGATCGAACATGCCACGGTCAGTGGTCTGTCGGGCGTGTTGGCTGGCATTAAGTCAGGTCGCTATCAGTTAGCTATTGGCCCGATTGGCGACTATCCGGACCGCCAGGCTAAAAATGATTTTATCGACTTCGTGCAGGAGTTTGTGGTGTTTGCCGTGCAGAAAGGCAACCCAGCGCAAATCAACGGCCTCGACGATACCTGCGGTAAGCGGATTGCGGTGATGGCTGCCGGCTCTGCTGAGCAGGTGATCCGCAAACAATCTCTGGTCTGTACCGATGCGGGTAAACCGGCGGTGACCGTCCAGTCATTTACCGACCAGCCTTCGTCGATTCTGGCGGTGCGCTCTAAACGTTCCGATGCCTTCTTCTCGTCTCAGGCCCCGCTGGTGTACTTCGTTGACCAGGCGCACGGCCAGCTGGAGTTAACCGGCCAGGGCAAGAAAAATGGTTTTGGCGATATCTTCCAGGGCACCGTGGTTCCTAAGGATTCTGAACTGGGGAAAGTGGTCCTCGACGGTTATAAAGCGCTGTTCGCCAACGGCACCTACGCGGCGATCATGAAAAAGTGGAAGCTGGATGGCAACATGATCAGCGCACCGGGGGTTAACCTGGCGAAAGGGGCGGCGAAATGACAAAAAGCACCACGGATTCACGAGCCAGGGAAACGGCAGACGTGGAACAGCGCGACGTGGCCTTTGCCCGCAGCGCACCGCGTTACGGACGCCTGGCCTCATGGATTGTGGTGCTGGTGATTGCCGCCAACTTTAGCTGGCTGGTGGCCACTAACCCCAATTTCGAGTGGCACGTGGTGTTGCAGTGGTTTACCGAAGGCTCGGTGCTGAGCGGATTAAAGGTGACGCTGGGACTGACGGTGGTGTCGATGGTTCTCGGCACCCTGTTGGGCCTGCTGTTAGCGGTCGCCCGGCTGTCGGATAACCGGCTGATGCGCGGCCTTTCCGGGCTGTATATCTGGTTCTTCCGCGGCACGCCGCTGCTGGTGCAGCTGATTTTTTGGTACAACATGTCGACCTTGTTCCCGAAGATCACCCTGGGTATTCCGTTCGATGGCCCGATCTTCGCCAGCTGGAACACCAACGATTTGATCACCCCGTTAACCGCGGCGATCGCCGGGCTGGCCCTGAATGAAGCGGCCTATATGGCCGAAATTATTCGTGCCGGGCTGCAGTCGGTAGACAACGGTCAGGTTGAAACCACCCAGGCATTTGGCATGAGCCGCGCGCGTGCGCTGCGCCGGATTATCATTCCTCAGGCGATGCGCTCGATCATTCCTCCGACCGGCAATCAGCTGATCAGCATGATCAAAGCCACCTCGCTGGTCAGCGTGATCGCGATGGGCGATCTGCTGTATTCGGTGCAGTCGGTGTATAACCGGACCTTTGAAGTGATCCCGATGCTGATGGTGGCGGTGATCTGGTATCTGTTTATCACCTCGATTCTCAATGTCGGGCAGTCTTTCATTGAGCGATATTATTCGCGCGGCGTGCGTCGCTCGGTCTCAGCGACTAAACGTCGCCAGCCGCCAGCGGACAGTAAAACAACGCCGATGGTTAACCGCCCATTAGTCCGTAAGGAGGATGTATGAGTGAAATGCAGCCGCTGGTTCGGGCACGTAACGTACAGAAAAGTTACGGTGATAATGAAGTGCTGAAAGGCATCGATCTGGATGTGATGCCGGGCGAAGTGGTGGTGATCCTCGGGCCTTCCGGCTCCGGTAAATCGACCTTCCTGCGCTGCATCAATCATCTTGAAGATATGAATGCCGGCTCGATTATGGTGGGCGGGCAGCAGATTGGCTATGAGCTGAAACAGGGGATTTTACAGCGCCTGTCGGCCCGTAAAATTGACCGCCAGCGCCAGGAGATCGGCATGGTGTTTCAGCAGTTTAATCTCTATCCGCATATGACCGTGCTGCAGAACATTATTGAAGCGCCGATTGGCGTGCACAAAGAGTCACGTGAAGCCGCGACGCGTCACGCTCGGGAACTGCTGGCAACGGTGGGTTTGAGCGATAAAGCCGATGCCTGGCCGCGTCATCTTTCCGGCGGGCAACAGCAGCGCGTGGCGATTGCCCGCGCGCTGGCCATTCGTCCTAAGCTGATGCTGTTTGATGAGCCAACGTCGGCATTGGATCCGGAACTGGTTGGCGAGGTGCTGGCCACCATGCGCACCCTGGCCGATCGGGGGTTAACCATGGTGGTGGTGACCCATGAGATCGGTTTTGCCCGCGAGGCTGCCGATCGGGTGGTGTTTATGGATGGGGGCGTGGTGGTTGAACAGGGGCCGCCTGAGAAGGTATTGGTGAATCCTGAGCATCCCCGATTCCAGGCTTTCCTCAGCCGGTTTATCTGATATTATCGCGAGAGTATTCTGTACAGAGAACTCTGTTACAGATTGCGGTTGTATTGACCGGCGATCTGCGCGTTAATACACTTTATCGTTATTGGCCTTGTTATTGGTCAGGTTAAAAAAGAAGGTGTGTATGGAAGGTATCAGTATTGCAAAACTGCTGATTATCGGTGCTCTGATCGTCTTGCTGTTCGGAACCAATAAGTTACGTTCTCTCGGTGGCGATCTGGGGTCAGCGATCAAAGGCTTTAAAAAGGCGATGAGCGACGACGACACTTCCGCTAAAAAAGCGCCGGTTGTTGACGAAAAGCCAGCAGAGCAGGTTGTTCACAAAGATTAATCGCCCGCTCAGGCATAAAAAAACGGATGACAGGGTCATCCGTTTTTTGTTTGTGTTGCAATAATGTAAATTATTGTAACGCAGGGCAAGTCACCTCACCCCGTCAATTTATTTCACTTCCAGACCTTTCGCCTGCATATCCGCATGATAAGAAGAACGGACGAACGGTCCGCAGGCAGCGTGGGTAAAGCCCATCTCCATCGCCGCATCTTTCATCTCATCAAACTCCGCAGGGCTGACATAACGCTGAACTGGCAGATGGTGACGGCTTGGCTGCAGGTACTGACCTAAGGTCAGCATGGTCACGCCGTGGCGACGCAGATCGCGCATCACCTCCACGATTTCCGCGTTCGTTTCACCAAGGCCAACCATCAGACCGGATTTAGTCGGCACGTCTGGGTGCGCTTCTTTAAAGCGTTCCAGCAGCTTCAGTGACCAGTCGTAGTTAGCGCCAGGGCGCACCTGACGGTAAACACGCGGCACGTTTTCCATGTTGTGATTAAACACGTCTGGCGGCGTAGCGGTGAGGATTTCCAGCGCGCGATCCATACGGCCACGGAAGTCCGGTACCAGCGTTTCAATCTTGATGGTCGGGTTCTTGGCGCGGATGGCGGTAATGCAGTCGGCAAAGTGCTGAGCACCACCGTCACGCAGGTCATCACGGTCAACGGAGGTGATCACCACGTAGCGCAATCCCATATCGGCAATGGTCTGCGCCAGCTTCAGCGGCTCATTCTGATCCGGGGCAACCGGACGTCCGTGGGCCACGTCGCAGAACGGGCAGCGGCGGGTACAGATCGCGCCGAGGATCATAAAGGTGGCTGTGCCGTGGTTGAAACATTCTGCAAGGTTAGGGCAGGAAGCCTCTTCACAGACGGAGTGCAGGCCATTTTTACGCATCGCAGCTTTGATGCCCTGGATGCGGCTGGAGTCCGCGGGGAGCTTGATTTTCATCCACTCCGGCTTGCGTAAAATCTCCGTGCGCTCGGTGATCACGGTTTTAACCGGGATAAGCGCCATTTTGTCTGCGTCGCGGTATTTAACACCACGTTCCATCTGAATGGGTTTACTCATAATCTTGCAAGTTCCAGGTTGGCATGCGCGATCCGCATAAAACTCAAATAAGTGATCTTGTGTTCAACTTTTTTTGATAAAGCGCAAAAATTATATCATCTCGGCGCGGCAGTTTCAGCCAGCCAGACCGATTAAATGTGACGTAATTGTAAATCCGCACGGACGGTTACTTTTCAATAAGGTTATCGGCGGCCTGCCAGCGAACGTCAGTGATGTTCAACAGTCTGGCAAAATGCGTGATTAACAGCGGCTGCACATCGGCCAGCGTCACGCCAGCTTTCAACGCGCTAAGCTGCGTCATCTCCAGCCCGGCATAGCCGCAGGGATTGATGCGCAGAAAAGGCGACAAATCCATATCGACATTCAGCGCCAGGCCATGGAACGAGCAGCCGTTACGAATGCGTAAGCCCAATGAACAGATCTTTTTACCCTGCACATACACACCGGGTGCATCGGCTCTGGCCGCCGCTTCCACGCCAAAATGGGCGAGGGTGGCAATCACCGTATCTTCGAGGGCGGTCACCAGCTGCCTGACGCCAATTTTCCGGCGCTTCAGATTGATCATCACGTACATGATTTGCTGTCCGGGTCCGTGATACGTCACCTGGCCACCGCGATCGCTTTGCATCACCGGAATATCGCCCGGACCCAGCAGATGTTCGGCTTTGCCTGCCTGACCCTGAGTGAAGACCGGAAGATGATCGACCAGCCAGATTTCGTCGGCAGAGTGCTCACCGCGCTGGTCAGTAAAATCATGCATGGCTTGAGAGATGGGTGCCCAGGGCTGTAAGCCCAGCTGGCGGATGAGTAGGGTATCGTGAGGCAAAACGTCAGTCCTGTTGAGAACAGAAGGGCAGTATAACGCTGACAGAGAGCAGATCCATGCCCGCTGTCAGCGAGAGTTTTTACAGCACCATGCGGACAATTTCGATTTTGCCCAGCTCGTCATACAGCGTTTCCACTTGCTCAATGTGGGTGGCAGTAATGGTGATCGAGACGGAGTGGTAGTTGCCTTTGCTGCTTGGCTTCACGTCCGGAGAGTAGTCACCCGGCGCATGGCGCTGAACAACTTCAACTACTTGATCAACCAGTTCCGGCTGCGCCAGTCCCATTACTTTGTAAGTAAAAGGAGTTGGGAATTCGAGCAGTTCTTTAAGATTGGTTTTCATAGGGGCTCCGGTAACGCCAAAACAAAGACTCCCGCTGTGCGTAGCGGGAGTCTACAGATAACTCAAATATGGGGTGCATTCACGCCGAAATCAAGGGGGCATTGCTGCCCAAATGCGTGCCGGCATGACGGGCTTAGCCAAACCAGTGATGGAACATCAGCTTAATGTAATCGACGATGCGACCGATGAAGCCACCTTCCTGCATATCGTTCAACACCACCAGCGGATGCTGTTCAATGGTTTTGCCATCCAGCTGGAAGTTGATGGTGCCGACAACCTGGTTTTTCGCCAGCGGCGCATGCAGTTCGGTATTGCTCAGCGTGTAGCTGGCTTTCAGATCTTTCATGCGGCCACGAGGGATGGTCAGGAAGACATCTTTTTCCACACCCAGCTGCACGCGGTCGCTGGTGCCGAACCACACTGGCTCAGAAGCAAACTCTTTGCCTGCTTTCAGCGGTGCCACGGTTTCAAAGAAACGGAAGCCCCAGGTCAGCAGTTTTTTGCTTTCGGTCTCGCGGCCTTTATAGGTGTGACCACCCATCACGGCAGAGATCAGGCGCATCTGGCCTTCGGTCGCGGAGGCAACCAGGTTGTAGCCCGCGGCTTCAGTGTGACCGGTTTTGATGCCGTCAACCTGCAGGCTGGTATCCCACAGCAGACCGTTACGGTTCATCTGGCGGATATTGTTGAAGGTGAATTCTTTCTCTTTATACACCGCGTACTCATCCGGCACGTCACGGATCAGTGCACGGCCAATCAGCGCCATATCACGCGCTGAACTGTACTGGCCATCCGCATCCAGGCCATGAACGGTCTGGAAGTGGGTGTTCTGCAGGCCCAATGCTTTAACGTAGTTGTTCATCAGACCAACAAACGTATCCTGGCTGCCGGCAACATAGTCGGCCATAGCCACACAGGCATCATTACCGGATTGCAGCACGATGCCGCGCGTCAGCTCGGAAACCGCAACGCGATCGCCTGGCTTCAGGAACATCAGGGAAGAGCCTTTGAACACCGGATTACCGGTTGCCCAGGCATCTTTGCCCACGGTAACCATGTCATCCTGCTTGATTTTACCGGCTTTGACCGCCTGACCAATCACGTAGCTGGTCATCATTTTGGTCAGGCTGGCTGGGTCACGGCGAGCGTCGGCATTTTTCTCTGCCAGCACTTTGCCTGAGTTGTAGTCGATCAGCACATAGGCTTCCGCATCGATATCCGGCACGCCTGGGATCATTGTTTTAATGTTCACGTCGTCGGCGTGGGCGAAGGAAGTCAGGCTGAGGGCAATCAGCGATCCCGCCGTCAGGCGTTTGATCAGTTTGTAGGAGGTCAGATTGTTCATGTTTAGGACTACAACATCCATCGGCTAAGTTAAAAAAAGTGACTCACTATAGCAAAAGCAGTCCTGCCCGGCACTCGTCTTTACCATGCAGGTTAACAGCACTTTCAGCCTGTTAGCCCGCACTGAATGCCGGTCAGTATGACATTTCGTTAGGGTGCGACGGTAATAAATGAGGTGAGCTTCGCTTCGCTCGATAACCGCTGCTGCAAGGCGCTGGCCTGCTGGCGAGAGGTGAAGCGGCCCAGCTGAACCCGGTAAACATTGCCGTGGCTGTCAACCGCGCCCGGCACACCAAACTGTTTGCTCAGGGAATTCATCCAGGTTTTGGCTTTGGCTGCATCGCCAACGGCGCCGACCTGCACCACATAGGTGGTGCCGGAAGCGGCAGGGCGGCTGGCAGCGACCGCTGCGGGTGCTGCGACGACGGCGGCAGCGGCTGGCGCAGCAACCGGCGCGGCGACCGGCTCACTGCCTTCCAGCACGCCAGAACGTAACGGCTGCGCGGCACCTAAAAATCCATTGCTGCGTACCGGTGCGCCCAGGCTGTCATCACTGTTGACGTTGGCGTTATCAATTGGACGCGACTCCGGCGCCTGCTGCTGACTGGCCTCCGGTTGTGACGCGGCACTGGCGGCGGCATCGCCACCCATCGTGGTCATACCGCCGCCCAGGGTGGTCATCCCACCCGCGATATCAGGACGGGCGGGCAGGGCATAGCTCTGTTTGGCGACGGTGGTGCCAATGGTGCCAGGACCCGAGAGCGTGCCATCCGGCGCGACCTTGATGTAATCGATTTTCACTTTGGTGTTATTCGAGATATTCAGGCGATCGCCCGCGGCTCGGGACAGATCGATAACCCGGCCTGGCGTGTAAGGACCGCGATCGTTCACGCGCACCACCAGCTGGCGACCATTGGCCAGGTTAGTGACGCGCACGTAACTTGGCAGCGGTAACGTCGGGTGAGCCGCAGTAAGCGCATCAGGATCGAACTGCTCGCCGGTTGCGGTGCGGTTGCTGCCGGCCTCATCGCCATACCAGGCGGCCAGGCCGGTTTCGCTGAAATTAGACGGATCTTTGACGATTTTGTAAGTCTTGCCATTCACCGTGTAGTCCTGGCTGGTGCCTGGGTTCTGCGGTTCATAACGGGGTTCGGCACCGCCAATTTCCACCACCGGACCATTGTAGGCCGGTTGCTGTGGTGCGGGTGCCTGCTGCTGTTCATCGGTAGCACAGGCTGCCAGCAATACTGAAGCCAGACCAATCCAAAGCCAATCCTTACGCATGTTTACGCCTCTTAAACGCTCTTAGACAACAGTTTTCGGTGGGTGTGAATCGACATAATAATGCCAAACCCGGCCATCAGCACGATCAGGGCCGAACCGCCATAGCTGACCAACGGCAATGGAACTCCAACCACCGGGAGAATGCCGCTAACCATACCAATATTAACGAAAACATACACAAAGAAGATCAGCATTAAGCCACCGGCCATTACCCGACCAAAGGTGGTTTGCGCCCGCGCCGCCATCATCAGGCCACGCATAATCACCAGAATGTAGAGTACCAGCAGCACCAGGACGCCGACCAGGCCTAATTCTTCGGCCAGAACCGCAAAAATAAAGTCCGTGTGGCGTTCGGGTAAAAATTCCAGCTGTGACTGAGTGCCGTGCAGCCAGCCTTTGCCGCGTAGTCCACCTGAACCAATGGCAATCTTGGATTGAATGATGTGGTAACCCGCGCCAAGCGGGTCGCTCTCCGGATCCAGAAGCATCATAACGCGGTCGCGCTGATAATCATGCATCAGGAAGAACCACAGCACCGGCACGAAGGCCGCCACCATCAGTACCGCCACCGCAATCAGTTTCCAGCTCATCCCGGAAAGGAACAGAACAAACAGGCCGGAGGCGGCAATCAGAATTGAGGTTCCCAGGTCCGGCTGCGCGGCGACCAGCAGCGTGGGCATAAAGATCAGCACCAGCGCGATGGCGGTGTTTTTCAGCGTCGGCGGACAGACATCGCGGTTAATAAAGCGCGCCACCATCAGCGGCACGGCGATTTTGGCAATCTCTGAGGGCTGGAAGCGCACAAAGCCCAGATCCAGCCAACGCTGTGCACCTTTACTGATATGGCCAAACGCATCCACGGCGACCAGCAGGATCACCGTGATGATATACAGATAGGGCGCCCAACCTTCATAAACCCGCGGCGGGATTTGCGCCATCACCAGCATGATCACCACACCCATGGCGATCTGGCCGATTTTACGCTCCATCATGCCTGGATCCTGGCCACTGGCGCTCCAGATCACTAAGGCGCTGTAAACCAGCAGGGCAAAAATCAGAATAAAGAATGTCGGATCGACATGAATTCGGGTCCAGATGGTGCGTTTATGGTGACGATCGTTCATGTCTATTCACCCTCATAACCGGGCGGCACGGGGGCAGCGTCCGGCAGGTTGGTATTGTTATCACCAAGCATAATATGGTCCAAAATCTGGCGCATGATAGTCCCTACGGCCGGGCCTGCGCCGCCATTCTCCAGAATCATGGTGACGGCCACACGCGGCTTGTCATACGGAGCAAAGGCGGTCATCAGCTTGTGGTCTCGCAGGTGTTCAGCGATTTTATGCGCATTGTAAGTTTCGTTGGCTTTCAGGCCATAGACCTGAGCCGTACCGGATTTGGCGGCAATCTTGTAAGGTGCGTCAGAGAAGCTTTTTCTGGCGGTGCCGTTAGGTCGGTTTGCAACACCGTACATACCGTCTTTGGCGATTTCCCAGTAGCCTGAGTGAATATCCGCAATCGGGGGTGAGTCGGGCTGACGATAAGGCACCCGCACATTATTCACCACGTTGGACTGCATCAGGTGCGGTGTTTTCACGATTCCGTCGTTAATCAGGGTCATCATCGCTTTGTTCATTTGCACCGGCGTGGCGGTCCAGTAACCCTGACCGATCCCCACCGGAATGGTATCACCCTGATACCACGGCTTTTTAAAGCGTTTCTGCTTCCATTCACGGGTTGGCATATTACCCGGCGTTTCTTCCACCAGGTCAATGCCGGTCAGGTGCCCGTAGCCAAACTTGTTCATCCATTCGCCGAGGCGATCGATGCCCATATCGTAAGCCACCTGATAGAAAAAGGTATCCGCAGACTCTTCCAGCGATTTGGTGACGTTCAGGCGGCCGTGGCCCCAATGCTTCCAGTCACGGAAGCGCTTTTCGGAGCCCGGCAGCTGCCACCAACCCGGGTCAAACAGGCTGGTGTTTTTGTTGATCACGCCAGCGGTCAGCGCTGAGACGGCAATATAGGGTTTCACCGTTGATGCCGGCGGATAGGCGCCCTGCGTCGCACGGTTAATCAGCGGCCGGTTGGGGTCATTCAACAGCATGTTGTAATCGGTGCTGCTGATGCCATCAACGAACAGATTGGGATCGTAGCTGGGCATCGACACCATCGCCAGAATGTCACCGTTGCGCGGATCGGTCACCACCACTGCGGCACGGCTGCCCGCCAGCAGCGTCTCAATATATTGCTGCAGCTTCAGGTCGATGGTCAGGTAGATATCCTGGCCGGCCTGAGGGGACTGTTCGTGAAGCTGACGGATCACCCGGCCACGGTTGTTGACTTCGACTTCTTCGTAGCCGGTTTTGCCGTGCAGCATCTCTTCGTAATAACGTTCGATACCCAGCTTGCCGATATCATGCGTGGCGGCGTAGTTGGGCCACTTACCTTCATTATCCAGCCGTTCGACATCACGATCGTTAATTTTGGACACATAGCCCAACACGTGAGTCAGCGCAGAGTTGTAAGGGTAGTAGCGGCGTTGATAGCCTTTCACTTCCACGCCGGGGAAAGCATATTGATTAACGGCGAAGCGGGCGACCTGCACATCGTTCAGGCCGGTTTTAACCGCGATAGAGGTAAAGCGGCGTGAGCGCTTACGCTCTTTTTCAAAGGCGACAAGGTCTTCGTCACTTAAGTCGACAATGGGGCGCAGAGCAAGCAGGGTTTTTTCAAGGTCATCGACCTTTTCGGGCACCAGCTCAATCTGATAAATCGTGCGGTTGAGCGCAAGGGGCAGGCCGTTACGATCAAAAATAATGCCGCGGCTGGGCGCGACGGGCACCAGTTTGATGCGGTTTTCGTTTGAGCGGGTACTGTAATCGGTGTAGCGGATAATTTGCAGGTGGTACAGATTGACCACCAGGATACCGGAAAGTACGATAATGCCGATAAAGGCGATCAGCGCCCGACGAACAAAGAGAGACTGTTCGGCAGTGTAGTCACGAAAAGAGTTACGTTGTAATTTCATCCGCTGTTTCAGTGTATCCGGTTGATCCTATGGCCTATTCCCGATGGTAAGGGTGATTTGCTGTGATGCTCCATGCACGATACAAACTCTCCGCAACCAGCACCCGTACCAGCGGATGGGGCAGGGTCAGCGCGGAAAGAGACCAGCTTTGCTCAGCGGCAGCTTTGCAGGCTGGCGACAGACCTTCCGGTCCACCAATCAGCAGGCTGACATCACGGCCATCCAGCTTCCAACGTTCAAGCTGAGTGGCTAAATGGGGCGTTTCCCACGGCTGCCCTGGAATATCCAGGGTAACAATGCGGTTCCCTTTGCCAGTCGCAGCCAGCATCATTTCGCCCTCTTTTTCAAGAATGCGTTTGATGTCGGCATTTTTACCGCGCTTGCCAGCCTGAACTTCAGTCAGTTCCAGCGGCATATCTTTAGGAAAACGACGCAAATACTCCAGAAACCCGGTTTGCACCCAATCCGGCATTTTAGTGCCGACGGCAACCAACTGCAGCTTCACAGCTTAGTTCCAGAGCTTTTCGAGTTCGTAAAGCTGGCGGCTCTCTTCCTGCATGACGTGAACAATCACTTCACCCAGATCGACGACAACCCAGTCAGCGGCAGCTTTACCTGCAACAGCAAAGGTTTCCACGCCAGCAGCACGAGATTCCTGAACCACGTGGTCAGCAATCGACGCCACATGACGCGTTGAGGTGCCGGTGCAGATAATCATGCAATCGGTGATACTTGATTTGCCCTGGACATCTACAGCAACAATGTCCTGGCCTTTTAAATCGTCTAATTTATCAATGACGAAGTCTTGGAGTGCTTTACCTTGCAAAAGGTTCCCCTTGGGTTTTGAGTCGGAGCGGTTGTCCTGCGCCTGTGGCGTGGCTAACCGAAAAAAGATGTTTCCGGATTGCTCCAGAAAATTTAGCGGCGAAGTATACCACGTGCTCAGGGCTTGCGATATAAACCTGCAGCAAGGATGTAGGCCGAAACTGCCGGAGGGATCAGATCGTCACACGATTGCCCGCTATGCAATCGATCGCGTATTTCAGTCGCAGAGATGGACACCAGCGGCGTGTCTGCCAGAAAAATCCTGCCGCAGGGATGCTGATGCAACGCTTCTGCCTGCCGGATTTGATGCTGTTCCAGCCAGCGCTGTAGCGCCGGGGTTTCCATCGTGCTGTCATAACCCGGACGTTTACAGACCAGTAAATGGCACAGGCTGAGCAGTTCTTCCCAGCGATGCCACTTGTGTAAGGTTAGCAAAGAATCCTGGCCAATGATAAACGCCAGCGGCTGGTTATCGCCCCGTTCTGCACGGAGCTCCGTAAGCGTCTCAAGGGTGAAAGAGGGCGTGTCGCGCTGCATTTCACGCAGATCCAGGTCGAACAACGGCAGGTTGGCAATCGCCAGCCTCACCATTTCCACCCGCTGTGACGGGCTGGCTTCTGGCTGTGGGCGATGAGGCGGCACGTTATTCGGCAATAACGTCACCTTTTTCAGCCCGACCTGCGCGGCTAAAACCTCAACTGGCTTCAGATGGCCAAAATGGATCGGATCAAAGGTGCCGCCGAACAGCGCTTCCAGCGTGTGGGATTCAGACATCGCAGAAATGCTCAGGGAAACCACGCTGGCAAATCAGCAACGACAGCGTTTCAAGATCGGACCAGACCGACTGACCATAATCCTGTTTCAGCGTCAGCTCAATGCGCGTCAGCAGATGGATTGCCTGACTCAGCTGCCGTGCAGAAAGACGTTGCAGCGCTTCACTGAACAGTGGACGGCGGTTTTGCCAGACGCGGTGCTGATCAAACAGCGTTCTGATCGGTGTTTTCACCATCTGGCGTTGTAAGGTCAGCAGCATCATCAGCTCTCTTTGCACGGTGCGCAATAAGATCACCGGCTCGCTCTCTTCCGCCTGCATCTGACGCAAAATATGCTGAGCACGCTTACTTTTCCCGGCCAACAGGGCATCCACCCAGTGGAACGGCGTAAAGTGTGCGGCATCGTTAACGGCCTGCTCAACTCTTGGCAGGGTCAGCTTGCCGTCTGGCCAGAGCAGCGACAGCCGTTCCAGCGCCTGGGCCAGCGCCAGCAGATTCCCTTCATAACAGTAGCAAAGCAGCTGAACAGCCGCATCGTCCACGCTCAGCTTGAGGCTTTTCGCGCGGGCGATCACCCAGCGAGGCAACTGCGCCTGCTCAGGTGTCTGGCAGGGCACGATCACCGCATTGGCGCTCAGCGCTTTAAACCAGGCACTGTTTTCCTGCGCTTTAGTCAGTTTCGACGCCCGCAATATCAGCAGAATATCGGCATGGAGCAGTGAGGAGAGGGTAACAAGCTGTTCCGCCATCGCCGCGTTGGGACCATTTTCAGGTAGCGTTAGCAGCAGCGTTTGCCGGCTGGCAAACAGGCTTAGAGCCTGACAGGTAGAGAAGATTGCATCCCAGTCAGTATGGGCATCAATGACCACGCTAAAGTGCTCGGTGAATTCCTGCTTTTGCGCAGCAGCCCGCACCGCATCCTGAGATTCCTGCAACAGAAGCGGTTCGTTACCGGCCAGAATGTAACAAGCGCGCAGCCCCTCGTGGAGCTGCGCGCTGAGTTGCTCAGGGTAAATCCTGATCATCTTGCCAGAGAGCTGTCTGTCAGGCCGGATGCAGGATTGGTCTGATCGATGGCTTCAGGCGTGCTGTCCAGCGTATTGATGGAAGGATCGTCCTCTGCCGCATGTACCGTCAGTAATTTACGCACCAGCTGTTGAGCCGCCTGGGTACGCATTTCACTCATGATAATGTTCTGCTCGGAGTCCTTCGCCAGTGCCGCCAGCGGGTTATCAAAGAACGAACGATACACTGTCGCGCTGATGGGATAGATGCCTTTATTTGGCACCAGCACCTGCGCATTAACGGTCATGTACATCGAGTACTCGGCCGTTTTACCGTCCTGGAAGATGGAGGCTGTGTCACGACCCTGAACCTCACCCATCAGACGCAGGGAAGGCACGGTTTTATGCAGCGTCCCTTTGCTCATCGCCGTGGTGTTGCTGTCATCCAGCACCGTCACGTTATTCAGGCGCAGCTCTTCACGTACGGTACGCGTCAGCGGACCATAAGGATCGGAGGTGTCCAGGATCATCGTTTTCATTTCTTTCGGGACCGAAGTGGTCCCGCGAAGATGAAAGCCACAACCTGCGGTGATTAACACCGCAAGACCCAGCATCACAGATAAAATCGGATGTCGCACAATTCCTCCTGACATCAACCCACGACCAGGTTAAGCAATTTGCCCGGTACGTAAATCTCTTTACGAATGGTGGTGCCATCGACGTACTTGGCAACCAGATGCTCCTGCAACGCACGAGCCTTAACCTGTTCCGCAGTGGCATCAGCCGGAACGGTAATTTTGCCACGCACTTTACCATTAACCTGCACGACCACCAGCAGAGAATCTTCCACCATCGCCTCTTCATCTGCCTGCGGCCATGGCGCGTTGTCGACGTCGCCTTCGCCACCCAGCGCCTGCCACAATGAGAAGCAGGCATGCGGGGTAAACGGATACAGCAGACGCACCACGGATTGCAGCGCTTCCTGCATCAGTGCACGATCCTGCTCGCTTTCTTGTGGGGCACGGGCCAGCTTGTTCATCAGCTCCATAATCGCCGCAATGGCGGTGTTGAAGGTCTGACGACGGCCGATGTCATCGGACACTTTGGCGATGGTTTTATGCAGCTCGCGGCGCAGCGATTTCTGATCGTCGTTGAGGCTGGCGATATCCAGTGCAACGGTCGGTCCTTTTTCGCTGTGTTCGAAGGCCAGTCGCCAGACGCGTTTCAGGAAGCGGTTAGCACCTTCCACACCGGATTCCTGCCATTCGAGAGTCATTTCTGCCGGCGAAGCGAACATCATAAACAGACGCACGGTATCGGCACCGTAGCGCTCAACCATCACCTGTGGGTCAATGCCGTTGTTTTTCGACTTCGACATTTTGCTCATACCGGCGTAAACCAGCTCGCGGCCGGTTGCATCGGTGGCTTTGGTCACGCGGCCTTTCTCATCACGCTCAAGGGTGACATCAACCGGGGAAACCCAGTTACGCTCACCGCTGGCGCCAAGATAGTAGAAGGCATCAGCCAGAACCATGCCCTGGCAAAGCAGGCGTTTGGCCGGCTCATTGGAGGTCACCAGGCCAGCATCACGCAGCAACTTATGGAAGAAGCGGAAGTAGAGCAGGTGCATGATGGCGTGTTCGATACCGCCGACATACTGATCGACCGGCAGCCAATAGTTAGCTGCAGCCGGGTCCAGCATGCCTTTGTCATAGTCCGGGCAGGTATAGCGCGCGTAATACCAGGAAGACTCCATAAAGGTGTCAAAGGTGTCGGTTTCGCGCAGCGCAGGCTGACCGTTGACGGTGGTTTTTGCCCACTCAGGATCGGCTTTGATTGGGCTGGTGATCCCGTCCATTACCACGTCTTCCGGCAGGATAACCGGCAGCTGATCTTCTGGCGTCGGCATCACGGTGCCGTCTTCCAGGGTCACCATTGGAATTGGTGCGCCCCAGTAACGCTGGCGTGAAACACCCCAGTCGCGCAGACGGTAATTAACTTTACGCTCGCCAACGCCTTTGGCCGCCAGCTTCTCAGCAATGGCGTTAAAGCCTGCTTCGTACGACAGACCGTCAAACTCGCCTGAGTTAAACAGCGTGCCTTTATCGGTCATGGCCGCGTCGGTCAGATCCGGCTCGCTTCCGTCAGCATTAAGGATCACGGGCTTGATAGTGAGGTTGTACTTGGTGGCGAACTCCCAGTCACGCTGGTCGTGGCCAGGAACGGCCATCACCGCACCGGTGCCGTATTCCATCAGCACAAAATTGGCGACCCAGACCGGCACTTTCTCGCCAGACAGTGGGTGCACGGCAAACTTGCCGGTGGCCATGCCTTTTTTCTCCATGGTCGCCATTTCAGCTTCGGCAACCTTGGTATTACGGCATTCGGCAATAAAGTCGGCCAGCGCAGGATTCGACGCGGCAGCCTGCGCAGCCAGCGGATGGCCCGCAGCCACGGCCAGATAGGTCACACCCATAAAGGTGTCTGGACGGGTGGTATAAACGCTCAGTTTTTCGGGGCTTTCTGCCACGTCAAAGGTGATTTCCACCCCTTCAGAACGGCCGATCCAGTTACGCTGCATGGTTTTAACCTGCTCAGGCCAGCTTTCCAGCGTGTCCAGGTCATTTAACAGTTCATCAGCGTAATCGGTGATTTTAACAAACCACTGTGGGATCTCTTTGCGTTCAACTTTGGTATCGCAGCGCCAGCAGCAACCGTCAATAACCTGTTCGTTAGCCAGCACGGTCTGGTCGGTCGGGCACCAGTTAACTGCCGAGGTTTTCTTATAGACCAGGCCTTTTTCGTACAGCTTGGTGAAGAACCACTGTTCCCAGCGATAGTACTCAGGCTGACAGGTGGCCAGTTCACGGTTCCAGTCATAGCCGAAGCCCAGCAATTTCAGCTGGTTCTTCATGTAGGCAATGTTGTCGTAGGTCCATGGCGCCGGCGCGGTGTTGTTTTTTACCGCTGCGCCTTCTGCAGGCAGGCCAAATGCATCCCAGCCGATCGGCTGCAGGACGTTTTTGCCCAGCATACGCTGGTAGCGGGAGATCACATCACCGATGGTGTAGTTACGAACGTGGCCCATATGTAGGCGGCCAGAAGGATAGGGCAGCATGGAGAGGCAGTAGTACTTCTCTTTACCTTCCTCTTCGGTCACTTTGAACGTTTGCTTCTCATCCCAGTGCTGTTGGACGTGGGATTCTATCTCTTCCGGGCGGTATTGCTCTTGCATGGCAGCCAGTGGTCCTTTGTAAACTTTATGAGTTCGTTCAGATCCGCATAGCATAGCTGATCCGCCCCCGCAGCAACAACAGTAACCGCCCTGACAAACGGCATTTCTCTACAAGCTGGAAGAGAGCAGGCATTTTTGACAGCGGGTTGGGTGCATTTTTTTGATCGACGCTAGAATTACTGCATAACGTATTGGAACGTTTAGGAGAAAAAATGAACAAGGTTGCTCAGTACTATCGGGAACTGGTCTCTTCTCTGACCGAAAGGATCAACCGGGGAGAGCATGATATTGATGCTCTGGTGGAGAGTGCCCGACAACGAATGAACAATCGCGGTGAATTGACCCGCAGCCAGATCGAGGATGTCACCCGAGCGGTGCGCAGGGATTTAGAAGAGTTTGCCCGCAGCTATACCGAGAATCAGGATGATGCAGGTGATAGCGTGTTTATGCGCATTATTCGCGAAAGCGTGTGGAAAGAGCTGGCCGATATCACCGATAAAAGTCAGTTAGAGTGGCGCGAAGTTTTTCAGGACCTGAATCATCATGGTGTTTATCAAAGCGGTGAGGTGGTGGGACTGGGGAATTTAGTTTGTGAGAAATGTCAGTTTACCCGGGCGATTTACACCCCTGAAACGCTGACACGCTGTCCTGAATGCGGTAACGATCAGTTCCAGCGACAACCTTTTGAACCGTAGAAATCGGGGCGGAAGATTCCGCCCCGCTATGCTGATTAATGCAGGATTTTGGCGAGGAAATCTTTCGCACGATCGGACTGCGGATTGTTAAAGAAGTCGTCTTTCGGCGAATCCTCCACAATTTTCCCCTCATCCATAAAGATCACCCGGTTTGCCACCTTACGGGCGAAGCCCATTTCGTGGGTCACCACCATCATGGTCATCCCTTCATTCGCCAGTTCCACCATGACATCCAGCACTTCATTGATCATCTCGGGATCCAGTGCGGAGGTGGGCTCATCGAACAGCATGGCGATCGGATCCATGCACAGCGCTCGGGCGATAGCCACACGCTGCTGCTGACCACCGGAAAGCTGCCCTGGGTGCTTGTTAGCATGGGCTGACAGGCCCACGCGCTCCAACAGTTTCAGCCCCTTCTGACGGGCTTCCTCTTTGTTACGCTTCAGCACTTTTACCTGCGCCAGCGTCAGGTTCTCAACGATGGTCAGATGCGGGAACAGCTCAAAATGCTGGAAGACCATGCCGACTTTGGAACGCAGCTGCGCCAGATTGGTCTTTTTGTCGTTGACGGCGGTGCCGTTGACTTCAATCTTACCTTCCTGAATCGGCTCTAAGCCATTGACCGTTTTGATCAGCGTGGATTTACCGGAACCCGACGGGCCGCACACCACCACCACTTCGCCTTTTTTCACTTCGGTTGAGCAGTCGGTCAGTACCTGAAAGTGACCATACCACTTAGAAACATTTTTCAGGGTAATCATTTAAACCGTCCTTTTTTTCTTTAAATAGCTGACCAACAGCGAAGCGCTAAGGCTGATAACGAAGTAGACCGCACCGGCAAACAGCACCATTTCAATTTCGGTGCCGTTGTTGATGCCGATGGTGTCGGCCGTCCTGAAGAAGTCGGCAAGGCTGAGCACGTAAACCAGAGAGGTATCCTGGAACAGCACGATGCCCTGAGTCAGCAGCAGCGGCACCATAGCGCGAAACGCCTGAGGCAGGATAATCAGCTGCATCGACTGCCAGCGCGTCATCCCCAGCGCCAGCGCGGCGCTTCCCTGGCCTCGGGCGATACTGACAATACCGGCACGAATGATTTCAGAGTAGTAAGCGGCTTCGAACAGCGAGAAGGCAACCATCGCCGAGATCAGGCGGATATCGGTTTTCGGCGACAGGCCAAGCACGTTCTGCAGGAAGCTGGGCACCACCAGATAGAACCACAACAGCACCATCACCAACGGCACCGAGCGGAACAGGTTGACGTAAAGGCGGGCAAACCAGCTGACAGGCTTGAAGCTCGACAGACGCATCACCGCCAGCAGCGTTCCCCAGACGATGCCAAAAATGATGGCCGTCACGGTAATTTTGAGGGTGATCACCATGCCGTTCATCAGATACGGCAGGTTGGGAACAATGGTGCTCCAGTCAAATTCGTACATTATTTGCCTCCCATGCCGCCAGGCAGGCGAACCTTACGTTCGACCAGGCTCATCAGCAGCATAATCACAATATTGATGCCAACGTAGGCCAGCGTAATCGCGGTAAAGGATTCATAGGCATGAGCCGAGTAATCCAGCAGCTTGCCTGCTTGTGCGGCCATATCGACCAGACCAATGGTCGAGGCGATGGCGGAGTTCTTTACCAGGTTCAGCATCTCTGAGGTCATTGGCGGCACAATTACGCGATAGGCGTTTGGTAACAGCACATAGCGGTAGGTTTGTGGCAGCGTCAGGCCCATCGCCAGACCGGCATTCTTCTGGCCTGATGGCAGCGACTGGATCGCCGCGCGAACCTGTTCGCACACGCGGGCGGCGGTAAACAGGCCGAGGCACAGCACCGAGCAAGTAAAGAACTGAATATTGGGATCCAGCTCGGATTTGAACCAGGTGCTAATGCTTTCAGGCAGCAGTTCAGGGATCACCAGATACCAGATAAAGAATTGCACTATCAGCGGGATATTACGGAATAGCTCAACGTAACAGGTGCCGAGAGTGGAGAGCAGACGGTTGGGCACGGTGCGCAGAATACCAAACAGCGAACCGACCAAAAGGGCGATAATCCACGCGCAGACTGACACAGCAATGGTGACCTGAAAGCCGGACCACAGCCACCCCAGATAGGTGGTATTACCGAAGGGGGCCTGTTGCAGGAAAATACCCCAGTTCCAATCGATTGACATAAATAACTCCGGAAGAAAAAAAGGGTAGCGAAGCTACCCTGAAGATTGATGAGAGGCTCATTTGCACGTTATGGGGAACGACCACTTCGTACCTTTGCCTGACTATCCGGATGTGTGTTCCGGATGATTCAGGCTGTTGTCTGTCCGAGCCTGTTTTCAACAATCATAGGGCAACCAGCGGTCACCCTTATTTTCATTATTAGTTCAGTGCCTTGTCATTTGGCGTTTTGAATGTCGCTTTCATGTCGTCAGACAGGGCGAAGTTCATGTTGAGGTTTTTTGGTGGGATCGGGTTGCTGAACCACTTATCAAACCACTTCGACGCTTCACCTGAGGTCTGCGCTTTCGCAATGGTGTCATCCATCAGCTGTTTGAAGCCGGCGTCGTCTTTACGCAGCATACAGCCGTAAGCTTCTTTCGACTGCGGCGTACCCACGATCACCCAGTTATCAGGTTTTTTAGCTTTAGCACGTTCGCCAGCCAGCAGGGCATCATCCATCATAAAGGCAACGGCACGACCACTTTCCAGCGTACGGAAGGAGTCGCCATGGTCTTTGGCGCTGATGATGCGCATGTCCATTTTCTTCTCATCATTCAGCTTGTTCAGCAGAATTTCGGAAGTGGTACCTGAAGTGACGACAACCGTTTTGCCTTTCAGATCCGGGAAGTCTTTAATCGGGCTGCCTTTCTTCACCAGCAAACGGGTGCCGATAACAAAGATAGTGTCCGAGAAAGCGGCCTGTTTCTGGCGCTCAAGGTTGTTGGTGGTTGAACCACACTCAAAATCGTAGGTGCCGTTTTGCAACAGTGGAATACGGTTCTGTGAGGTGACCGGCAGCATTTTCACCTGCAGATCGGGTTTGTTCAGTTTGGCTTTGATCGCGGCCACGATGGCGTTGGAATAATCCTGCGAGTAGCCGACCACTTTTTGCTGATTATCGTAGTAAGAGAAAGGAACAGAAGACTCACGGTGTCCCACGACAATGACGCCATTTTTAGCGATTTTGTCTAACGTGGGAGATTGTGATGCATCTTCTGCATGGGCGATACCGGATGCAAGGCCAGCCAGTGCCAGGCACAAGCCTAATTTCCGTAATTTCATCTCCAACTCCTTCGTTTAATGGCGTCATAAAATTGCGCCGATTGTGATGTTATGTTTATTAACTGCTGCTTTTCTTTTTATACCAGGACGTAATCGCCCCCTGAATAGTCATAACATAGCCGAATGTTAAAACGATGAAACAAGAAAGTTTCTTTTTTGCGAAGCGTGCCGCACCAAATAAAGGCATTGTTAAAAACAATGCTCCGCCCTGGGGCAATGATTGAGCCACAATGGTGCGGAAACGCTTATGCAAGGCTTTATGCAGACTAATCAGCGAGTTCGCTGGTAATGTTTTGCAATCGTCGTGCCAAAATGTTTTTTGTGAAACAGTTAGCAGCAGGATCTGCTTGTAGATGCAGGAGCAGGAGAAGGGCAAAAAAAAACGCCGAACCCAAAGGTTCAGCGTTTTAGTGTCGTGCTTTGACGCTTAACCGCGACGTCTGAAGCCGGTAATCACCGCGCCCACTGCGAACAGCAGGGTGATGATCCACACAGGCCAGTTACCAAAACGCGCATAGGGCGTCAGGCCCTGAGTCGGCGTGATCTTGGTGGAAAGCACCGTCGCCTGGAATTGCGGGATCATCTCTTCGGCATCGCCATCAGCATTGATCACCGCCGTGACGCCGTTGTTGGTGTCACGCAGCAGTGGCCTGCCCAATTCCAGGGCACGCATCCGCGCCATCTGGAAATGCTGCCATGGGCCGATAGAGTGGCCGAACCACGCATCGTTGGAGATGGTCAGCAGGAAGTCAGTATCCGGTCGGAAATTATCCCTGACCTGCTGACCCAACACGATCTCATAACAGATAGCCGCGGTCAGATTGTAGCCGGCCACCTTTAACTGAGGCTGAATATAGGCGCCACGGCTGAAGGAGGACATCGGTAAATCGAATAAGGGTGCCAGAGGACGCAGCAGCGCTTCCATTGGAACAAACTCGCCAAATGGCACCAGATGGTTTTTCTGGTAACGATTCGGGCTGAAGTAGTCGTAAGGCTCATCGCCGCCGAGCACAATAATCGAGTTGTAATCGTGGTAACGATTCTGTTCCAGACGCGAATCCACAATCCCGGTGATCAGGCTACTGCCGTGTGCCCGCAGTTCTTCATCCAGAGATTTCAGGAACGGCTGCTGGTTAGATTCCAGATCGGGAATAGCGGATTCAGGCCAGATAATAATCGGCGCTTTGCCGACGTAAGGCCGACTGAGTGAGGTATAGGTTTTCAGCGAGTTGATCAGCTGATTCGGATCCCACTTCATCGACTGCGGAATGTTGCCCTGAACCAGCGCAATATTCACTTCACGCTCGGGCATGGGCTGATACCAGCTAATCTGACGCAGCGGCCATGGAAGCACCAGCAGCGCCAGCGCGATAACACCGGCGACCCAGTGACGTTTTACCGCCGCAAACACCGCCAGCCCGGAGATAACCATCAACGCGAAGGTAATGCCTTCAACACCAAATAGCGGTCCCAGACCTTTCAGCGGTCCATCAATCTGGCTGTAACCAAACTGTAGCCATGGGAAACCGGTCAGGATCCACCCGCGCAGGAACTCGGTGATCTGCCATAAAACCGGCGCAGCAACCACCAGCCGAACCAGCGAGGTTTTTGGGAATAAGCGGTTAAGCAGGGCGGCAAACAGTAGGGTGAACAGCGACAGATACGCCGCCAGCAGCACCACCAGGAACACGTTGACCGGCCCCGGCATGCCACCAAAGGTGGCGATACTGACATAGACCCAGTTTATGCCGCTACCAAACAGCCCCATGCCCCAGACAAAACCAATCGCCGTCGCCTGACGGGTAGAGCGGTTGAGGGTCAGCGCCAGCAAACCGGCCAATGACAGCAGTGCAGCAGGCCAAAAATCATAAGGTGAGAACGACAGGGTGCCAAGGGCACCCGTTATCAGCGCTAAAAGCAGGCGAACCCGCTGGCGCTGGTACAGTGAGGCAATAGCCATAAGAAAATTATTCTTCCAGTATCGGTTGCGGCGCGTTTTCCGGAATTCTGACGTGGACCTGAATGATGCGGCGGCTGTCGGCCATAGCGACCTTGAACTGATAGCCATCGATCTCAATGCTCTCCCCGCGGGCAGGCAAATGACCAAAGGCCTGCATCACCAGACCGCCGATAGTGTCGACCTCTTCATCGCTGAAGCTGGTTTCAAACACGTCATTGAAGTCTTCAATCGGCGTGAGCGCACGAATGGTGTAGGTATGACGACTCAGCTGGCGGATATCACGATCTTCTTCATCGTCATACTCATCTTCGATTTCGCCAACGATCAGCTCCAGAATATCCTCAATGGTGACCAGTCCTGAGACGCCGCCGAATTCATCGATCACAATCGCCATATGGTAGCGTTGGGAACGGAACTCTTTCAGCATGCGGTCAACGCGCTTGCTCTCAGGCACCACGACCGCCTGACGCAGCACTTTTTCGACGCTGAACGGGGACGATCCGCTGCTCATAAACGGCAGCAAATCTTTAGCCATCAGAATGCCTTCAACATGATCTTTGTCTTCGCTGATCACCGGGTAACGGGAATGGGCGGATTCAATGATCACGTCCAGGCACTCTTCCAGTGACTGATTGCGCTTCAGGGTTACCATCTGCGAGCGGGGGATCATGATGTCGCGCACGCGCTGCTCGGCAATATCCATCACGCCTTCAAGCATGTCGCGCGTGTCCGGATCGATCAGATCGTTCTGTTCGGAATCGCGGATCAGCTCCAGCAGTTCGTCGCGGTTTTTTGGCTCACCGTGGAACAGCTGATTGAGGATAAGGGTGAAAAATCCCTTTTTGGTACTGGGACTGTCGTTGTTCTGTGAATGGTCATCGCTCATGGCGTTTTGGTTTGGTCACTCTTGTCATGTGTTGGGGTATCCCTGCCTGCCGGTTGCACAGGCCAGGGACATATCAGGCCAGCGGCCTGCTTAGGGTAACTCTTTCTCCGAAATGTACGGATCGTCATAACCAAGAGCAAGCATTATCTCGGTCTCGATCGATTCCATCTCGTCAGCTTCGTCGTCTTCAATATGGTCATAGCCCAGTAAATGCAGACTGCCATGCACCACCATATGAGCCCAGTGTGCCAGTACCGGCTTCTCCTGCTCGGCCGCTTCTTTCTCCACCACCTGGCGACAAATAATCAGGTCGCCCAGCAGCGGAAGCTCAATCCCCGGCGGGGCTTCGAACGGAAAAGAGAGCACATTGGTCGGTTTATCTTTGCCGCGATAGGTGTGATTCAGCTCATGGCTTTCAGCTTCATCCACCACGCGCACCGTGACTTCGCTCTCTTCCTGGAACTGCGGCAAAACCGCTTCCAGCCAGCGACGAAAATCAGATTCTGCCGGTAAGCCGGCGGGTTTTTCGCAGGCAAGTTGTAAATCGAGAATTACGGTGCTCATTTCTGCTCCTGCGCAGCCTGTTGCAGGGCCAGCGCGTCACGTTTGCGCTCTTCTGCCTGCGCATCACGCCGTTTTTGATCGGCGGCTTCCCAGGCTTCATAAGCAACAACCACTCTCGCCACCACCGGGTGACGGACCACATCTTCACTGTGGAAGAAGTTAAAGCTGATCTCTTCTACACCGGAAAGCACTTCAATCGCATGACGCAGGCCAGACTTAAGGTTACGCGGCAGGTCAATTTGCGTGACGTCGCCGGTAATCACCGCTTTGGAGTTGAAGCCAATACGGGTCAGGAACATCTTCATCTGTTCGATGGTGGTGTTCTGGCTCTCATCGAGAATGATAAAAGCATCGTTCAGGGTACGACCACGCATATAGGCCAGCGGGGCGACCTCAATCACGTTACGTTCGATCAGTTTCTCGACGCGCTCGAAGCCCAGCATTTCAAACAGTGCATCATAAAGCGGGCGCAGATAGGGATCGACCTTCTGGCTTAAATCGCCCGGCAGGAATCCGAGCTTTTCGCCCGCTTCCACTGCCGGACGCGTCAGCATGATGCGGCGCACTTCCTGGCGCTCCAGCGCATCGACCGCTGCCGCCACGGCCAGATAGGTTTTCCCTGTTCCCGCCGGGCCGATGCCGAAGGTGATATCGTGGTCGAGCACGTTGGCGACATATTGCGCCTGGTTTTGCGTGCGGGGCTTGATCACGCCACGCTTGGTCTTGATATTGACCGACTTGCCGAACTCCGGAATGCTCTCGGCACTTTGCTCCAGCACGCGGCTCTCTTTAATCGCCAGGTGAATTTGCTCAGGGTCGATATCCGGGATATGGCCACGCACCGGCGCGGTGTCCACATACAGGTCGCGCAGGATCCGCGCCGCGGCGTCAACAATCAGCGCTTTACCCACCAGCTTAAAGGCGTTGTCACGGCGGTTGATCTCAATCCCCAGACGGCGCTCAAGCTGTTTGATGTTGTCATCAAAGGGACCACACAGGCTCAGCAGGCGGGTGTTGTCTGTTGGCTCTAACGTAATTTCGCGTGTTTCAATATTCAAACTAATCCTTTGGGTCGCTCAGGGCCAGTTGAGGAGAATAATCAGAGGCTATCAACGCCTTCGGGTGCCGGGCCATAACGAAAGTATTTATGGCGCAACCGAAAGGCGCAAGCACTGAAGGAGATATTTGGGCTCCGCTTGCGGAAAGCAAGGGTAAGCCGATGATTTGTTGCGGCGAACCTGCGAGGCCCGCCGCAATTATTCGCGGGTTCAAGGCTGGAAAGTCCCGACGCCAAGCTCATTTTCTTTGCGTGTGCGGGCAATCACGGCTGACGGGGTCTCAACCGAACGCAGGGTCATCTGTTCTTCTTTCAGCACCACCACGCCGCGCATTGAGTTGGTATGAACCTCGACGATTTCAACATCGACGAACTTACCAATCATCTCTGGCGTTCCTTCGAAGTTCACCACACGGTTACATTCGGTGCGTCCGGCCAGCTCCATCACGTTTCTGCGCGACAGTCTTTCCACCAGGATACGCTGAACGGTGCCCAACTTACTGCGGCTCCAGTTCATCACCTGCTGGTTAATGCGCTGCTGCAGCAGCCACAGGCGCTCTTTTTTCTCTTCATCACTGACGTCGTCCGGCAAATCGGCAGCCGGGGTGCCTGGACGGGCAGAGTAGATAAAGCTGAAGCTGGTATCGAAGTTGATTTCGCCAATCAGCTTCATGGTTTGCTCGAAGTCCTGCTGGGTTTCACCAGGGAAGCCGATAATAAAGTCCGAACTCATCTGCATCGCCGGGCGCGCAGCCAGCAGCTTACGGATGGTGGACTTGTACTCCAGCGCAGTATGGGAGCGCTTCATCAACGTCAGAATGCGGTCCGAACCACTTTGCACCGGCAGATGCAGGAAGCTCACCAGCTCTGGCGTATCACGATAGACATCAATAATGTCGTCGGTGAATTCAATCGGGTGGCTGGTGGTGAAACGAATGCGGTCAATGCCATCAATCGCGGCAACCAGACGCAGCAGATCGGCGAACGAGCAGATGTCGCCGTCGAACGTTTCGCCACGATAGGCATTCACGTTCTGGCCAAGCAGGTTGACCTCACGGACGCCCTGAGACGCCAGCTGAGCGATTTCAAACAGAATGTCGTCGCTTGGACGGCTGACCTCTTCGCCACGCGTGTACGGCACCACGCAGAAGGTACAGTATTTGTTGCAGCCTTCCATGATCGACACAAAAGCCGACGGGCCATCGGCGCGCGGCTCTGGCAGACGGTCAAACTTCTCAATTTCCGGGAAGCTGATATCAACGACCGGGCTTTTGGTGCCTTTCACGGTGTTGATCATTTCAGGCAGGCGGTGCAGCGTCTGCGGGCCAAACACGATGTCGACACAGGGCGCACGCTGGCGAATCAGATCGCCTTCCTGTGACGCCACGCAGCCACCGACGCCGATCACCAGGTCAGGATTTTTCTCTTTCAGCAGTTTCCAGCGCCCAAGCTGATGGAACACTTTTTCCTGCGCCTTTTCACGAATAGAACAGGTATTGAGCAGCAGGACATCGGCCTCTTCAGCAACCTCTGTCAGGGTGTAGCCATGCGTGCTGTTTAACAGGTCCGCCATTTTTGATGAATCATATTCATTCATCTGGCAGCCCCAGGTTTTAATAAGAAGTTTTTTTGTCATCTGCTCGTAACCGCTAATAGGCCTGGAAAAATCCGGTACACTAAGGGTAACAGAATTAGCCCTGGCAAGGCCAGGTGAAGGGCGTACGGATGGCCTCAAGGACAGGAATTATATGAGCGAAATAACGCAAAAATGGGATGTCACCGTGGTCGGTGGCGGAATGGTGGGTGCAGCTTTAGCCAGTGGGCTGGCCGCGCAGGGATTTAAGGTCGCGGTGCTGGAGCAACAGGAACCCGCAGAGTTTGATGCCAGCAGCAATCCGGATGTGCGGATCTCGGCGATTGGTGCCGCGTCTGTCGCGTTGCTGAAACAGCTGGACGTCTGGCCGTTGATACAAAGAATGCGCTGCACCCCTTATCGCAAACTCGAAACCTGGGAGTGGCATACGGCGCAGGTAAGCTTTGATGCGCAGTCACTGGGGTTGCCCGAGCTGGGCTATATGGTTGAGAACAGCGTATTGCAGCGGGCGTTGTGGCAACGTTTGCAGCAGCAGGGCGTGGAGTTGATTTCTCCGGCCAGATTGCAGGCGATGCAGCCTGGTAACGGCGGATGGCAGTTAACCTTAGAGAATGGCGACAGGCTGTTGACGAAGTTGGTGGTGGGCGCGGACGGGGCCAACTCGCAGGTTCGCCAACTGGCGGGAATGGGGATCCGTGGCTGGAATTACGCACAGTCCTGTATGTTGATCAGCGTGCGCTGTGAACAGGATGCGGGCGACTGCACCTGGCAGCAGTTCACGCCGGATGGCCCACGGGCATTTCTTCCGTTGTTCGATCGCTGGGCATCGCTGGTCTGGTACGACAACCCGGCCAGAATACGCCAGCTTCAGGCGATGAATATGGCGCAGCTTGGCCAGCAGATCGCCACCCATTTCCCGGCGCGTCTGGGAAAGGTCACGCCGGTTTCGGCAGGCTCTTTCCCCCTGGTTCGCCGCCACGCCACGCGCTATGTGCTGCCGGGACTGGCGCTGGTCGGTGATGCCGCGCATACCATCAACCCGCTGGCCGGGCAGGGCGTTAATCTGGGCTATCGCGACGTGGATGCGCTGATTGATACGCTGGTGGCATCACGCGACCGCGCGGAAGACTGGGCATCGGAAGGGGTGCTCAAACGTTATCAACGTAAGCGTCAGAAAGATAATCTGCTGATGCAAAGTGGCATGGACCTGTTCTATTTCGCATTCAGCACGCCGGTTGCACCTTTACGGATTGTGCGTAACCTGGGGCTGATGGTGGCAGAACGTTCGGGCGTATTGAAACGTCAGGCATTGAAGTACGCGCTGGGATTGTAACTCTCGGGCGGGATTCATCGGGTGTGGTGGCAGGTTGTCACCACACCGTGCCGGTAACGTCATTGAGAAGATACACACGTCAGACGTAAAAAAGCCCGCGTTAGCGGGCTTCTTCACTTACTGGCTGGGGTGCAGGGATTCGAACCCCGGAATGCTGGTATCAGAAACCAGTGCCTTACCGCTTGGCGACACCCCAATTAGGTGTTGCGATCTGCGCTGCAAATCGTCTTTTTTATGGCTGGGGTGCAGGGATTCGAACCCCGGAATGCTGGTATCAGAAACCAGTGCCTTACCGCTTGGCGACACCCCAATAAAATTGGTGGCTACTACGGGAATCGAACCTGTGACCCCAGCATTATGAGTGCTGTGCTCTAACCAGCTGAGCTAAGTAGCCTAATTTTACTGCGTCTAACTGTACATCTTGTTCTTTCAGTCTGGCTGGGATACCTGGATTCGAACCAGGGAATGCCGGTATCAAAAACCGGTGCCTTACCGCTTGGCGATATCCCAATGTCCGTTTCAAAGCACAAAAACCATCAGAAAAAACTGGCTGGGGTACCTGGATTCGAACCAGGGAATGCCGGTATCAAAAACCGGTGCCTTACCGCTTGGCGATACCCCATCCGTGCAAAACCGTTTTGGAAATGGTGCGGGAGGCGAGACTTGAACTCGCACACCTTGCGGCGCCAGAACCTAAATCTGGTGCGTCTACCAATTTCGCCACTCCCGCAAAAAAGATGGTGGCTACGACGGGAATCGAACCTGTGACCCCAGCATTATGAGTGCTGTGCTCTAACCAGCTGAGCTACGTAGCCATCTTTTTTTCGCGTTACCTTCATCGGCGTTGCGGGGCGCATTATGCGGAGTTGACCTGTTAGCGTCAACAATTTTTTTAGCGTTTTTTCCCAGAAACCTGTCGTTTGTCTGGCTTATAACCAGCCTGGCGAATAAATCAGCAAAATATGAAGGTAATCAGCGAATTTCTCAAAAATAACGGGCCGCTGGCGGCCCGTTTTCTCACGCAAAGCAGTCGCTTATTTGTAAGCTGACTGGTGAACGCCTACCGCGCGCCCAGACGGATCGTCCATGGTTTTGAACGCTTCGTCCCACTCAATGGCTTTTGCTGACGAACAGGCAACTGACGGGCCGCCAGGCACGCATTCTGCAGCGCTTGCCAGAGGGAACTGCTCTTCAAAGATTTCACGGTACAAATAGCCTTCTTTTGAGGTCGGCGTGTTGTAAGGGAAACGGAAGTGAGCCGTCTGCAACTGTTGATCCGTGACCTGCTTCGCCGCGACTTCTTTCAGCGTATCAATCCAGCTGTAGCCAACGCCGTCAGAGAACTGCTCTTTCTGGCGCCAGGCAACGCTTTCCGGCAGATAAGAAGAGAAGCATTCGCGCAGGATGTGTTTTTCCATCTTGCCGTTGGTGCCGCACAGCTTGTCCGCAGGGTTGATGCGCATCGCCACGTCGAGGAATTTTTTATCCAGGAAAGGAACGCGCGCTTCCACGCCCCAGGCCGACATCGCTTTGTTAGCACGCGCACAGTCAAACATATGCAGCGCCAGCAGTTTACGGACGTTTTCTTCATGGAATTCTTTGGCGTTCGGCGCCTTATGGAAGTACAGGTAGCCGCCAAACACTTCATCAGCCCCTTCGCCAGACAACACCATCTTGATGCCCATCGCTTTGATCTTACGCGACATCAGGTACATCGGCGTGGAAGCACGGATGGTGGTCACGTCATAGGTTTCGATGTGATAGATCACATCGCGGATCGCATCCAGACCTTCCTGCACGGTGAAATGGATCTCGTGGTGCACGGTACCCAGATGTTCAGCAACAGATTTAGCCGCTTTCAAATCCGGCGAACCTTCCAGACCGACGGCAAAGGAGTGCAGCTGCGGCCACCAGGCCTCGCTCTTATCCTGATCCTCAACACGCTTGGCGGCGTATTTTTTGGTCACAGCAGAGATGATGGATGAGTCCAGACCGCCAGACAGCAGCACGCCGTAAGGCACGTCTGACATCAGGTGGCTTTTAACCGCTTCTTCCAGCGCATCTTTCAGCTCAACGGCGTCGGTTTTGTTGTGTTCAACGGCTTCATAGCTGAACCAGTCACGCTGCCAGTAACGGCGGATTTCCCCGTCGGTGCTGGACATGTAGCTTCCTGGAGGGAACTCTTTGATTGATTTGCACACCGGCACCAGCGCTTTCATTTCTGAAGCAACGAACAGGTTGCCGTGCTCATCGTTACCCATATACAGCGGGATAATACCAATATGGTCACGACCAATCAGGTAGGTGTTTTTCACGCTGTCATACAGGATGAACGCGAACATGCCTTGCAGATCGTCGAGGAAATCAACGCCCTTTTCCTGATACAGCGCCAGAATCACTTCACAGTCTGATTCTGTCTGGAATTCGTAGCGATCGCTCAGCTCTGCACGCAGCGCCTGATGGTTATAGATCTCACCGTTCACTGCCAGAACATGGGTATGGGCTGCGTTATAAAGTGGCTGAGCACCGTTGTTGACGTCAACAATCGACAGACGCTCGTGCGCCAGAATCGCGTTATCGTTGGCATAGACGCCGGACCAGTCCGGGCCACGGTGACGCATCAGACGGGAAAGCTCGAGGGCTTTCTTACGCAGTTCAACAGGATCGCTTTTGAGATCCAATACACCAAAAATAGAACACATAGCTAACTCCCTAACGACATCCCTGAACGGTGATGATGATGATTCGTGAATAAACCAGAGCGACAGTTATCGCCGATGTATAAGAAAATGCTCTATATCATCGATGTGAGCAAGCGTTTTAGCTTTTCTCTGAAAAATAGTCTGTTGACCTGCGATAAATGTTGATGGATCCACAAGGAATCGCCTTATTTATTGTTGAATCGATAATTATTTGCCGGGGGTGGCTGAATTTTGAGCAGGGGCGGGGCAATAAAAAGCCCGACGCGCTGGCCGGGCTGATGTTCAGATAATGTCGATATCGGCAACCGAGGGATAAATCCAGCTCGGTCGGAACGGCATGGCATCCACGTCACTGAGGGTGGAAACCCCTGACAGCACCAGGATGGTTTCCAGACCCGCCTGGAAGCCGGCCAGAATATCCGTGCGCAGGTTATCTCCGACAATCACCGTTTCTTCCGAATGGGCCTGCATCTTGTTTAAGGCCGCGCGGATAATCCACGGGCTGGGCTTGCCGACGTAGAAGGGCTGGCGGCCGGAGATCTTCTCAATCCCGGCGCAAAGCGCGCCACAGGCAGGGACAAAGCCGCGTGCATGGGTGTCGGGATTGGTGGCAATAAAGCGCGCGCCATTGGCAACATGGAAGGCGGCCTTATGCATCATATCCCAGTTAAAGGAGCGCGTTTCGCCCACGATAACAAAATCCGGGTTGACGTCAGTAATGGTAAAACCGGCTTTATACAGCTCATGGATCAGCGCGCCTTCACCAATGACATAGGCTTTCTTCCCTTCCTGGCGGCGCAGGAAATCGGCGGTTGCCATTGCGGAGGTATAAAAGACGCTATCCGGCAGATCGATCCCGGCAGACGCAAAACGGTTCGCGAGATCCATTGAGGTCTGGGAAGGGTAGTTGGTCAGCACCACCAGCGGCATACCTTTTTCCATGATCCGCTGCAGGAATTCATTGGCGCCAGGCACGGCGGTGTTGTCATGCATCAGTACGCCATCGATATCGCAGATGACATTTTTTATTGTGGCAGTTTCACTGTCCGACAGGGTCAAAGCGCTCATTAACCTTCCAGTAAATGTTGTAATAAGATGCCGTTAAGCATGGCCCGTTTCGCCAGCGCAAACGCGCCAATGGCAGAACGATGATCAATCTCTGAGCGTACCACCGGCAGATTCTTGCGGAAAGCTTTCAGAACCTGAGTATTGATACAGCCCTCTATGGCCGCCAACAGCACTTTATCGGCTTCGGTAATTTCACCGGCAATCACCACTTTCTGTGGATTGAACAGGTTGATGGCAATCGCAATCGCCTTGCCGAGGTGCCGCCCAACGTAATCGATAACTTCCACTGCCAGAGCATCGCCCCGGTTGGCGGCTTTGCAAATCTTCGGCATCTGGCAATCATCCAGCGTCAGCGAGCTGGGGTAGCCCTGTGTGAGCAGATGGCGCACCCGGTTTTCAATAGCGCCATTGGCGGCGATGGTTTCCAGACAGCCAAAGTTGCCACAGTGGCAGCGTTCACCCAGCGCATCGACCTGAATATGCCCCAACTCGCCAACGTTGCCGTTGCTGCCGAGGAAAATATGGCCATTGGCGATGATGCCGGCGCCGGTTCCCCGGTGAACGCGCACCAAAATGGAGTCGGCACAATCGCGTGATGCACCAAAGTAGTGCTCGGCGAGGGCGAGACTGCGGATATCGTGACCGACAAAGCTGGTGACGTTAAAGCGCTTTTGCAGATTCGCCACTAACGGCCAGTGATGAACATGGATATGCGGCATGTATTTAATCACGCCGTTATTCGGGTCAACCAGGCCGGGAAGAATGACCGAGATGGCGATCAGTTCACGCACCTTGCGCTGGTGCTGCTCGCTGAAGCTGGCGATGGCATTGAAGAGGGCGTTTTCCAGCGTTTCCTGGGTGCGTTCCGGCAGCGCGTAGTCTTCCTGCGCCAGCGATTTTCCGCTCAGGTCGAATAAGGTCAGGGTGGCATCGCTGCGGCCAAGACGCACACCGATGGTGTGGAAGCCGCGGGTTTCAGTAATGATGGAAATTGCGCGGCGGCCTCCGGTAGAGGCCTGCTGATCGACTTCTTTGATCAGCCCACGTTCAATCAGCTGGCGGGTGATTTTGGTGACGCTGGCGGGGGCTAACTGGCTATGCTCAGCAATCTGGATGCGCGAAATCGGCCCTTGCTGGTCGATAAGCCGGTAAACGGCCGCGCTGTTGAGTTGCTTAACAAGATCGACATTTCCTATTTGAGCCTGGCCGCCAGTGGTCATACAGTATCTACTCGCTTAAGACTTCGTCACCATTAACGATAGTCTGGATTATTTTGTAGTCACGGGTGAAAACAGTCAGGTTAGCCACTTTTCCGGCTTCGATCGATCCTAACTTTTTCTCAACACCCATAGCCCGTGCAGGGTACAACGTTGCCATTCGCAGCGTTTCGTCCAGTGAGATACCAACATGTTCAACGCTGTTAGCGACAGCTTCAATCATAGTCAGCGCCGAACCACTGAGCGTACCGTTCTCGTCAACGCAGAGTCCATCGCGATAGTATATTGTTTTTCCTGCAAAAATGAACTGGTCAATGGATGCACCCGCCGGTGCGGTGGCATCGGTCACCAGGATCAGTTTGTCGCCTTTGATGCGTTTGGCATTACGGATGTTAGCGTAGTGAACATGTAAACCGTCAGCAATGATACCGCAGTAGACATTTGGCGAATCAAACAGCGCCCCAATCAGGCCCGGCTCACGGCCGGTAATGGTTGGCATGGCGTTATATAAATGGGTCGCGAAGCTGACGCCGGCGCTGATGCCGATGCGCGCTTCATCATGGGTCGCATGCGAGTGCCCGGCGGAGATAACGATACCGGCTTCGCTGAGCTGACGGATCACCGCACTGTCAACCTGCTCAGGCGCCAGGGTGATTTTACCGATCACATCCGCATTAGCGCAGAGAAACTCCACCAGCGCCGGCTCGGGCGTGCGGATCAATTTAGGGTCATGGGTGCCCGGTTTTCTTGGGCTTAACCATGGGCCTTCAAGATGTAAACCCAGCGCTTTATTGGCATTTTGCGCCAGATAAGCACGCATCACTTCCACCGCGCGCTTCATCATCTCATCGGTGCTGGTAATCAGGGTCGGCAGATAGCTGGTGCAGCCAGAGCGTTCATTGGCCTGCTGCATGGTGGTCAGCGTTTCGACGCTCAGCGCGTTGATATCATCATTAAACTGAACGCCACCACAGCCGTTAAGCTGCAGATCGATAAAGCCGGGAGCAATTATCGCACCACCCACGTCACGCGTTGTAACGCCAGCAGGAATATCACTCAGGGCGCAAACGCGCTCAATCACGCCATCTGCAATGATAACAGCATGATTATCCAGTATTTCGTGGCCGGTATAGATTCGGCCATGGGTTAATGCGTACATAATTTTCTCCCGGCTAATTCCAACGTGGTTTACAGATTTTTGACGTTTTCTGCTTCCATCTCGCGGAAATATTTAACAGTTTTGACTTTCAGTTCCATGGTCGCTGGCTCATCACAGACCACCACAGATTTGGCGTGCAGCTGCAGGCAGCTGATGGTCCACATATGGTTCACATTGCCTTCAACCGCGGCCTGCAGCGCCTGCGCTTTAACATGGCCAATCACCAGAATCATCACTTCTTCGGCATCTAACAGCGTACCCACGCCGACAGTCAGCGCATATTTCGGCACCTGATCGACATCGCCATCGAAGAAGCGTGAGTTGGCCACGCGCGTGTCATGCGTCAGGGTTTTGATGCGGGTACGTGAAGCCAGAGATGAAGCAGGTTCGTTAAAAGCAATGTGACCGTCGTTGCCGACACCGCCCATAAACAAATTAATTTTACCGTAGGAACGGATCTTCTCTTCATACTGGCGACATTCTGCGTCAATATCTGGTGCATTGCCATTCAGAAGGTTGATGTTTTCCGGTTTAATATCAACGTGATCGAAAAAGTTGCGGTACATGAAGCTGTGATAGCTTTCCGGGTGCTCTTTTGGCAGGCCGACATATTCGTCCATGTTAAAGGTCACCACATTTTTAAAGCTAACCTGGCCTGCTTTATGCATATCGATTAAATGCTTGTACGCTTCCAGTGGGGTCCCACCGGTTGGCAGACCGAGGACGAAAGGACGGTCCGCGGTCGGGTTGAAAGCGTTAATGCGATTGACGATATGGCGCGCGGCCCATTTTCCAACCTGGGTCGGGGTAGCTAAAGGAATCAGTCTCATGTTTCACCTCATAGTAACAAGCAGTTTTAAGGGAGTCAGACGGTGTCCGGGGATCAGTTAGGCTTAAGCGTAACGCGCCCTGTCCGGTATCGGCGAGGAATAAATCCGTCCTGATAATTCGGATCATAAAATAAGTTTGAGGTGATAGCCAGCCTGACAGCTATTTTTGTCTGTGATTAGGTGATAAAAGTCACAAACAGAGCGAATTAATTTGCGAAGCGAATTAATTTCTTTTTACACTCCGTACCGTGGTTAAACTGTCTTACAGAACCAACTAGCCGTGATAAAAACAGAAAACGGCTATTTGCGCTTAGCGGATCTCAAAGGGGGAAATGTGAATATACTCGGGTTCTTTCAAAGGTTAGGGCGGTCGTTACAGCTGCCAATCGCTGTACTGCCGGTCGCAGCGTTGATGCTACGCTTCGGTCAGCCAGATTTACTCAATATGCCGTTCATCGCTCAAGGTGGCGGCGCGATATTTGACAACCTCGCACTGATCTTCGCCATCGGTGTTGCGTCAACCTGGTCGAAAGACAATGCCGGTGCTGCGGCTCTGGCGGGTGCGGTAGGTTACTTTATCCTGACCAAATCAATGGTCACCATCAACCCAGCGATCAATATGGGCGTGTTGGCCGGTATCATTACCGGGCTGGTTGCCGGTGCAACCTACAACCGTTGGTCCGATATCAAACTGCCTGACTTCCTGAGTTTCTTCGGTGGCCGACGCTTTGTCCCGATCGCGACCGGCTTCTTCTGTCTGATTCTGGCCGCAGTGTTTGGCTACATCTGGCCACCGGTTCAGGCCGCAATCCACGCCGGTGGTGAATGGATTGTGTCTGAAGGGGCGTTTGGTGCTGGCGTGTTCGGCTTCGTTAACCGTCTGCTGATCCCAACCGGCCTGCATCAGGTGCTGAATACCATCGCCTGGTTCCAGATTGGTGAGTTCCATAATGCAGCAGGCGCGGTATTCCACGGTGATATCAACCGCTTCTATGCCGGTGATGGTACCGCAGGCATGTTTATGTCTGGCTTCTTCCCAATCATGATGTTTGGTCTGCCTGGCGCCGCGTTAGCGATGTACCTGGCTGCACCGAAAGAGCGTCGTCCAATGGTGGGTGGCATGCTGCTGTCGGTGGCGATTACCGCCTTCCTGACCGGTGTGACCGAGCCGCTGGAATTCCTGTTCATGTTCCTGGCGCCGATGCTGTATCTGATCCATGCGCTGTTAACCGGTATCAGCCTGTATATTGCGACCGCACTGGGTATCCATGCCGGCTTCTCCTTCTCAGCGGGTGCGATTGACTACGCGTTAATGTACAACCTGCCGGCGGCCAGCAAAAACGTCTGGATGCTGTTGGTGATGGGCGTGGTGGCATTTGGTATCTACTTTGTGCTGTTCACCGCGGTGATCCGCATGTTCAACCTGAAAACCCCGGGTCGTGAAGATGCCAGCGCGGACGTGGTCGACAGTGAAGCCAACAGCAATACCGAAGAAGGGCTGAACCAGCTTTCCCAGCAGTATATTGCCGCGATTGGCGGTTCCGATAACCTGCAAATCATTGATGCCTGTATTACCCGTCTGCGTCTGTCGGTGAAAGATGCCGGCCTGGTCAACGATGCCGCCTGTAAGCGCCTGGGGGCTTCCGGTATTGTTAAGCTGAACAAACAAACCGTTCAGGTTATTGTTGGTGCGAAAGCTGAATCCATCGCGGAAGTGATGAAAAAACTGATTGCTAAAGGCCCGATTGCGGCCTGGTCCTCCACCACAGCACCTGCTCCTCAGGCGGTGAAAGTGGCGCCTCAGGCAGTGCCTAACGCCCCTAAAGGCATCATTGCTACGCTGGTTGCGCCGGTAAGCGGTGAGGTTGTGGCGCTGGAACAGGTCCCGGATGAAGCCTTCGCCAGCAAAGCGGTCGGTGATGGCCTGGCGATCAGGCCAACCAGCAGCACGGTGTTGTCTCCTGCTGCCGGTACCGTGGTGAAAATCTTCAACACCAACCATGCCTTCTGTCTGGAAACAGAGAACGGCGCTGAGATTGTGGTGCATATGGGGCTGGATACCGTGGGACTGGAAGGCAAAGGCTTTACCCGTCTGGTGGAAGAAGGTGCTCAGGTGACTGCAGGTCAGCCGGTACTCGAGATGGATCTGGCCTTCCTTAATGCCAATGCCCGCTCGATGATCAGCCCGGTGGTGGTCAGCAATATCGATGACTACAGCGGCATCACGCTGGTAGCCGGTCAAACCGTCGTGGCAGGTGAAAGTCGCCTGTTCGACATTAACGGCTAAACGCTGATTGCGTTACAATGAACGGGCGGGAAGCAATTCCCGCCCTTTTTTTATCGTTATCCCGCAACAAACGGTTGTTTCCCTTCCCGGCTTTGTGGATCATACTCCGTTATTTCACGCACTTCTTATGCTAAGCATTACTGAGGAAATTAAGATGAGTGAGGCTGAAGCCCGCCCAACTAACTTTATTCGTCAGATCATCGACGAAGATCTGGCGACCGGTAAGCATGCCAGCGTGCATACCCGCTTCCCGCCGGAACCGAATGGTTATCTGCACATTGGCCATGCCAAGTCTATCTGTCTTAACTTTGGTATTGCGCAAGATTATCAAGGCCAGTGCAACCTGCGTTTTGATGACACCAACCCGGTCAAAGAAGACCTGGAGTTTGTTGAGTCGATCAAACAAGACGTGCAGTGGTTGGGCTTCGAGTGGACGGGCAACGTTCGCTACTCCTCTGACTATTTCGACCAGCTGCATAACTACGCTGTTGAGTTGATCAACAAAGGCCTGGCCTATGTTGACGAACTGAGCCCGGAACAAATTCGTGAATATCGCGGAACCCTGACTGCGCCTGGCAAAAATAGCCCGTACCGCGATCGCACGGTTGAAGAGAACCTGGCGCTGTTTGCAAAAATGCGCAACGGTGAGTTTGCCGAAGGGACTGCCTGCCTGCGTGCAAAAATCGATATGGCTTCCAGCTTTATCGTGATGCGCGATCCGGTGCTGTACCGCATTAAGTTTGCCGAGCATCATCAGACCGGTAACAAGTGGTGCATCTATCCCATGTATGACTTCACCCACTGCATTTCCGATGCGCTGGAAGGGATCACACATTCACTCTGCACGCTGGAGTTCCAGGATAACCGCCGCCTGTATGACTGGGTGCTGGATAACATCACTATCCCAATGCATCCACGCCAGTACGAGTTTTCTCGCCTGAATCTGGAATACGCCATTATGTCCAAGCGTAATCTGAATCGTCTGGTGACTGACAAGATTGTAGAAGGCTGGGATGACCCGCGCATGCTGACCGTTTCCGGTCTGCGCCGCCGTGGATATACCGCCGGTTCAATCCGCGAGTTCTGCCGCCGTATCGGCGTGACCAAACAGGACAACATCGTGGAAATGGCTTCGCTGGAATCCTGTATCCGCGACGATCTTAACGAGAACGCGCCGCGTGCGATGGCGGTGCTGGATCCGGTTAAGCTGGTGATTGAAAACCTGCCGGCGAATCACGAAGAGATCATCCCCATGCCTAATCATCCGAATAAACCGGAGATGGGTACGCGTGACGTTCCGTTCAGCCGCGAGATCTATATCGATCGTGCTGACTTCCGTGAAGAAGCGAACAAACAGTATAAGCGTCTGGTGCTGGGCAAAGAAGTTCGCCTGCGCAACGCCTACGTGATCAAAGCTGAACGCATCGCGAAGGATGAAGAGGGCAATATTACCTGCCTGTTCTGTACCTGCGATACCGAGACCTTAAGCAAAGATCCGGCTGATGGCCGTAAAGTGAAAGGCGTGATCCATTGGGTATCTGCAGAACATGCACTGCCTGCGGAATTCCGTCTGTATGACCGTCTGTTCAGCGTGCCAAATCCGGGCGCGGCAGAAGACTTTATGACCACGATCAACCCAGAGTCTTTGCTGATCCGTCAGGGATTTGTCGAACCTGGATTGCAGAAGGCAGAAGCCAACAGCCCGTATCAGTTCGAACGTGAAGGCTACTTCTGTGCTGACAGCCGTTATTCCAGTGCCAACAATCTGGTGTTCAACCGCACCGTTGGCCTGCGCGATACCTGGGCAAAAGCGGGCGAGTAACGCTCTCTGATTGCCAGACTGAAACGCAGCCTTCGGGCTGCGTTTTTTTTTATGAACGACACCGGGCGCCATTCAATATCTAAGAATTTTATTAAACAAGACCGCCAGCCAGTCCTTAATACGCTAAGGAGATGTTGTCTTTCTGTAATTAGAATATATCCGCGAGATGATATTTAAGATTAATATTAATTGAGTAAGCGCGAATTAAATTAGCGGGCTATTTATATTCTTTCATTAATAACGCCGTTTTGTGCCGCCGCTCATACTTTCTTCTTTCACTTTTAAATAGTTATTGATAATTCGCGTCGCGAAAAATATCATCGACTTTGAGTTTCGTCGGTTAGAGGATGCTTATAACCAATTGATATCATGGCTCAGAATGGGCCTTACTCTTATGGAAGAGGGGTTATCTATGTCTGCTTTTATCTCATCACGTCCCGTGATGGCGGGCGCAGTCGCCTGCTGTACGCTGTTATCGGTTCCGCTTTTTATTCCTGATGCTACTGCCGCCGGATTTATTGATGATGCCTCATTAACGGGCGGCGTTTATTACTGGCAACGCCACCGGGAAAGAAAGGATCTCAATCCTGATAGCGATAAGTTTGGCCAGTATCAGCAAAATCTCCACCATTCTACTTTTAACAGTAATCTGGATTTTTCATCGGGTTATGTTGCCGACATTATTGGACTGGATTTAGCGGTATTTGGCGCGCTGGAAATGTCAGATAAAGGCCCGGCAGCGCCAAATGAAATTGGCTTCAGCGATGCCAATACGCGCTGGGATGAAAAATGGAGCGGGGATAAAAATGGCGCCAGCCTTTATAAGGCGGCATTAAAACTAAAGCTTAACGATTACTGGCTGCGGGCCGGTTATTTGCAGCCGCAGGGACAGACGCTGCTGGCGCCAAACTGGAGTTTTTTACCGGGCACCTATCGCGGAGCCGAGCTTGGCACCCAGGTTGATTTTGCTGATGCAGGGGCACTATCACTTTCCTATATGTGGAGCGATGAGTATAAGGCACCCTGGTACCGCAACACCTATCACTTCCGCAAGGCGGATGGCAAAACGGGCATCCCGTATCTGCATTCGATAGGGGCAAAATACGACTTCAAAAATGACCTGTTGTTGGAAGGCGCTTTCGGTCAGGCGGCCGGTTATATGGACCAGTACTTCACCAAACTCTCTTACACCTTTGCGCTGGCTGAAAATCCGCTTACCACCAGCTGGCAATTCTATGGTGCCCGGGACAAAGAGCGCGGTGGCGCAGCCAACAGTAATGATGTCTATGACGGCCTGGCCTGGCTGCAGGCGCTGACCTTCGGTTATCGCGCGGGGCCTTTCGATCTGCGTCTTGAAGGCACCTGGGTCAAGGCCGAGGGAAATCAGGGTTTCTTCCTGCAACGCATGACGCCGGGTTATGCCACCTCAAACGGTCGGCTGGATGTCTGGTGGGATTCCCGTTCCGACTTTAACGCCAACGGCGAGAAAGCCCTGTTTGCCGGCGTGTTGTATGAGCTGAAAGGCTGGGGCCTGCCGGGCCTTTCGGTCGGCACCTCCTATGCTTACGGCTGGGATGCCAAACCCAACAGCAAACCGATCTATAACCAAAATACCCGTCTGAAAGAATCTGCCTGGAATCTGGACCTGCTTTACAAAGTGCAGGAGGGCAGGGCGAAAGACACCTTATTCAAGCTGCACTTCACCCGATTCAATAACCATTCCACCCTTCCCAGCTGGGGCGGCGGCTACGGCAATATCTTCCAGGATGAGAAGGATCTGAAGTTTATCGTCACTGCACCCTTCACAATTTTATGACGTGTGTCTTGCAACGAAATGAAGAAAAACGACTTACCTACGGACAAGGATTAAAGGATGAAAAAGTTCAGAGCCAGTCTGATATCGGTTGCGCTGATATCTGCGTTAGCCAGTGGTGGAGCAGCCGCCAACCAGCAGTTAGTCGATCAAATCAGCCAGTTTGGCGTGAAGTACAAAGTGACGGACAATCTTGCCGCCCAGCATGGCGTGGATTGCGCCGGACTGGGCGCTGACTGGGCCTCCTGTAACCGCGCAACCATTAGCTTCACCAATCCGGGCCCCGCCATCGACAGCAAAGACTGGGCAATTTATATGTCTAACGTGCATGAAACGCTGAAGGTCGAAAGCGATCAGTTTCGCATGGTGCATATTGTCGGGGATTTAACCCGCCTGGAGCCGACAGACAAATTCAAAGGCATTGCGGCGGGCGAAACCATCGAGATCCCGATCGTGAATGAATACTGGCAGCTGTTTATTACCGATGTGATGCCGCGTTGGTATGCGACCTCTGGCGATGCCACGCCGAAAATCCTCGTCAGCACGGATACCGAGATACTGACCGATTTTGTGGAGCCTTTTGGCGCTCAGTGGAAGCGCATCGCAGATGATAAGAACCTGTTGATGGATGCCCAGGGCCGCTTTACTAAAAACAGCGATGTCGCCCCGATGGCCGCGTCCACTTTACGTGGGCAAATCCTTCCCACCCCGTTGAAGGTTTCGGTGTTCTCTGATGACGCGGATCTCTCTGCTGGGGTGACGCTGGAACTGGCAAGCCTGTCGGCAGAGAAAGCCGAAGCCATACAGCAGCGTTTTGCGCTGATGGGAATCAAAGCGCAGCCCAATGGATACCCGATTACCACTCGGGTGAGCAAAAAAGCGTTCGATAAAAAGCTGGCCGTTCCGGGGGGATACACGCTGAATATTGGCAAGGACAAGGCTGAAGTGGTGGGTTATGACCAGAGCGGCGTGTTCTATGGTTTACAGTCGATCCTGTCGCTGATCCCGGCCGATGGCAGCCTGAACGTGGCGACGTTAAAGGCCAGCGATGCGCCGCGTTTCCAATACCGTGCGGTGTTCCTTGATGTGGCGCGCAACTTCCACAGCAAAGAGGTGGTACTGCGCTTGCTGGACCAGATGGCGGCGTGGAAACTCAACGTTTTCCATTTCCATCTGACCGACGATGAAGGCTGGCGTATTGAAATTCCAGGCCTGCCGGAGTTAACGGAGATTGGCAGCAAGCGTTGTCACGATCCTGAAGAGAAGCGCTGTTTGCTGCCACAGTTAGGATCGGGACCAAACAGTGATAACAGTGGCAGCGGTCATTTCAGCCGTCAGCAGTATATCGATATTGTGAAGTATGCTGATGCGCGCGGTATTCAGGTCATCCCGGAAATCGATATGCCGGCCCACGCCCGGGCAGCGGTAATCTCGATGGAAGCGCGTTACGATCGCTTGTTCAATGCCGGTAAGGAAAAAGAAGCCAATGAATTCCGCCTGCTCGATCCCAGCGACAATTCCAACACCACCTCCGTGCAGCTTTACGATCGCACCAGCTATCTCAATCCGTGCCTGAGCTCCTCGTTACGCTTTACCGACAAGGTGATAGGTGAAATCCAGGCGATGCATAAAGCTGCCGGACAGCCGCTGAAGACCTGGCATTTCGGCGGAGATGAAGCCAAAAACATTCGCTTAGGATCCGGCTATTCGGATAAGAACACACCCGTTGAAGGCACCGGTTTACTGGACTTAAGCCAGCAAGATAAGCCGTGGGCAAAATCCCAGGTCTGCCAGACGATGATTGAAGAAGGAAAGATTGAAGACCTGGATCATCTGCCGAGCGACTTTGCCCTTAACGTCAGCAAGCAGGTTAAGGCACACGGTATCGGCAAAATGCAGGCCTGGCAGGATGGTATTAAAGACGCTAAAAATGCCAAAGCCTTCGCAACGGACAGGGTTGCGGTCAACTTCTGGGATACGCTGTTTTGGGGCGGTTTTGATTCTGCCAATGACTGGGCAGGCAAAGGTTATGAAGTGATCGTCTCCAATCCGGATTACCTGTATCTCGATTTTCCTGCCGAGGTGAATCCGCTGGAGCGGGGATACTACTGGGGAACGCGCTTTACCGATGAACGGAAAATTTTCCACTTCGCGCCGGATAACTTGCCACAAAACGCCGAGACTTCCGTCGATCGCGACGGCAAACCTTTCACGGCTAAATCTGACAAGCCCTGGCCTGGCGCTCACGGCATCTCCGCTCAACTGTGGAGTGAAACCACCCGTACCGACGCGCAGGTGGAGTACAAGCTTTTCCCGCGCATTTTGTCCGTGGCGGAACGTGCCTGGCACCGCGCAGCCTGGGAGCAGGATTATAAAGCCGGCAAAGAGTATACCGGCGGCAAAACCCGCCTGGTAGACCAGCAGGCTCAGCTGAAGGACTGGCAGCGGTTTGCCAACCTTCTGGGGCAACGTGAATTGGCAAAACTGGATAAAGCCGGCATTGCCTATCGCTTGCCGGTGCCCGGTGGGGTGGTGCAGGACGGTAAGCTGGTGGTCAATACCGAGCTACCGGGCTTAACCGTTGAGTACAGCCTGGACGAGGGGACAACCTGGCAGCAGTGGCAGGCGGATCAACCGCCGGCGGTGGCCGGTAAGGTATTGCTGCGTACGCGCAGTCCTGATGGTCTGCGCGTCAGCCGGACGGAAGCGCTGTAACGGGGCGACAGGCAAAAAAAAACCGGTGAAGGATCACCGGTTTTTTGCTGTTAGTGTAGATTACTTGTCGTGCAGCGTCTCATCTTCACGGCAGTCACCGGTTGAGCAGTGACCGTAAAGGTACAGGCTGTGGTTACTGAGTTTGATGCCGTGGCGCGTGGCGATATCACGCTGGCGAGCTTCGATGTTTTCATCACGGAACTCGATCACCTTGCCACAATCCAGGCAAATCAGATGATCGTGGTGATGCTGCTGAGTCAGTTCGAAAACGGATTTACCACCTTCGAAATTATGACGGGTAACGATCCCGGCATCATCAAATTGGTTAAGAACGCGGTAAACCGTCGCCAGACCAATCTCTTCGCCCATGTCAATCAGACGCTTGTACAAGTCTTCCGCACTGACGTGATGGCCCTCAGGTTCCTGAAGTACTTCCAGAATTTTAAGTCGTGGAAGCGTGACTTTCAGGCCGGCCTTCTTTAATGCGGTGTTATTGTCAGTCATGCGGATATTGTCCTGTTACTTTGCTAGTCACTTTGTGGCTGAAAAGCCCTGAACATCGGTCGTCGCGAAAAGCCAAACGTCTCATTATAGAACTGATATTTCGAAATGAACACCACTGGCGATGCATCTCAATCAAGGGAGGTAAGGAGAAGAGTCGTTACGTCCGTGAGAGCAAGCGGTTGGGCTGACATTTCGCTCTGCCTCATCATAGTCGCTATTAGAGCGAAAGGCGCTGAGAAAGCGGGTGACCGATGGCGATATTTTACAGATTTGCAGATGAAAGTTACAAAAATGTGTCTATTACTTCTATAGGAAAAACCACTGGCCTGATGTGAGATACCTCCCAATCAGGCCGGTCTGATTACGCTTCCAGGATTTCTTTCAGCTGGAGCTCGTCATAAATCTGTTTGACCCACTGCTCGGTGCGCTCACTGGTGAGTTCTGGCTGACGATCTTCGTCAATAGCCAGACCGAGGAAGTGCTTATCATCCGCCAGCCCTTTCGAGGCTTCAAAATGGTAGCCTTCAGTTGGCCAGTGACCGACGATCACCGCGCCTTTAGGCTCGATAATGTCGCGGATGGTGCCCATCGCGTCACAGAAGTACTCAGCGTAATCTTCCTGATCGCCACAACCGAACAGCGCAACGAGCTTGCCGTTGAAATCAATTTCTTCCAACGTCGGGAAGAAATCATCCCAGTCGCACTGCGCTTCGCCGTAGTACCAGGTTGGGATACCGAGCAGCAGAATATCAAAGGCTTCAAGGTCTTCTTTGCTGCTTTTAGCGATATCATGAACTTCAGCCACCTCTTTACCGAGCTGCTTCTGGATCACTTTTGCAATGTTTTCTGTATTGCCCGTATCGCTGCCAAAGAAAATGCCTACGATTGCCATGACTTACTAACCTCTTGAAACGTGTTGATAGGGTAAAGGCTGCTTATTACAGATACCGGCAATGATAGCAGACAGCTACAGGGGGATAAATGAGTAATCCGCCTGCTTTTGTCGCTTTGTGCTTCACCGGGGGGTGCTGAAAGCGCCTGTTCAGCGGTCCTGATCGGCCAACTGCGCCATGACCATTTCTTCAATCAGCTCGCTGCGGCTCATATTACGCTGCTCGGCAAGCTGGTTCAGAGCATCAACCGCGTCACTGTTCATTTTCAGTTCAACGCGCTTCAGCCCGCGCACTTTATCGCGCTTAAGCTGGTTGCGTTTGTTGATACGCAGCTGCTCATCACGCGTCAGCGGATTGGTTTTTGGTCGTCCCGGGCGACGGTCATCTGCGAACAGATCGATCGTGGTGCGGTCCGTGTTTTCTTTTGCCATAGAATCGTGATACTGAAAGGCTGGAGTTCTGATGGTTCAGGCCTGATGTCGGCTGAAATTCGTGCAGCGACAAATTTTTAGCGCGCCATCATACCCCAGCGAAAGTCATGACGACAATGATTTAGCCATCTCAGGATATAATTGTTTTTACAGCGCAAAAAAACGGCGTATTGCGCGCAAAACAGCATCAGGTTTCTCGGCATGGACCCAGTGACCGGCACCGTTGACCACATGCGCACGGGCTTTGGGGAACTGCGCCAGCAGGGCGTCACGATATTCATCGGCCAGGTAGGGCGAACGTTCGCCGCGAATAAACAGCGCGGGATGTTCCCAGGCCGGAACCGGCTGCCAGCCAATAATCCGATCGTAGCACTGCCACAGCACCGGCACGTTAAACCGCCATTCCCCTTGCTGGAAGGATTTCAGCAGAAACTGAATCACGCCTTCTTCTTCTATCGTTTCACGCATCAGCGCTGCGGCATCGCTTCGTTGCGTAATGCCCGCTGCGGTGACCGCCTTCAGCGCCGCAAAAATCGTATCGTGATGGCGGGTCGGATAAGCGACCGGTGCCATATCGATAACCACCAGCTGCTCGATTCGTTCTGGCGCCAGCGCGGTTAACGCCATCGCCACTTTTCCGCCCATCGAATGTCCGATGACCGCGACCCGGTCAATCCCTTCGGCATCCAGCGTTTCCAGTACATCGCGGGCCATCGCCTGATAATCCATCTGGTCATCGCGAGGCGATAAACCGTGGTTTCTCAGGTCGATCTGCACCAGCTGGCGATCGTCCTTTAACCCTCGCGCCAACACGGACAAATTATCAAGGCTGCCAAAAAGGCCGTGGATTAACACCACGGGAACCTCAGGGCGGGCGGATTGTTCAGATAGCAAGCGGGTATTCAATTTCATAACAAAGTTCTTACTGTTGAAACGAGGGGTTAGGGTATCATAGATTCACTTTTTCCTGCCGTGACGGCCAGAAAGCGCCCGCCAATCTTTTTGCGGCATATTCTGACTTTTACTGGTATCAGGGGCTGGCGCTACACCCCGGCAGGATTTAACTTTATAATCCTCGTGTTAGAGCTGGAACGATCCTGTGCGGCTTGTTCAGGCAGCGTACAGACCGGCTCTTATCAGCAATAAATTGTACTGGATCAAGATGAAAACTATTGAAGTCGACGAAGAGCTCTACCGTTATATCGCCAGTCACACTCAGCATATTGGTGAAAGCGCCTCTGACATTTTGCGTCGTATGCTTAAATTTACGGCCGGGCAAAAAGCGCCTGCTACCGCAGCGGTAACGGCATCTACTGCCGTGAGCGTCGCCAAAGACGCGGCGCCAGTGAAGGTGGAATCCCGCCCTCAGGACCGCGTTCGCGCGGTGCGTGAGCTGCTGCTGTCTGACGAATATGCTGAGCAGAAGAAAGCGGTTAACCGTTTTATGCTCATCTTGTCGACTTTATATAATCAGGATCCCAAAGCTTTTGCCGCCGCGACCGAGTCACTGCTTGGCCGCACGCGCGTTTACTTTGCAGGCAATCAGCAGACCCTGGTACAGAATGGCACCCATACCAAGCCGCAACATATTCCCGGCACGCCGTATTGGGTGATCACCAACACCAACACAGGTCGCAAACGCAGCATGGTGGAACACATCATGCAGTCAATGCAGTTCCCTGCGGAACTCGCTGACAAGGTTTGCGGCACCCTCTAACTGATAAAGAAGCGTCAGGGAGAATCGCCAATGGCCAATCACCCCCGTGCAGGGCAACCCGCCCAGCAGAGTGATTTGATTAACGTTGCACAATTAACGTCACAGTATTATGTCCTGCAGCCCGATCTGAGCAACCCGGAACATGCGGTTAAATTCGGGACTTCTGGCCATCGCGGCAGTGCAGGGCGTCAGAGCTTTAACGAGACGCACATTCTGGCTATTGCTCAGGCGATTGCAGAAGAACGCAAAAAGAACGGCATTACCGGTCCTTGCTTCGTCGGCAAAGATACCCATGCGCTCTCCGAACCTGCGATCATTTCCGTACTGGAAGTGCTGGCCGCGAACGGTGTCGATGTGATTGTGCAGCTGGACAATGGCTATACGCCAACGCCTGCGATCTCCAATGCTATTCTGGAGCACAACAAAGCCGGTGGCCTTCAGGCCGATGGCATTGTGATCACGCCTTCGCACAACCCACCGGAAGATGGCGGCATTAAATACAACCCGCCAAACGGTGGCCCGGCTGACACTAACGTCACCAAAGTGGTTGAAGACCGTGCCAATGCTCTGATTAAAGATGGCCTGAAAGGCGTTAAGCGCATCGCGCTGGACAAAGCCTGGGAAAGCGGCCATCTTCAGGAAAAAGACCTGATCCAGCCTTACATTGAAGGCCTGGCGCAGATCGTTAACATTCCTGCTATTCAGAAAGCGGGCCTGAAAATTGGTGTCGATCCGTTAGGCGGTTCAGGGATTGCTTACTGGCAGCGTATTGCCGAGTTCTACAACCTTGATCTGACCATCGTGAACGATTCGGTCGATCAGACCTTCCGCTTTATGCACCTCGATAAAGATGGCGTGATCCGCATGGATTGCTCGTCTGAGAGCGCGATGGCGGGTCTGCTGGCGCTGCGTGATAAATTCGATCTGGCCTTTGCCAACGATCCGGATTATGACCGCCACGGTATCGTCACGCCTGCTGGCCTGATGAACCCGAACCACTACCTGGCCGTTGCAATCAACTACCTGTTCCAGAACCGTCCGCAGTGGGGCAAAGATGTCGCCGTCGGCAAAACGCTGGTTTCCAGCGCGATGATCGACCGCGTGGTTAACGACATTGGTCGCAAGCTGGTGGAAGTGCCGGTTGGCTTTAAATGGTTTGTTGACGGCCTGTACGATGGCAGCTTTGGTTTCGGCGGCGAAGAGAGTGCGGGTGCTTCCTTCCTGCGCTTTGACGGCACGCCGTGGTCTACCGACAAAGACGGCATCATCATGTGCCTGCTGGCGGCAGAAATCACTGCGGTAACCGGCAAGAATCCACAGCAGCATTATGACGAACTGGCCGCGCGCTTCGGCGCCCCGAGCTACAACCGTCTGCAGGCTTCTGCGACTTCTGCGCAAAAAGCGGCGCTGTCTAAACTGTCACCAGAAATGGTCAGTGCCGATACGCTGGCGGGCGATCCGATCACGGCACGCCTGACGGCAGCGCCGGGTAACGGTGCTTCTATCGGTGGTCTGAAAGTGATGACCGAGAACGGCTGGTTTGCTGCGCGTCCTTCGGGCACTGAAGATGCATACAAAATCTACTGCGAGAGCTTCCTCGGTGCTGAGCACCGTGAGCAGATCGAGAAAGAAGCGGTTGAGATTGTTAGCGAAGTGCTGAAAAACGCCTAATCGCGAAGCTTCAGAAAAACCTAAAGGCGCTGATATAGCGCCTTTTTTATTGCCTGCGCCGCAGCCATTCACGGCATAAAGCGGTAGCCGACACCGGTTTCGGTGATCAAATGGCGAGGTTGCGCCGGATCGCTTTCCAGCTTCTGCCGCAGATGTCCCATATAGATGCGCAGATAATGGCTGTGCTCGACGGCATTGGGTCCCCAAACCTGGTTAAGCAGTTGACGTTGCGTCATGACTTTTCCGGCGTGATTCAACAGGCTGACCAGCAGACGAAACTCAATGGGCGTCAGATGCAGATCCGCACCGCCTTTGGTGACGCGTCGCCCGGCAATATCCACGCAGACGTCGCTAAAGGTAATTTCACTGGCTTGCGTCCCGTTGCCGGATTTATCCCGGTGCCGAAGCGCAACACGCACTCTTGCCAGTAACTCCCCAATACCAAAAGGCTTGGTGAGAAAGTCATCGGCGCCGGCATCCAGCGCCGCAATCTTATCCTGTTCGTCACTGCGTGCAGAGAGCACGATGACCGGCACTGCACTCCACTGGCGGACTTCGCGGATAAACTGATTGCCATCGCCGTCAGGCAAACCCAGATCGAGGATCACTAAATCGGGTTTACGGGTTGCCGCTTCAATCAGCCCGCGTTGCAGGGTGTCGGCGTCGTACACCCGCAGGGATTCACCCTCCAGCGCAATACGCAGAAAACGGCGGATCTCTTTTTCATCTTCAACGATCAGAACGGTTGTCACCGGGTTTCCTTCCTGTTATCGGGCAGCGGCGCCGCATTAGGGCGGCCCAATTTATCAAATATCCTTCCGCTTTGCTGCAAACCTTCTCGGCCGTGCAACAGGCGACCGAAGACGGTAAGGGATAATCCGGCAGTGGATGTCATTCGATTGTTAATTAATAACGGTAAAGTTAACATTTATGTAACTTGATTACGGTTCGGTGAAAATATCAGCGGTTTTTTTCGCTTTTAGTGGTCGGATGAGTAGTAAAATTACACAGAAGGCGCTATTATTTTGCGCAGATTACATTCGTTTCATTGGGCTAACGGGAGGACATATGGGTCTTTATCAGCACTACTCTTTACACCGGATTGTCCTGCGTCGCATTGCGGTGATCGTCGCAGGCACTTTGGCTTTACCGGTTATGCTTTTCCGCCAGGATCGTGCCAGGTTTTACAGTTATCTGCACCGCGTCTGGTCCAAGACCAGCAGCCAGCCGGTCTGGCTGGCCCAGTCTGAAGCCGCAGGTTGCGACTTCTACTGATCTCTCCCGCTCCGGCGGGATTTTTTTTGCCCGTTATTCAACCTTCACGCGATCATTGCGCGGCTTTCAGCTACACTTAAACCTCTACAAGATTCTGGAGGTTGTACAACTATGAGCGAAAAAATTCCCGTCGGCATCAGCGCCTGTTTGCTCGGTGACAACGTCCGTTTTGATGGCGGTCATAAGCGCTGCGCTTTCGCCACCGAAGATCTCGCCCCGTTTATCCGTTATGAACCGGCCTGCCCGGAAATGGCGATCGGATTGCCGACGCCACGACCTGCGCTGCGTTTAACCGAAAATGGTGACGATCTGCCCGCGCTCTGCTTCAGTAATGGCAAAGGCGATCCGGTCACCGAGGCCATGCAGTCTTACGCAGAAAAACGCGTTTCCGCCCTGCATCATCTGTGTGGCTACATTGTCTGTGCTAAATCGCCCAGCTGCGGCATGGAACGCGTGCGGGTCTATCAGGCCGATAACAACAATAACCGCAAAGAAGGGGTAGGGGTCTTTACTCGCGAGCTGATGGCGCAAATGCCGTGGCTGCCGGTTGAAGAAGATGGTCGCCTGCACGATCCCGTACTGCGGGAAAACTTTGTTGAACGCGTGTATACGCTGCATGAATTTAATGAGCTGTGGCGCAGCGGCCTGACGCGCGGCAAATTAATGGCCTTTCACAGCCGTTATAAGCTCTCTTTGCTGGCGCACTCCCAGCCGGAATACCGCGAAATGGGGCGTTTTGTTGCGGCGATGGCCGACTGGTCGTCACTGGAAGAGTATGCCTTTGAGTATCGCCAGCGTCTGATGGATTTGCTGAAGAATCAGGCCACCCGGGGAAATCACACCAACGTGCTGATGCACGTTCAGGGTTATTTCCGTCCTCAGCTGACCTCAAAACAGCGCCAGGAGCTGACCTCGCTGATTGAACACTATCGTCAGGGGATGCAGCCGTTGCTGGCACCGATCACCCTGTTGAAGCATTACATGGCGGAGTACCCCGATGCGTATCTGGCGCAGCAGCGCTATTTTGAACCCTATCCGGAAGCGCTTCGCCTGCGCTATGGACACTAGTTTTTCTCAGGGAGTGTTATGGCAACCCATTTGATCTGGCTGCGCAACGATCTGCGCGTCCATGATAATTACGCATTGCATGCTGCCTGCCGCGATGCCGATGCCACCGTGCTGGCACTGTTTATAGCCACGCCAGCGCAGTGGAAAAGTCATTCGATGGCGCCGAAACAGGCGGCCTTTATCTACCAGAACCTGCTGGATGTTCAACACTCGCTGGCTGAGAAGGGCATCGCGCTGCACACAGTGCAGTGTGATGATTTTGCCGCTTCCGTCGAGGCGTTAAGTGATTTCTGCCAGCAGCATCATGTCGACCGGCTGTTCTACAACTATCAGTACGAAGTTAACGAGCGCCAGCGCGATGCGGCGGCGGAGCGCAGGCTGTTTGATCTCGATATCATTTCTCAGGGATTCGACGACAGCCTGTTGCTGCCACCGGGTAGCGTACTGACCGGTAACCGTGAGATGTATAAAGTCTTTACGCCGTTCAGCCGGGCGTTTGTTAAACGCCTGCACGAAGGATTGCCCGAGTGCGTGCCGGCACCCAAACCGCGGCAGGGCGCGCCGTTAAGCAAAACGCCGGAGATAAAGCCCTTCGATTATCCAACCGAAGCGTTCGACAGCGAGCTGTTTGCCGCCGGAGAGAAAGCTGCGCTGCATCAGTTACGGCATTTCTGCCAGCAGCCGGTCACTGAATACCCCGACACCCGCAATATTCCGGCGGTTGATGGCACCAGCCGGCTTTCTGTCTATCTGGCCACCGGCGTGCTTTCGCCACGTCAATGTCTTCACCGGCTGCTGGCGGAACATCCCCGAGGTCTGGACGACAGTAACGTTTTTGTCTGGCTGAATGAGCTGATCTGGCGTGAGTTTTACCGTCATCTGCTGGTGGCCTGGCCGAAGCTCTGTCGGTATAAACCCTTTATCGCCTGGACCGACAACGTAAAGTGGCAGCCGGCTGATAAGCAGCTGGAAGCGTGGCAGCAGGGTAAAACCGGCTACCCGATTGTTGATGCGGCGATGCGACAGATGAATCAGTTGGGCTGGATGCACAACCGTCTGCGGATGATCGTCGCCAGCTTCCTGGTAAAAGACCTGCTGATCGACTGGCGGGAAGGGGAGCGCTACTTTATGTCACAGCTGATTGATGGCGATCTGGCAGCCAACAATGGCGGCTGGCAGTGGGCGGCGTCCAGTGGCAACGATGCCGCACCGTATTTCCGCATCTTTAATCCGACCACTCAGGGCGAGCGCTTTGATAAAGAAGGTGAGTTTATCCGCAAGTGGCTGCCGGAGTTAAAGGACGTGCCGGTAAAGCATATTCATCAACCGCATATCTGGGCCGACAATGTGGGCGTTGCGCTGGATTATCCTCAGCCGGTTGTCGATCATAAAGAAGCGCGAAAGCGCACGCTTGAGGCGTTTGAAGCGGCGCGTAAACAGAGTTAACCGTTAAGGCGCCAGTATTTATCACTGGGCGCTTTACGTAATTGCCAGCAAAAAAAGAGATCGCCAGGCGATCTCTTTTTATTTTTACATAGCAGGAACGGGGGTTACAGCGTGCCGGTACCACCATCCGAGCACCAGACCTGACCAGAGGTATAGCTGCTTTCGGTCGAGGCGAGGGTGACATACAGCGGAGCAATTTCAGCTGGCTGTCCCGGGCGACCCAGTGGCGAATCCTGGCCAAACTGCTGCACTTTTTCCTGCGGCTGTCCGCCACTTGACTGAAGTGGCGTCCAGTAAGGTCCCGGTGCGACGGCATTGACGCGAATGCCTTCTTTCCCCAGCTGCTTAGCCAGTGATTTGGTAAAGGCGACAATGCTGGCTTTGGTCTGGGCATAATCCAGCAGGATTTCGCTGGGTTTAAAGGCCTGAACCGAACTGGTATTAATAATCGACGCGCCACGCGGAAGATAATCCACCGCCGCTTTAGTTATCCAGAACATGGCATAAACGTTGGTTTTAAATGTGGCATCGAAATCTTCGGTACTTAATGTCCGAATAGATTCATTAAATTGCTGACGCCCGGCATTGTTCACCAGAATATCCAGACCGCCAAGTTTGCTGGCTGCCTCTTTAACTAATTGCTGACAGAAAGCTTCGGTGCGAATATCACCCGGGATCGCGATGGCTTTGCGCCCTTCGGCTTCGATAAGCTGAATAACTTCAGCCGCATCTGACTCTTCTTCCGGCAGATAATTGATTGCCACGTCGGCCCCTTCACGAGCATAGGCAATGGCCACGGCGCGGCCGATGCCGGAGTCGCCACCGGTGATCAGCGCTTTACGTCCGGCCAGTCGGCCTGACCCTTTATAGGATTTCTCACCGTGATCCGGCACCGGGATCATTTTGCTGGCAAGGCCTGGCACAGGCTGAGGCTGTTCTGCAAAGGGTGGCGCAGGATAATCAACGGTCAGGATGCTTTTGTTATTTTGATGTGACATATTTTTCACCTTGTGCATATTTACGTGTTGTTAAAGCCTGGCACAGATGTGAGGTTTGTCACACATTAAGCCGGAAAAAGTCCTTTTATCGGAACAACCTTCCGGGCGATCCAGTGCATTAACCCGATGAACAACCCGGGCGAAATAAATAACGTACACCGCTGTTGATGCGTTAATTGTCTGTTTTATCAGCAGCTGTCGGCAGATAAAAAAATGCTGCTGATAGTCCCCACGCTTTGTTATTGTGACGGTAATCCCACACGCAGCGTTACGCGGTAATTGTTTTCCGGGTAACGCGCACTTCAGGAATTGATATGCGTAATACAGAGCTTGAACAGATTGTTAACCAACTGCTGAACACCGCTGCCTTCAAAGACTACGGCCCGAACGGCTTGCAGGTGGAAGGGCGGAGTGAGGTGAAGAAAATTGTTACCGGCGTTACCGCGTGCCAGGCGCTGCTGGATGAGGCGGTGCGGCTGAATGCTGATGCGGTGCTGGTCCATCACGGTTATTTCTGGAAGAACGAAGCCTCGGTGATCAAAGGGATGAAGCGTAACCGGCTGAAAACCCTGCTGGCCAATGACATCAATATGTACGGCTGGCATCTGCCGCTGGACGCGCATCCTCAGTTGGGAAATAACGCCCGGCTCGCCAGCCTGCTGGGCATTGACACCAAAGGTGAAATTGAAGAACTGCTGCCATGGGGAGAGCTGAAAGAGCCGTTGACCGGCAATCAGTTTGCCCAGCGCATCAGTCAGGTGCTGGGACGTGAACCGCTGCACTGTGGCGATAATGCCCCTGAGTCGATCCGCCGTATTGCCTGGTGCTCCGGTGGCGGTCAGGGCTTTATTGATGCGGCGGCAGCCTTCGGCGTCGATGCGTTTTTCAGTGGCGAAGTCTCTGAGCAGACCATCCACAGCGCGCGCGAACAGGGCCTGCACTTCTTCGCCGCCGGGCATCATGCCACCGAGCGTTGTGGCATTCAGGCGCTCGGCGAGTGGCTGGCAGAGAACCATAATCTGGACGTCACCTTCATCGATATCCCTAATCCTGCCTGATTTCTGCCAGGCGGCTACCCCGGCCGCCTGCAACACAGTTGACACATCCCCGACATTTCCGCATAACTATTTGCCTTATATCGATTTCAGATGGCCTTAATACCAGGTCAGGAGGAGCGTTTTGCAACGAGCTCGTTGTTACCTGTTAGGCGAACGTGCAGTCGTACTTGAACTTGAGCCGCCGGTTACGCTGGCCACTCAGCAACGGATTTGGGGCCTGTCGTCGCGATTAATGGCAAGACCTGAAGTCATTGAAGTGGTCCCGGGGATGAATAACATCACCGTGCTGCTGAGCGATCCGCAACAGACGGCGCTGGATGCCATTGAGTGGTTACAGTCCTGGTGGGAAAAAAGCGAACAGCTGGAAATGACCTCACGCGAGGTTGAGATTCCGGTGGTTTATGGCGGTTCCGCCGGGCCGGATCTGGATGAGGTTGCCCGCCACAGTGGCTTAACGCCGCAACAGGTTGTCGAAGCCCATGCCAGCGGAAAATACGTGGTTTACTTTATCGGTTTCCAGCCTGGATTCCCGTATATGGCTGGGCTGGACGATCGCCTGCATACGCCACGGCGTGCCGAGCCAAGAGTGGCGGTGCCCGCCGGATCGGTAGGCATCGGCGGCAGCCAGACCGGCGTCTATCCGTTTTCCGCCCCTGGCGGCTGGCAGTTGATTGGTCAGACGGACATCACGTTGTTCAATCCAGTAAACCAGCCACCCACTTTCTTAAGGCCGGGCGACAGCGTGCGGTTTGTACCGCAGAAGGGAGGCTTATGCTGAAGATAATTCGCGCAGGAATGGCGACCACGTTGCAGGACGCCGGCCGCACCGGTTGGCGGCAGTACGGCGTCGGTCTGAGCGGGGTTCTCGATCGTCCCGCCATGGAAACCGCCAATCTGCTGGTGGGCAATGATAAAAACAGCGCGGTACTGGAGATTACGCTGGGGCAATTCAGTGCTGAATTCACCCGCGACGGCTGGATAGCGCTGACCGGCGCGGGATGCAGTGCCGAGCTGGACAGTCAGCCGGTGTGGACCGGCTGGCGAACGGCGGTGAAAAAGGGACAGCGGCTGACGTTAAGCATGCCGCACCGGGGCATGCGCAGCTATCTGGCGCTGGATGGCGGGTTTGCCGTCGAGCCAATGTTAGGTTCTTGCAGCACGGATGCCAAAGCCGGCTTTGGTGGCTTTAACGGCGGCCCGATTAAAGATGGCGATTTGCTGCCTCAGCGCGAGCCGCAACGGCACTTCCTGAAGCCGGTCGGCGTGCGCCAACTGCTGTTCGGTAACCGCATCCGGGTGATGATGGGGCCGGAATATCATGAGTTTACCCATGAGAGTCGTGAAGCGTTCTGGCGGACCGCCTGGAAACTTAATCCGCAAAGTAACCGTATGGGCTACCGCCTGCAGGGCCGGCCGCTGCAACGCAGCGAAAAGCGTGAAATGCTGTCGCACGGCCTGATCCCCGGCGTGATTCAGGTGCCGCCAAACGGTCAGCCGATTGTGCTGATGGCGGATGCGCAGACCACCGGCGGCTATCCGCGCATTGGCTGCGTGATCGAAGCCGATCTTTACCATCTGGCGCAGATCCGTCTGGGCGAGCCGATGCATTTTGTTTACTGCACGCTTGAAGAAGCGCTGAAAGCCAAACGCGACCAGCAACTGGCGCTGGAGCAAATGGCCTGGGGAGTGGAACATGAAAGTTGATCTTAATGCCGATCTGGGCGAAGGCTGCGCCAACGATCGTGACTTATTGCAGCTGGTGTCATCGGCCAATATCGCCTGTGGATTCCATGCCGGCGATGCGCAAACCATGCGTCAAAGCGTGTTATGGGCGCTGGAATTCGGCGTGGCCATCGGCGCACATCCGAGCTTTCCCGATCGGGAAAATTTTGGCCGCACGCGGATGCAGCTCCCTGCCGAAACCGTGTATGCCCAGATGATTTACCAGATTGGCGCACTGCAGGCGATCGCCCGCAGCGAAGGCGGCAAGCTGGTGCATGTGAAGCCCCACGGAATGCTCTATAACCAGGCCGCTCAGGAGCCCGAGCTGGCGAACGCGATCGCGCGGGCGGTGAAAGCCGTCGATCCGGCTTTGGTGCTGGTGGGGCTGGCCAACAGTGAATCCATTCGGGCCGGCAAGGCGCTGGGTCTGACCACGCGCGAAGAGGTTTTCGCCGATCGTGGCTATCAGGCCGACGGATCGCTGGTTCCGCGCAGCCAGCCAGGCGCGCTGATTGACAGCGATCAACAGGCCATCGAGCAGACCCTGAGCATGATCCAGCAGGGCAAGGTGAAGAGCCTCAGCGGTGAATGGGTGAACGTCAATGCTGACACCGTTTGCCTGCACGGCGATGGCGCACACGCAATGGCTTTTGCCGCCCAGCTCCGTCAGGCCTTTAAGCAACAACAGATTCAGGTCACCAGCCTTTAAGGCAATAACGCGTTGAAACGCGGCAGATTCCTCAACTCGGTTGGGGAATTTTTTTTATCAATACCGGGAGGATGTATATGGAAAGTGCAGTGAATTTATGGCCACTGGCAGGGATTGTGGCCATCGTCATCGGTTTTTTACTCCGGTTTAACCCGGTGCTGGTGGTGATCGTCTCCGGACTGATTACCGGGCTGGCCGCGCATATGCCGCTGGGCGATATTCTGGAAAAGCTGGGCTCAGGATTTCTCAACACCCGTAACCTGCCGCTGATCCTGTTGTTGCCGCTGGCCGTTATCGGCCTGCTGGAGCGTCACGGTCTGAAGCAGCGGGCCCAGGCGTGGATCGCTCAGATTAAAACCGCCACAGCCGGACGCCTGCTGATTGTGTATCTGTTCGTGCGTGAAATCACCGCCGCGATGGGCCTGACCAGTCTGGGTGGGCATCCGCAAATGGTGCGTCCGCTGCTGGCACCGATGGCCGAAGGGGCCACCGAAAACCGCTATGGCGAGTTGCCTGACAGCGTTCGCCATCGCCTGCGCGCGATGTCGGCCGCAACCGATAACGTCGGCCTGTTCTTTGGCGAAGATATCTTTGTCGCCTTTGGCGCGATCATCTTTATGCATAACTTTATGCAGGAATCCGCCGGAATTCAGACCGAGCCGCTGCATATTGCGCTGTGGGGCATTCCGACCGCTGTCTGCGCGTTTCTGATCCACGCCGTGCGCTTACGCCGCCTGGATAAAACCATTGCCAAAGAACTGTCTGCACTGAATAACACCGCGTTGAAAGCGAAGGGAGGCCGCTAATGTTCCAGCAACAATATCTGTTCTGGCTGGCGGGAATTATCCTGCTGGTGGTCGCCGTGATGTCCTGGCGCGACAAAGGAAACCCACGCCGCTTAACCACCGGGCTGTTCTGGGCACTGTACGGGCTGGTGTTTTTCGTCGGTGACTGGGCGGTTGAGCTGCTTGGCGCACGTTCACTGCACATTGTGATAGGCGTGATGGTGGTGGTGATGGCGTTGATTGCCGGTCTGGGCGGCGTGAAGCTGGGCTCATACCATCAGCGCAGCGAAGAGCAGAAAGAGCAAAGCGCTCAGCGCTTACGCAACAAACTGTTCCTGCCGGCGTTAGCCATCCCGGTGGTGACGGTGATTGGCGTGCTGGCCTTCAATAATATTCCGGGGTTGCAGGAAGGGCTGTTTGGTCCGGGGAATCACTCCACGCTGGTGACGTTATTCTCAATGATGGTCGGCTGCGTGATCGGCTGGCTGATCGCCCTGAAACTCACCCATGAAGGCCCGGCGCAGTCGGTGCAGGAAGCGCGTCGCCTGCTGGATGCCATCGGTTGGGCATTTATTCTGCCGCAAATCCTTGCCACCTTAGGTCTGCTGTTCACCAGCGCCGGCGTTGGCACGGCGATTTCGCACCTGACCGAAACCTACCTGGCGGTAGATAACCGCTTTATTGCCGTTGCCACCTATGCCATCGGCATGGCGCTGCTGACCATGGTGATGGGCAATGCCTTTGCCGCATTCCCGATTGTTACCGCCGGCATCGGTATTCCGATCCTGGTGCTGCAACACCATGGCAATCCGGCGGTCATGGCGGCGATTGGCATGTTCTCCGGCTATTGCGGCACGCTGATGACGCCCATGGCGGCCAACTTCAATATTGTCCCGGCGGCGCTGCTCGAACTGCCTGACCGCAATGCGGTGATCAAGGCTCAGGTGCCCACCGGCGTGCTATTGTTAATAGCCAATATCTTCCTTCTGTATTTCATGATGTTCCTGTGAGGCCACAATGAAGACCGTTTTGATTACCGCTTTCGAGCCTTTCGGAGGCGAGCTGGTGAACCCGTCGTGGGAAGCCGTCAGCCATCTGCATGAGCGCATGGTGTGCGGAGCAAAAGTGATGGCCAAACAGCTGCCCTGTGCTTTTGGCGACTCGCTGACCGCGTTGTATGCCGCCATTGAAGAGTTGAAACCGGATCTGGTGATTGCCGTAGGGCAGGCGGGGGGGCGTACCGATGTGACCATCGAGCGCGTCGGCATCAATGTCGATGATGCCCGCATTCCTGATAACCTGGGGAATCAGCCGATTGACGAAGAGATTGTCGAGGATGGGCCGGTGGCCTACTTCTCCACGCTGCCGATTAAGGCGATTGTCGAAGGGATCCGCGAAGCGGGGATCCCGGCGTCCGTCTCTCAGACGGCGGGCACCTATGTCTGCAATCATGTGATGTACGGGCTGATGCATTATCTGGAAAAATACAACAGCCTGGCAAAGAACAAGACCAAAATCCGCGGTGGGTTTATCCATATTCCTTACCTGCCTGAACAGGCGGTTAAACATCCTGGTGTGGCGAGCATGCCGGCGGCGACGGTGATCCTCGCGCTGGAAATGGCGCTGAGCATTGCGCTGATCGTTGAGAAGGATATTCGTCTGGAAGGCGGCGCCACACACTGAGACTGAACGGGTGAATCATGCCAGAAGGACCTGAAATCCGCCGCGCGGCGGATTAGCTGGAGAAAGCGATCAAGGGGAAAACGCTGACTGACGTCTGGTTTGCTTTTCCTCAGCTAAAAACCTACGAACCGGCATTGCTTGGCGAACGGGTTGAGGCGATTGAAACGCGGGGCAAAGCGATGCTGACCCACTTTTCTAATGGCCTGACGCTTTACAGCCATAACCAGCTGTATGGCGTCTGGCGGGTGGCGAAAAGCGGCGTTGATCCTGCCACTAACCGCATTCTGCGCGTTCGTCTGGCGGCGGAAGATAAGGCCATTCTGCTCTACAGCGCGTCAGAGATTGAATTGCTGAATGCAGATACGTTGATGGCACATCCTTTTCTGCAGCGCGTAGGTCCGGACGTGCTGGATATGACGTTAACCTCTGAGCAGGTTAAAGCGCGGTTGCTTTCATCCCGTTTCAGACGGCGTCAGTTCAGCGCGTTACTGTTGGATCAGGCTTTTCTGGCGGGATTAGGCAACTATCTGCGGGTAGAAATACTCTGGCTGGCAGGCCTGGCGCCGCAGCATAAAGCGCAGGACCTGACCGAAGAGCAGTTGGCGCTATTGGCTGACGCGTTACTGGCCATTCCGCGGCTTTCGTACCTCACGCGGGGAGTCAGTAAAGAGAATAAACATCACGGCGCGCTGTTCAGCTTTAAGGTGTTTCATCGGGCAGGGCAGCCGTGCGAGCGGTGCGGTGGCATCATTGAAAAAACGGTGCTTTCGTCGCGCCCGTTTTACTGGTGTCCGGGTTGCCAGCACTAACTAAAAAAAAACGCCGCAATCGCGGCGTTTTTTATGCGGTCTGGCGGATTACTTGGTGCCAGACTTGAAGTCACGCTTGTCATAGCCGGTATACAGCTGACGCGGACGGGCAATTTTGATGCCGTCGTCGTGCATTTCTTTCCAGTGTGCAATCCAGCCCACGGTACGCGCCATCGCGAAGATCACGGTAAACATGGAAGACGGAATGCCCATCGCTTTCAGAATAATGCCTGAGTAGAAGTCGACGTTTGGATAAAGTTTACGCTCGATAAAGTACGGGTCGTTCAGCGCGATATCTTCCAGCTTCATCGCCACTTCCAACAGATCGTCCTTCATACCCAGTTCGTTCAGCACTTCATGACAGGTCTCACGCATCACGGTTGCACGCGGATCGTGGTTCTTATACACGCGGTGGCCGAAGCCCATCAGACGGAACGAATCGTTCTTGTCTTTTGCACGCTTCACGAACTCAGGGATGTGATCAACGGTGCTGATCTCTTCCAGCATACGCAGGGTCGCTTCGTTTGCGCCACCGTGGGCAGGTCCCCACAGGGAAGCGATCCCCGCGGCGATACAGGCAAACGGGTTAGCGCCAGAAGAACCGGCGGTACGCACGGTAGAGGTGGAGGCGTTCTGCTCATGGTCGGCATGCAGGATCAGGATACGATCCATGGCGCGTTCCAGAATTGGGTTCACCACGTACTCTTCGCACGGCGTGGAGAACATCATATGCAGGAAGTTTCCGGCGTAAGACAGGTCGTTGCGTGGGTAAACGAAAGGCTGGCCGATCGAATATTTGTAACACATCGCCGCAACGGTCGGCATTTTGGACAGCAGGCGGAATGCCGCAATTTCGCGGTGACGCTCAATGTTAACGTCCATCGCATCATGATAAAACGCGGCCAGTGCACCGGTAACACCACACATTACCGCCATCGGATGAGAGTCACGACGGAAGCCACGGAACAGATGATGGATCTGCTCATGGATCATGGTATGGCGGGTTACGATGGTTTTGAATTCTTCAAACTGCTCTTTGGTTGGCGCTTCGCCATTCAGCAGGATGTAGCACACTTCCAGATAGTTGGAGTGCACAGCGAGTTGATCGATCGGGAAACCACGGTGGAGCAGGATACCTTCATCACCGTCGATGTAGGTGATTTTAGATTCGCAGGACGCAGTAGAGGTGAAGCCTGGGTCAAAGGTGAAATACCCTTTGGATCCGAGGGTACGTACATCTATCTCGTCCTGGCCTAACGTGCCTTGCAACACATCAAGTTCAATAGGAGCTTCGCCTGGTAGGGTTAGCGTTGCTTTTTTATCAGCCATTTATTGTCTCCTTTGCGCCTTATCTATAGATCTTCGACACTCGAAATGCTCATTGTGTCCGCGCCTGCATAAAAAAGCGCAGTGTCGTCTCTGTGGCATCTTGTATCGTGCAGGGTACAGAGAGACGGGGCGTGCGCAGGCCGGGTGGGCACAACAGTACTGCGTTTCGCGGTTGTTAAAGATCCGGTCTGGTCGTAACTTGTTGGTAACCGATACCTGATACTTTGTACGTATATATCATCAATGTTACATAACTTGTGCTTAGGGGAAAGTGTATCCCCATAACTTTTGTGCATCATAGAACTTTTGATCGTCCGTTTGTAACAGGAATGTTGAAGTTTTGTCAAATCAGATAATTAAATTTGTATAAATTGTGAAAAATGTGAGTCGGATCACTGTTCCACCTAAATATGCCCAAGAAGTTTGTAGGGGAATTGTAATGAGTTTGTGAACCCCCTATACTTCCGCCAGGTCTCCGGAATACCCTGCAGTAGGAGCCACCCAGCGTTGCGTACGCGTCGTTTTGACACTGGATGTTGTTGTTTTAGTGCCTGGCGTAGTATCTCCGTAACGCTGTCTGACCCGCCCTCAGGACCGGAGGAAGCAAAATAAGAAAGGCTGTGTGGGCAAAACCGTGAAAAAACAAAGACCTGTCAACTTGGATCTCTCCACGATCCGGTTTCCCGTTACTGCAATAGCGTCTATTCTCCATCGCGTATCTGGCGTCATTACGTTTGTGGCTGTTGGTATACTGCTCTGGTTACTGGGCCTGTCACTCTCATCTCCCGAAGGCTTCCTGCAAGCTTCTGCCGTCATGGGCAGCTTCTTTGTCAAATTCATCATGTGGGGCATTTTAACCGCACTGGCGTATCACATCGTCGGTGGGATTCGTCACATGCTGATGGACTTCGGATATCTGGGTGAAACGCTGCAAATTGGGACGCGCTCCGCGCAAATCTCTTTTGGTATCACTGTCGTGCTTTCAATTCTGGCTGGAGTCCTCGTATGGTAAGCAACGCTTCTGCATTGGGTCGCAACGGCGTTCATGACTGGCTGCTGCTGCGTGCTGCTGCGATGATCATGACGTTATACGTGATCTACATCCTCGGTTTCGTGGTGATGTCAGGAACCCTGACGTACGACATCTGGCGTGGCTTCTTTGCCTCCAACTTTACCAAAGTCTTCACCCTTCTGACGCTGTTCTCCATTCTGGTGCATGGCTGGATTGGGATGTGGCAGGTACTGACGGATTACATCAAGCCGGTTGCTATCCGCTTGATGCTGCAACTGGTGGTGGTGGTTGCGCTGTTTGTTTATGCCATTTATGGAACTGTTGTTGTGTGGGGTGCGTAATGAGTTTGCCAGTAAGAGAGTTTGACGCCGTAGTAATCGGCGCCGGTGGTGCAGGCATGCGTGCCGCGCTGCAGATTTCCCAATCGGGCCAGAGCTGTGCTCTGTTGTCCAAAGTTTTCCCGACCCGTTCCCATACCGTTTCTGCGCAGGGCGGTATCACCGTTGCGCTGGGTAACACCCATGAAGATAACTGGGAATGGCATATGTACGACACGGTGAAAGGCTCCGATTACATCGGTGACCAGGACGCCATTGAATATATGTGTAAAACCGGACCGGAAGCGATTCTGGAACTGGAACACATGGGCCTGCCTTTCTCCCGTCTGGACGATGGCCGCATTTATCAGCGTCCGTTTGGTGGCCAGTCGAAGAACTTCGGCGGTGAGCAGGCGGCGCGTACCGCGGCGGCGGCTGACCGTACCGGCCATGCGTTATTGCATACCCTTTATCAGCAGAACCTGAAAAACAAGACCACTATCTTCTCCGAGTGGTATGCGTTGGATCTGGTGAAAAATGCCGACGGCGCCATTGTCGGCTGTACCGCACTGAATATTGAAGATGGCGAAGTCGTCTACTTTAAAGCGCGCGCAACGGTTCTGGCGACCGGCGGTGCAGGACGTATTTACCAGTCCACCACCAATGCCCACATCAATACCGGTGACGGCGTGGGTATGGCACTGCGTGCCGGCGTGCCGGTACAGGACATGGAAATGTGGCAGTTCCACCCAACCGGTATTGCCGGCGCGGGTGTGCTGGTGACCGAAGGCTGTCGTGGTGAAGGTGGTTACCTGTTGAACAAACACGGTGAGCGCTTTATGGAGCGTTATGCGCCAAACGCCAAAGACCTTGCCGGTCGTGACGTGGTTGCCCGTTCAATGATGATCGAAATCCGTGAAGGTCGTGGTTGCGAAGGTCCGTGGGGCCCGCACATCAAACTGAAATTGGATCACCTCGGTCACGAAGTGCTGGAAGCGCGTCTGCCAGGTATTCTGGAACTGTCCCGCACCTTTGCTCACGTCGATCCGGTTAAAGAACCGATCCCGGTTATCCCTACCTGCCACTATATGATGGGCGGTATTCCGACCCGCGTAACCGGTCAGGCGCTGACGGTAAATGAGAAGGGCGAAGATACTCTGGTGCCAGGACTCTTTGCGGTGGGTGAGATTGCCTGCGTATCGGTTCATGGTTCTAACCGTCTGGGCGGCAACTCGCTGCTGGATCTGGTGGTGTTTGGTCGTGCGGCGGGTCTGCACCTGCTGGAATCCATTCAAGAGCAGGGCGAGCTGAAAGACGCAACCGAAGAAGAGATCGAAGCGTCTCTGGCCCGCATGAACCGCTGGAACAACAACACCACCGGCGAGGATCCTGCCGAGCTGCGCAAAGCCCTGCAAACCTGTATGCAGAACAACTTCTCGGTGTTCCGTGAAGGCGATGCGATGGCAAAAGGTCTGGAAGAGCTGAAAGTTCTGCGTGAACGCCTGAAAGGCGCCCGTCTGGATGACCGTTCAAGCGACTTCAATACCCAGCGTATTGAGTGCCTTGAGCTGGATAACCTGATGGAAACGGCCTATGCAACGGCCGTCGCGGCGAACTACCGCACCGAAAGCCGTGGCGCGCACAGCCGCTTCGACTACCCAGAACGTGACGATGCAAACTGGTTATGCCACAGCGTGTATCTGCCGCAGAGCGAAAGCATGACTCGCCGTGAGGTGAACATGGCGCCGAAACTGCGCGCGGCGTTCCCGCCGAAAGCACGTACTTACTAGTTTGCGGAGATAAGCGATGAGACTCGAATTTTCTATTTATCGTTACAACCCGGAAGTTGACGATGCTCCGCACATGCAGGAGTACAGCCTGGAGTCCGAAGAAGGGCGCGACATGATGCTGCTGGACGCGCTGATGCGTCTGAAGGAAAAGGACCCGACGCTGGCTTTCCGTCGCTCCTGCCGCGAGGGCGTTTGCGGTTCCGATGGCATCAACATGAACGGTAAAAACGGTCTGGCCTGTATCACACCTGTTTCCGCCCTTGGCGGCGGCAGTAAAAAAATTGTGATCCGTCCTTTACCGGGTTTACCGGTGATCCGTGATTTGGTGGTGGACATGGGGCAATTCTACACTCAGTATGAGAAGATTAAGCCTTACCTGTTGAATAATGGGGAAAATCCACCGGCGCGTGAGCATCTGCAGGAGCCGGAACAGCGTGAAAAACTGGATGGCCTGTACGAATGTATCCTGTGTGCATGCTGCTCAACGTCCTGCCCATCTTTCTGGTGGAACCCGGACAAATTTATCGGTCCGGCTGGGTTGCTGGCAGCCTACCGTTTCCTGATCGACGACCGTGATACCGAAACGGATGCGCGCCTGGATAATCTGAACGATGCTTTCAGCGTATTCCGGTGTCACAGCATCATGAACTGTGTGAGCGTATGTCCTAAAGGACTTAACCCTACGCGCGCCATCGGCCACATTAAGTCGATGCTGCTGCAAAGAGGCGCATAAGCGCACCTCATCCGGGAACCGCCAGGTTCCCGGTTGTTTTACCAGGAAACCCTGCCAAGCTTATCTTCGGGTTGGCTTTGCAAGGTTCCCTTACGGGCCCGGGCGCCAGCAGTCGCGCACAGCGCTCGTATCGATGAACTTTCAGGCTGCGTCCCGCGTTGTTAGCGGAACACAGCCGAGGGCAAGCCGCTTATGCGGCGTGGGGCCTGCAAAGGCCCTGTTAAATAATCACGGCGAACTAAAGCACAAAATGCTTAAGGGATCACAATGCAGAACAGCGCGATGAAACCCTGGCTGGACTCCTCCTGGCTGGCCGGCGCGAACCAGACCTACATAGAGCAGCTCTATGAGGACTATCTAACTGATCCTGACTCTGTTGATGTTGCCTGGAAAGAGCTCTTTCAGCAGCTTCCAGGTCAAGGGGTCAGACCGGAACAATTTCACTCGAGCACACGCGAGTACTTCCGCCGTCTGGCGAAAGACGCCACGCGTTACACCTCTTCCGTAAGCGATCCTGATACCAATGCCAAGCAGGTTAAGGTTCTCCAGCTGATCAACGCCTTCCGTTTCCGCGGACATCAGCTGGCAAACCTCGATCCGTTAGGCCTGTGGCAGAATGAATCCGTGCCGGATCTGGATCCTAAATTCCACGATCTGAGCGAAGCGGATTTCCAGGAAACCTTCAACGTGGGTTCATTTGCTTTCGGCAAAGACACCATGAAGCTGGCGGATCTTTACGCCTTGCTGAAGCAGACCTACTGCGGCTCGATCGGTGCTGAGTATATGCACATCACCAACACCGAAGAGAAACGCTGGATCCAACAGCGCATCGAATCGGTGGCCGGACAGGCATCGTTCTCCACCGCGGAGAAGAAAGGTTTCCTGAAACAGCTGACCGCAGCCGAAGGCCTTGAGCGTTACCTCGGCGCGAAATTCCCGGGCGCCAAGCGCTTCTCGCTGGAAGGCGGCGATGCACTGGTGCCAATGCTGAACGAGATGATCCACCATTCAGGCAAAAGCGGCACGCGTGAAGTGGTGCTGGGCATGGCCCACCGTGGTCGTCTGAACGTGCTGATCAACGTGCTGGGTAAAAAGCCGCAGGACCTGTTTGACGAGTTCGCGGGCAAGCACAAAGAGCATCTCGGTACCGGTGACGTGAAGTACCATATGGGCTTCTCTTCCGACGTCGAAACCGAAGGCGGCATGGTTCACCTGGCGCTGGCGTTTAACCCGTCGCACCTTGAGATCGTCAGCCCGGTAGTGATGGGGTCTGTGCGTGCGCGTCTGGATCGTCTTGACGAGCCGGGCAGCAACAAAGTTCTGCCAATCACCATCCACGGTGATGCGGCGATCATTGGTCAGGGTGTGGTTCAGGAAACGCTGAACATGTCTCAGGCTCGCGGCTATGAAGTCGGCGGCACCGTGCGCATCGTGATCAACAACCAGATTGGTTTCACCACCTCCAATCCGAAAGATGCCCGTTCAACCCAGTACTGTACCGATATCGGTAAAATGGTGCTGGCGCCAATCTTCCACGTGAATGCCGATGACCCGGAAGCGGTGGCCTTTGTGACCCGCCTGGCGTTGGATTTCCGTAACACCTTCAAGCGTGATGTCTTCATCGATCTGGTCTGTTATCGCCGTCACGGCCATAACGAAGCGGATGAGCCAAGTGCGACTCAGCCGGTGATGTACCAGAAGATCAAAAAGCATCCGACTCCGCGCAAACTCTATGCTGATCGTCTCGAAAGCGAGAAGATTGCCAGCCTGGAAGATGCCACGGAAATGGTCAACCTGTACCGCGACGCGCTGGATGCCGGCGAATGCGTGGTGCCTGAATGGCGTCCGATGAGCCTGCACTCCTTCACCTGGTCGCCGTATCTGAACCATGACTGGGATGAAAGCTATCAGGAAACTTTAGACCTGAAGCGCCTGCAAGAGCTGGCTAAACGCATCAGTAGCGTGCCGGAAGCCATTGAAATGCAGTCCCGCGTGGCGAAGATCTATAACGATCGCGCTGAGATGGCCGCAGGCAACAAACCGTTCGACTGGGGCGCTGCCGAGAACCTGGCCTATGCCACGCTGGTAGATGAGGGCATTCCGTGCCGTCTTTCCGGTGAAGACATGGGACGTGGCACCTTCTTCCACCGCCATGCGGTGATCCACAACCAGTCCAACGGCTCAACCTATACCCCGCTGATGCACGTGCATAACGGTCAGGGCACCTTCAAAGTCTGGGACTCCGTCCTGTCTGAAGAAGCGGTGCTGGCGTTCGAATACGGTTATGCCACGGCAGAACCACGCACGCTGACCATCTGGGAAGCGCAGTTTGGTGACTTTGCCAACGGTGCTCAGGTGGTTATCGACCAGTTCATCAGCTCCGGCGAGCAGAAATGGGGCCGTATGTGCGGTCTGGTAATGCTGCTGCCGCACGGTTACGAAGGGCAGGGCCCGGAGCACTCCTCCGCCCGTCTGGAACGTTATCTGCAGCTTTGCGCTGAGCAGAACATGCAGGTTTGCGTGCCGTCAACGCCGGCTCAGGTTTACCATATGCTGCGTCGTCAGGCGCTGCGCGGTATGCGCCGTCCGTTGATCGTCATGTCACCGAAATCTCTGCTGCGTCATCCGCTGGCGGTCTCTTCCCTGGAAGAGCTGGCAACGGGCGGCTTCCAGCCGGCAATTGGCGAGATCGACGCGCTTGACCCGAAAGGCGTGAAGCGTGTGGTGCTCTGCTCCGGTAAGGTCTATTACGATCTGCTGGACAAGCGTCGCAAAAACGAGCAAACCGATGTCGCTATCGTGCGTATCGAACAGCTGTATCCGTTCCCGCACAAAGCGGTTCAGGATGTGCTGCAGCAATATTCGCATGTGCATGATTTCGTGTGGTGCCAGGAAGAGCCGCTTAATCAGGGCGCATGGTTCTGCAGCCAGCACCACTTCCGTGAAGTGGTTCCTTTTGGGGCTTCATTACGTTACGCCGGCCGCCCCGCCTCCGCCTCGCCGGCAGTTGGCTATATGTCCGTTCACCAGCAGCAGCAGCAAGATCTGGTAAATGACGCGCTGAACGTTAATTAATTCAAGGAAAAATAATGAGTAGCGTAGAGATCATCGTTCCCGACCTGCCTGAATCCGTTGCCGATGCCACCGTGGCAACCTGGCACAAAAAACCAGGCGATTCTGTCCAGCGCGACGAAGTGCTGGTAGAGATCGAAACCGACAAAGTGATTCTGGAAGTTCCGGCCACCGCCGATGGCGTGCTGGAAGCGATTCTGGAAGATGAAGGCGCAACAGTTATCTCTCGTCAGGCGCTGGGTCGTCTGAAAGAAGGGAACAGCGGCGGCAAAGCAAGCTCTGCCAAAGTTGAAGAGCAGGATTCTACCCCGGCACAGCGTCAGAGCGCTTCTCTGGAAGAAGAGAGCAACGACGCGCTCAGCCCGGCTATCCGCCGCCTGATTGCTGAACACAACCTCGATGCGGCCGCCATCAAAGGCACCGGTGTCGGTGGACGTTTGACGCGTGAAGACGTTGAAAAACATCTGGCGAAAAAACCTGAAGCCGCCGCGAAAGCGCCTGCTGCAGCCGCGCCTTCTGCACCAGCCGCCGCTCTGCCAGGCCGCAGCGAGAAGCGCGTTCCAATGACCCGTCTGCGTAAGCGCATTGCCGAGCGTCTGTTGGAAGCCAAAAACAGCACCGCGATGTTGACCACCTTTAACGAAGTCAACATGCAGCCAATCATGAACCTGCGTAAGCAGTACGGCGAAGCGTTTGAAAAACGTCACGGCGTGCGTCTGGGCTTCATGTCCTTCTACCTGAAAGCGGTTGTTGAAGCGCTGAAACGCTTCCCGGAAGTCAATGCGTCTATCGACGGCGAAGACGTTGTTTACCACAACTACTTTGACGTCAGCATCGCTGTTTCTACCCCACGTGGGCTGGTCACGCCAGTGCTGAAAGATATCGATGCGCTGGGTATGGCCGATATCGAGAAGAAAATCAAAGAGCTGGCAGTGAAAGGCCGTGACGGGAAACTAACCGTTGACGAACTGACTGGCGGTAACTTCACCATCACCAACGGCGGCGTGTTCGGTTCCCTGATGTCCACGCCGATCATCAACCCACCGCAGAGTGCCATCCTCGGCATGCATGCGATCAAAGATCGTCCTATGGCGGTTAATGGTCAGGTTGTGATCCTGCCAATGATGTATCTGGCCCTCTCTTACGATCACCGCCTGATCGACGGTAAAGAATCCGTCAGCTACCTGGTGGCGATCAAAGAGCTGCTGGAAGATCCGTCAAGGCTGCTGCTGGACGTTTAATCCCTGTCGGGTGCGGCCTGGTGCTGCACCCAACCCTATGTGTGGCCGACACTCTGGCAACCGCCAGATTCGGCCAAGTTTTTTCCGACCTGAATGGATAGAACATCATGAACTTACACGAATATCAGGCAAAACAGTTGTTTGCACGGTATGGTTTACCGGCACCAACCGGCTATGCCTGCACCACTCCACGTGAAGCTGAAGAAGCCGCCTCAAAGATTGGCGCCGGTCCGTGGGTAGTGAAATGTCAGGTTCATGCCGGAGGCCGCGGTAAAGCGGGCGGTGTGAAGGTAGTGAAGAGCAAGGAAGAGATCCGTGCTTTCGCTGAACACTGGCTGGGCAAACGCCTGACCACCTATCAGACTGACGCCAATGGCCAGCCGGTAAACCAGATCCTGGTTGAAGCGGCAACGGATATCGACCAGGAACTCTACCTGGGTGCCGTGGTTGACCGTGCGACCCGTCGCGTGGTGTTTATGGCCTCGACCGAAGGCGGCGTGGAAATTGAGAAAGTGGCGGAAGAAACCCCGCACCTGATCCACCAGATGGCGCTGGATCCATTGACCGGTCCTCAGCCTTATCAGGGCCGCGAGCTGGCCTTCAAACTGGGTCTGACCGGTAAGCAGGTTGGCCAGTTCACCAAGATCTTTATGGGTCTGGCCACGCTGTTCCTGGAGCGCGATCTGGCACTGGTTGAGATCAACCCGCTGGTGATCACCAAACAGGGCGATCTGATCTGCCTCGACGGCAAACTGACTGCGGATGGCAATGCTCTGTTCCGTCAGCCGGAACTGCGTGAAATGCGCGATCCAAGCCAGGAAGATGCCCGTGAAGCGCAGGCTGCACAGTGGGAACTGAACTATGTGGCACTGGAAGGCAACATCGGTTGTATGGTTAACGGCGCAGGCCTGGCGATGGGTACCATGGACATCGTTAAGCTGAGCGGCGGCCAGCCTGCTAACTTCCTTGACGTTGGCGGCGGTGCAACCAAAGAGCGCGTGACCGAAGCCTTCAAAATCATCCTGTCTGACGACGCGGTGAAAGCGGTATTTGTAAACATTTTCGGCGGCATCGTACGCTGCGACCTGATTGCTGATGGCATCATCGGCGCGGTTGAAGAAGTCGGTGTTAACGTGCCAGTGGTGGTGCGTCTGGAAGGTAACAATGCCGAGCTGGGTGCCAAAAAACTGGCAGACAGCGGTCTGAACATCATTGCAGCAACCAGCCTGAGTGACGCGGCGCAGCGCGTTGTTGCCGCAGCGGAGGGTAAATAATGTCCATTTTGATCGATAAGAACACCAAAGTAATCTGCCAGGGCTTCACCGGTGGCCAGGGAACTTTCCACTCCGAGCAGGCGCTGGCCTATGGTACGCAGCTGGTTGGCGGCGTAACGCCAGGTAAAGGCGGCACCGAGCATCTGGGTCTGCCGGTGTTCAACACCGTGCGTGAAGCGGTAGAAGCGACGGGCGCAACCGCCTCGGTCATCTACGTTCCGGCCCCGTTCTGTAAAGACGGTATCCTGGAAGCGATCGAAGCGGGCATCAAGCTGATCATCACCATCACGGAAGGCATTCCTACCCTGGATATGCTGACGGTGAAAGTGAAGCTGGATGAAGCTGGCGTGCGTATGATTGGCCCGAACTGCCCAGGTGTGATCACCCCTGGCGCCTGCAAAATCGGCATCATGCCGGGTCATATTCACCAGCCAGGCCGTATCGGCATCGTTTCACGTTCCGGTACCCTGACGTATGAAGCCGTTAAGCAGACCACAGACATCGGCTACGGCCAGTCTACCTGCGTCGGTATCGGTGGTGACCCGATCCCAGGTTCAAACTTCATTGATATCCTGAAACTGTTCCAGGAAGATCCACAGACCGAAGCGATTGTGATGATCGGTGAAATCGGCGGCAGCGCGGAAGAAGAAGCGGCAGCCTTTATCAAAGAGCACGTCACCAAGCCGGTTGTCGGTTACATCGCGGGCGTGACTGCGCCTAAAGGCAAGCGTATGGGCCATGCTGGCGCCATCATCGCGGGCGGTAAAGGCACAGCAGACGAGAAGTTTGCCGCGCTGGAAGCTGCAGGCGTGAAAACCGTGCGTAGCCTGGCCGATATCGGCGACGCGGTTAAAGCGGTTCTGCCGAAATAACTGACGCTTTCTGGAATCCCTTCAAAGGCCACCTTCGGGTGGCCTTTTTAATGCGTTCAAAAAAAAGTGATGTCAAAGCGGGCGCAACGCAGGCAAAGCTGAGAAACCTGACTAAGATTAGGGAAGCTGGCGGCGTTAAATTTTATCGGAAACTATTACTTAATTATTTCAAATTAGAGTTCAGTTAAAACAATAAATTAACAACTTCACCCCTCTACCACACCAACAGGTCACTAAACTTTAATTAAGATCAAATAAGTGCGATCTATATCAATTCTTAAAGCTGGCTAAGAAAAAGGTTTTTCGATTAAATTGCTCTGCATCAATACGGGCGTCTCAGGCAATATTAGAAAAACCCGTATCTGGTTAAATAAAATAAATCTGGCATCACAAATTCTTTACTTTCAGCAAGGTAAAACCGCAAGGCTTATCGCCATGATGATGCGGAAACCTGTGTGTTTAATTGGATTAAAATACTGGTACTGACCGGTATCACGGATACTCAGCCGTGCTTACCGCGTCATCACCCACGTGTGTGGAGCAAGGAGTCAAGATGTTTGATATTGTCGAACTATCGCGCTTACAGTTTGCTCTGACAGCCATGTACCATTTCCTGTTCGTCCCATTAACGCTCGGTATGGCGTTTTTGTTGGCGATCATGGAAACGGTCTATGTGCTTTCAGGCAAGCAAATCTATAAAGATATGACCAAGTTCTGGGGCAAGTTATTTGGCATTAACTTTGCGCTGGGCGTGGCAACCGGGCTGACCATGGAGTTCCAGTTCGGAACCAACTGGTCTTATTACTCTCACTATGTCGGGGATATCTTTGGCGCACCGTTGGCTATTGAAGGCCTGATGGCATTCTTCCTCGAATCCACCTTCGTCGGGCTGTTCTTCTTTGGCTGGGATCGCCTGGGCAAAGTTCAGCATATGGCCGTGACCTGGCTGGTGGCGTTGGGTTCAAACCTCTCCGCACTGTGGATCCTGGTGGCGAATGGCTGGATGCAGAATCCGGTCGCCTCCGAATTCAACTTCGAAACCATGCGTATGGAAATGGTCAGCTTCTCCGAGCTGATCTTAAACCCTGTCGCGCAGGTGAAGTTCGTGCACACCGTGGCTGCCGGCTATACCTGTGGCGCGATGTTCATCCTCGGTATCAGCGCCTACTATCTGCTGCGCGGACGCGACATCGCCTTTGCGAAACGCTCCTTTGCCATTGCCGCCAGTTTTGGTATGGCCGCCATTCTCTCGGTGATCGTGCTGGGTGATGAATCCGGTTATGAAATCGGTGACGTGCAGAAAACCAAACTCGCCGCGATTGAAGCCGAATGGGAAACACAGCCGGCACCAGCCGCGTTCACGCTGTTTGGTATTCCCGATCAGGAAGCGCAGGAGAATAAATACGCCATTCAAATTCCGTGGGCGCTGGGGCTGATTGCTACCCGCTCGGTGGACAAGCAAGTCACCGGCCTGAAAGAGTTAATGGGTCAGCATGAAGTGCGTATCCGCAACGGGATGAAGGCCTATAGCCTACTGGAGCAACTGCGTTCCGGGAATAAAGATCCTGCTGTGCGCACCGAATTCAACGATGTGAAGAAAGATCTGGGTTACGGGCTGCTGCTGAAGCGCTACACGCCAAACGTGGCGGATGCCAGCGAAGCGCAAATCCAACAGGCAACCAAAGACTCAATTCCACGCGTGGCTCCGCTGTACTTCTCCTTCCGTATCATGGTCGGCGCGGGCGTGCTGATGCTGCTGATTATCGGTGGATCCTTCTGGACAGTGATCCGTAACCGCATTGGTAAGAGTACTTTCCTGTTGAAATGTGCGTTGTACGGCATTCCGCTGCCGTGGATTGCCATCGAATCGGGCTGGTTTGTCGCTGAATATGGTCGTCAGCCGTGGGCCATCGGTGAAGTGCTGCCAACTGCGGTCGCCAACTCCTCGCTGACCGTGGGCGATCTGCTGTTCTCGATGATCCTGATCTGCGGTCTGTATACGCTGTTCCTCGTGGCTGAAATGTATCTGATGTTCAAGTTTGCGCGCCTGGGGCCAAGCAGCCTGAAGACCGGACGCTATCACTTCGAACAGTCCAGTATTGCTGCGCGTGATGCTCAGACAGGAGTCCTGCAATGATCACTTATGAACTGCTGCGTTTCGTCTGGTGGGCACTGATTGGCGTGTTGCTGATTGGCTTCGCCGTTGCCGACGGATTCGATATGGGCGTGGGCATGCTGACCCGCATTCTTGGGCGCACCGATACTGAACGTCGCATTATGATCAACAGCATCGCGCCACACTGGGACGGTAACCAGGTCTGGCTGATCACCGCCGGTGGGGCGCTGTTTGCCGCCTGGCCAACGGTGTATGCCGCTGCGTTCTCCGGCTTCTACGTGGCGATGATTCTGGTGCTCGCTTCGCTGTTCTTCCGGCCAATCGGCTTTGACTACCGTTCAAAACTGGAAGACAACCGCTGGCGTGGCATGTGGGACTGGGCGATCTTTATCGGCAGCTTTGTGCCACCGTTAGTGATTGGCGTGGCCTTCGGCAATCTGCTGCAGGGCGTGCCGTTCCATATGGATGAGTATCTGCGCCTGTTCTATACCGGCAACTTCTTCCAGCTGCTGAATCCGTTTGCGCTGCTGGCCGGGATTGTCAGCCTGACCATGATCCTCACGCAGGGTGCGACCTATCTGCAGATGCGTACCGTCGGCGAGCTGCATGTACGTTCACGCCTTGCTGCGCAGATCTCGGCATTGGTGATGGTTGTGTGCTTCGTACTGGCCGGCGTCTGGGTGATGTATGGCATCGACGGCTATGCCGTCACCAGCGTGCTGGATCACAACGCGGCTTCAAACCCATTGGGCAAAGAAGTGGTGCGTGAAGCGGGTGCCTGGATGGTCAACTTTAACAAGACACCGCTGCTGTGGATTATTCCCGCGCTGGGCGTGGTGCTGCCGCTGTTGACCATTCTCTGTTCGCGACTGGAAAAAGGGGCCTGGGCGTTTGTCTTCTCTTCCTTAACGCTGGCCTGTGTGATCCTCACTGCGGGTGTTGCCATGTTCCCGTTCATCATGCCGTCCAGCACGATGCCGAATATGAGCCTGACCATGTGGGACAGCACCTCCAGCCTGTTGACGCTGAAAATCATGACCGTTGCCGCCATTATCTTCGTGCCAATTATCCTGGCCTACACAACCTGGTGTTACTACAAAATGTTCGGTCGTCTGACCAAAGAGCAGATTGAAAACAACACCCATTCTCTCTATTAATTGAGGAGCTGAACAATGTGGTATTTTGCCTGGATCCTCGGCACCTTGCTGGCCTGCGCGTTCGGCATTATTACAGCGCTGGCAATTGAGCATATCGAAGACAGTGAAGTGAAAGAGAAACGCTGATGGGGCAGGGGATAACACGCCTCTATCAGTGGATGGATAAGAGCCCGTTACGGGCTCTTTCATTGCTGATGGCCTTGCTGCTGGCAGGCTGTATGTTCTGGGATCCGAAACGGTTCGCGGCGAACAGCAGCTCACTGGAAATCTGGCAGGGATTATTAATGATGTGGGCGGTGTGCACCGGGGTGATCCATGGGGTTGGTTTCCGGCCTCGTCGACTGCGCTGGCAGGCATTTTTCTCGCCTCTTCCTGCCTGGATCGTCCTTATTTTTGGCCTGGCCTTCTTCTTTTCCTAAGCTTACTCAGGCGAAGTCTCACTTCGCCTGCCTTCCCTGACCGCCAAAACCGCCTTTTTCCTCAGATTACGTCAAGAAACGTCCAGGATTTGTCCGTATTTCCTCTGGCTTGTTTCCAAACAATAATTATTTTCTTTCCCCTCTGGCAACCCATTCCAAAGGCGTATGCTCTTGCGTATAGTAGCAGCGTTTAAAGCATTACCGGGATGTAGAGTGAGTACAACGCTGTTTCGATGGCCGGTTCGTGTCTACTACGAAGACACCGATGCCGGTGGTGTGGTTTACCATGCCAGCTATGTCGCGTTTTATGAACGGGCACGAACTGAGATGTTGCGCCAGCACCATTTCAACCAACAGGCTTTGCTGGAACAGCAGGTCGCGTTTGTCGTGCGTCGGATTACGGTCGATTACCTTGCGGCTGCCCGCCTTGACGATCTTCTCGAGGTGCAGTGTGAAGTGGTAAGTATGACCAGAACGACCATGACTTTCGCACAACGTATTGTGAATGCAGAAGGACGGACGCTGAACGAAGCGGAAGTGCTGATCGCCTGCATCAATCCACATCTAATGAAGCCCATTGCGCTTCCCAAGTCTATTGTCGCGGAGTTCAAGCAGTGACTGACATGAACATTCTTGATTTGTTCCTGAAGGCGAGCCTTCTGGTCAAACTTATCATGTTGATTTTGATTGGTTTTTCTATCGCCTCATGGGCAATCATTATTCAACGCACGCGCATCCTGAATGCCGCCGGGCGTGATGCTGATGCATTCGAAGACAAGTTCTGGTCGGGGATCGAACTGTCTCGCCTGTATCAGGAAAGCCAGGCCCGTCGTGACGAGCTCGGGGGCTCTGAACAAATTTTCTATTCGGGCTTTAAAGAGTTTGCCCGACTGCACCGTGCCAATAACCATGCGCCAGAAGCGGTGGTTGAAGGCGCAACGCGTGCGATGCGCATCTCGCTGAACCGTGAAATGGAAGCGCTGGAAAACCACATTCCCTTCCTGGGAACCGTGGGCTCCATCAGTCCTTATATCGGTCTGTTCGGTACCGTCTGGGGCATCATGCATGCCTTTATCGCGCTGGGCGCGGTGAAGCAGGCCACCTTGCAGATGGTTGCGCCGGGTATTGCAGAAGCGCTGATCGCCACGGCTATCGGTCTGTTTGCGGCGATCCCCGCTGTTATGGCTTACAACCGCCTTAATCAGCGCGTGAATAAGCTGGAACAGAATTACGATAACTTTATGGAAGAGTTCACGGCTATTCTGCATCGTCAGGCGTTCTCCAGCGAGAACACCAAGTAAGAGCTGAGGTTAGCATGGCCAGAACTCGTGGTCGCGGCGGTCGCCGTGAGATGAAGTCCGAGATCAACATTGTTCCACTGCTGGACGTTTTGCTGGTGCTGCTGCTGATTTTCATGGCAACCGCACCGATCATTACCCAGAGCGTGGAAGTGGATCTGCCGGATGCGACAGATTCAAAAACTGTTTCCAGTGACGATAATCCGCCAGTGATCGTAGAAGTGGCGGGCGTGGGACAGTACAGCCTGGTGGTCGATCACGATCGGATGGAGCAGCTGCCACCTGAGCAGGTAGTCGCTGAAGCTCAGCGCCGTATTGAGGCGAATCCGAAGACGGTATTCCTGATCGGTGGGGCAAAAGATGTGCCTTACGACGAGATCATTAAGGCGCTCAACTTGCTGCATCAGGCAGGCGTTAAGTCTGTCGGATTAATGACGCAGCCGATTTAATTCATTCGAACCGTTTTTGGGAATCGAGAGTGTCGAAGGCAACCGAGCAAAACGATAAGTTAAAACGAGCGATTATCTTTTCAGTCATCCTGCATGTGCTTGTCATTGCGGTACTGATCTGGAGCTCTTTTGACGAACACATCGACGCGAGCAGCGGCGGTGGCGGTGGTGATATCGATGCCGTCATGGTCGATCCTGGTGCGATCGTTGATCAGTATAATCGGCAGCAGAATCAGCAAAGCGACAGTAAGCGGGCTGACAATCAGCGTAAGAAGCAGGCGCAACAGCAGGCTGAAGAGCTGCAACAGAAGCAGGCCGCTGAGCAACAGCGTTTGAAAGAGCTGGAAAAAGAGCGTCTGCAAGCCCAGCAGGATGCGAAGCAGCAAGCGGCTGCGCAGGCTGCCGAGCAGAAGCAGGCTCAGGACGCGGCGAAGCAGGCACAGGAAGAGCAAAAGCAGGCTGAAATGGCCGCCGCTAAAGCGAAGTCCGATGCCAAAGCGCAGGCTGATGCTCAGGCTAAATCGGCCGCTGAAGCACAGAAAAAAGCGGAAGCAGAGGCCAAACAGGCAGCTGCCGATGCACAGAAAAAAGCCGAAGCCGAAGCCAAAAAAGTGGCAGCCGAAGCTAAAAAGCAGGCTGACGCTGAGGCCAAAGAAGCTGCCGCTGAAGCCGCCAAGGTAAAAGCGGCCGCCGATGCGAAGGCGAAAGCCACCGCAGACGCGAAAGCCAAAGCGGCGGAAGAGGCTAAAGAAGCGAAAGCTGCTGCCGCGAAAGAAGCCGCAGAAGCGAAAGAGAAAGCCGCTGAAGAGGCGAAAGCCAAAGCAGAGGCTTCTGCAAAAGCGAAAGCAGACGCCGCGGCGAAAGCCAAAGCCGCTGCCGACGCCAAGAAAAAAGCCGCCGCTGATGCCGCAAAAGACACCAGCGATGTGGACGATTTACTGGGAGGACTCAGCTCTGGCAAGAACGCGCCGAAGCAGGGTAAATCCGGTGGCGCTGCCGCAGGGCAGGGTAATCAGAAAAAAGCGGGCGCATCAGGGGCTGCAATTGATAGTTATATAGGCCAGGTTCAGGCGGCTATCCAGAGTAAGTTCTATGATTCGGACACGTTCAAAGGCAGGACGTGTGATATTCACATCAAGATCATGTCCGATGGCACCTTAGTTTCCGCCACTGCGGCTGGAGGCGATGCTGCACTGTGTCAGGCGGCAATTAATGCTGCCCGCATGGCAAGAATGCCTAAACCGCCGAGTGCGGAAGTTTATCAGGCAGTTAAAGATGCAACGTTAGAATTCAAGCCATAAGAATTCGGTAACATCCGGCAAGTTGAACTATGGTCAACTTGCCGTACTCTATAGATGCATTATTGGTTCGTTTGAACACTGCTAATTATCGTGGACGTTGCGTTCAGGTAAGGGAGAAAAGATGAAGCAGGCATTTCGTGTAGCAATGAGTTTTTTACTGCTGTTTGTCGCTGTAGCGCATGCAGAAGTTCGCATTGAAATTACCCAGGGTGTGAACACCGCGCGTCCAATTGGCGTGGTCCCATTCAAATGGGCCGGCCCGGGTGCCGCACCTGAAGATATCGGTGGCATCGTTGCCGCTGATTTACGCAACAGTGGTAAATTCAACCCGTTAGATCGTTCACGTCTGCCTCAGCAGCCAACCACAGCAGCTGAAGTTCAGCCTGCTGCCTGGACCGCGCTGGGTATCGATGCCGTGGTTGTCGGTCAGGTTCAGCCTGGCGCCGACGGCAGCTACCTGGTTTCTTACCAGCTGGTGGATACCTCGGGTAATCCGGGTGCCATTCTGGCTCAGAACCAGTATAAGGTGACCAAACAGTGGTTACGTTATGCGGCGCATACTGCCAGTGATGAAGCCTTTGAGAAGCTGACCGGCATTAAAGGGGCTTTCCGCACCCGTATTGCGTATGTCGTGCAGACCAACGGCGGTCAGTTCCCGTATGAACTGCGCGTCTCTGACTACGACGGTTACAACCAGAACACCGTGCACCGTTCACCACAGCCGCTGATGTCTCCGGCCTGGTCTAAAGACGGCAGCAAGCTGGCTTACGTGACCTTCGAAAGCGGTAAATCAGCCCTGGTCGTGCAGACTCTGGCGAACGGCGCGATCAAACAGGTTGCTTCCTTCCCGCGTCACAACGGTGCACCGGCCTTCTCCCCAGACGGGACGAAGTTAGCCTTTGCGCTGTCCAAGACCGGTAGCCTGAATCTGTACGTGATGGACCTGGCGTCAGGCCAGATCAATCAGCTGACAGACGGTCGTTATAACAGTACTGAACCCACCTGGTTCCCGGACAGCCAGAGCCTGGCTTACACTTCGGATCAGGCAGGTCGTCCACAAATTTATAAAATCAGTGCAAGTGGCGGTACCGCACAGCGTCTGACCTGGGAAGGCGGACAGAATCAGGATGCGGACGTGAGCTCTGATGGTAAATCACTGGTGATGATTAGCACCAACGGCGGTGCTCAACACGTCGCCAGACAAGATCTGGAAACGGGAGCCGTTCAACAATTAACGGACACGTTCCTGGATGAAACGCCAAGCCTCGCACCAAATGGCACCATGGTAATCTACAGCTCTACTCAGGGTATGGGATCCGTATTGCAGTTGGTTTCGACTGATGGGCGTTTCAAAGCGCGTCTTCCGGCAACTGATGGACAGGTAAAATTCCCTGCCTGGTCGCCGTATCTGTGATGCATATGTAAATATGTATGGCTAACAATAATAGGATTGTAGAAATGCAACTGAACAAAGTGCTGAAAGGCTTAATGCTGGCACTGCCAGTAATCGCAGTGGCTGCTTGTAGCTCACACAAAAACAATAACAACGACCAGACCAATGGTATGGGCGATGGCGCTAACGCTAATAGCGGCATGAACAGCGGCAACATGTCATCTGATGAGCAGGCTCGCCTGCAGATGCAGGAACTGCAGAAAAACAACATCGTTTACTTCGGCCTGGACAAGTATGACATCCAGTCTGAGTTCGCACAGATGCTGGATGCTCACGCTAACTTCCTGCGTAGCAACCCATCTTACAAAGTGACTGTTGAAGGTCATGCGGATGAGCGCGGTACACCAGAGTACAACATCGCCCTGGGCGAACGTCGTGCTACTGCTGTTAAAATGTACCTGCAGGGTAAAGGTGTTTCTGCTGACCAGATCTCTATCGTTTCTTACGGTAAAGAGAAGCCAGCTGTACTGGGTCATGACGAATCAGCGTATGCTAAAAACCGTCGTGCCGTACTGGTATACTAAGAGAATCACATGATTAGTAACTTCAGACTTCACGTGTTGGGTCTGTCGTTACTGGTTGGCGTAGCGGCCCCCTGGGCCGCTAATGCCCAGGCGTCAATCAGTAACGTTGGCTCAGGCTCGGTCGAAGACCGTGTCACAACTCTTGAGCGTATCTCCAATGCTCAGGCGCAACTTCTTCAGCAACTTCAGCAACAGCTCTCCGACTCACAGCGCGATGTCGACTCACTCCGTGGTCAGATTCAAGAAAATCAGTACCAAATGAATCAGATGACTGAGCGTCAGAAAAGCATGTACCAGCAGATTGATACGCTAAGCAATGGCGGTGGTAATGCCAACGCACAGGCTCAGGGTGCTTCTGGTGATGCCGCCGCTGCTGCCGGTGGTGCTGCAGCCGATAATGCCGCAAACGGCAACAGCGCAGCGTCAGGGGCCTCTGCGGCACCTGTACAAAGCGGGGATGCCAACACTGATTACAACGCTGCGGTCGCGCTGGTTCTTGAAAAGAAACAGAACGAACAGGCAATCAGTGCATTTCAGGCTTTTGTGAAGAAATATCCGGATTCCACTTATCAGCCCAATGCCAATTACTGGTTGGGACAGTTGAATTACAACAAAGGCAAGAAAGACGACGCGGCGTATTATTTCGCTACTGTGGTCAAAAACTACCCGAAATCACCAAAGAGTCCTGATGCGTTGTATAAGGTTGGGGTGATCATGCAGGAGAAGGGCGACACGGCGAAAGCCAAAGCCGTTTACCAGCAAGTGTCCAAACTTTATCCAAACAGTGATGCAGCGAAAAATGCCGCAAAACGGGCAGCTGCGCTCTAAGTGACCAGCTTTGACCGGATATTGCCGTATTTCTGGTCTTTGCGGACGAAAGGTAGTCAGTTGAACAAGTTATCTGAAAATAGTGGTTGCGCTGAATCGGTAAATCAGTAATATATGCCGCCGTTGCAGGGACATATGTGAAAACGTTCTGGCAGCGCAAAAGTGGGTCGTTAGCTCAGTTGGTAGAGCAGTTGACTTTTAATCAATTGGTCGCAGGTTCGAATCCTGCACGACCCACCACTTTAAAGCAGTATGCAGTACAAAGCAGTAACCGCTCGATGCGGGTCGTTAGCTCAGTTGGTAGAGCAGTTGACTTTTAATCAATTGGTCGCAGGTTCGAATCCTGCACGACCCACCATTAAGCCTTAATAGCGCAAGTGTTTAAGCAGGCATCGAAGTGAAGTGTTACCGCGAAAGCGGGTCGTTAGCTCAGTTGGTAGAGCAGTTGACTTTTAATCAATTGGTCGCAGGTTCGAATCCTGCACGACCCACCAGTGTTAAGAAGGCGCCCTAAAGGCGCCTTTTTGCTATCTGCGATTCGTGTAGGATTTGAACCTGCATCCTGCATGACTCACCAATGTTAAGAAGGCGCCCTAAAGGCGCCTTTTTGCTTTCTGCGATTTATAAAATGTTGGTTGAAGGGCTGGTTGCCTGCGTGGCCCGGTATCCCGGTCAGGGAGAGAAGGTTGAACGCAAAGTCGCCGTGAACCCATCCCTGGGGGCTCAGCGGCGACATCCCTGTCGCCGATGCTTTGCTTATCAACCTTCTCTCCCTTCCCCTAAGCTTCAGTATCGAATGGTTAATTGTGGACACACAGGTCAAAGCCCTATTCGATGCTTGCCTTTCAAACGAGCTTCCACCGAGCCTCATCAACGCGATCGCACTTCACTCAGCCTTTGACCTGTGTATCCACCAACCTACCCATCGACACCAATTCTATGAGGTGGCGGCATAGAGTGCCTTAGCCGAGTGTCTGCGGCAGGGATGCCGCAGCCAAGCCTCCAGGGATGGATTTACGGCGTCTCGGATAAGGCACTCTATGCTGACGCCATACCCCCGAAACCGGTTTTGACCTGAATCCCTTTAGCCCTTAAACCTTCCCCGGCGCAAGATTCTTCCAGATATGCATCACGGCATAACTTCGCCACGGGCGCCAGGCTTGAGATAATCGCTCGGCTTCCTTCGCCGTTACGCTACCCAGATTCTTTCTGACCACCACATCTCCGGCAGGGAATGCGTCAGGCCAACGCAGCGCCCGCATCGCAATATAATGCGCGGTCCACTCTCCTATGCCCGGCTGAGCCACCAATGATGCGATTGCGCGATCCGGATCGGTGCCTGCATCCAACCTCAGCTCACCCCGATCGTAGGCTTGTGCAATGGCTATCAGCGTCCGTGAACGCGCGCTGACGATGCCAAGGCTCGCCACCTCATCCAACGTCGCCACTGCTATCCTCGCGGCCTGTGGTGACAGCTGAGTGAGCTCAGGGAAGGGCGTCTTGATCGCCTCGCCAAAGGCCTCTGCAAAACGACCACCAATCGTGGTGGCAGCTTTCAAGGTGATCTGCTGACCGAGAATGGCCCTGACCACCATTTCAAAACCATCAAATGCGCCAGGTACCCGCAATCCCGCATCTTTCGTCAGACTGTCCCGCAACAGCGGATCCTGCTCAAGATGGGCGGCAATCAGATCGGGATGGGCATCGAGATCAAAAAGATTCTTCAACCGACGCAACAGCGCAGGTAACACCGGCGTCAGCGAATGGGTAAACTCGACCTGTAATCCGTGCTTCTTGTCAGACTGTGTGACACGAACCCATCCGGTATGCTCGCCCAGACGCACGGTACGCGCATAACTTTGATTATCCACACTCTCCACGCCTTTAATGGCACGAAGCCGCAGAAAAGCTAACAGGGCGGTCCAGTTGAATGGCGGACGATAGCTCAACAACAGCGTCGAGGTCTCACTGCTGATAAAATGACCCGTTTCGCTGGCTTCTTTGCGTAACCGGCTCGGCGGCATTCGATACTGACGGCTGAACACCTCGTTGAAGCGACGCAAACTGGCAAATCCACTGGCATATGCCACCTCAGTGACTGGCAGCGTGGTTTCGGTCAATAGCTGCTTTGCCAGCAGCAAACGACGGGTCTGCCTGAGCTCGAGCGGCGAAACGCCCAACTCTTTTTGCACAATGCGCCGCAACTGACGTGAACTGAGCGAAAACTGCGCCGCAATCTCTTCCAGACTGTCGATATCCTCAACCAATCCTTCTTCAATCCGCTGGATCAGTAAATCGGCAATCCGGTGACTGCTGTCTACCGGCGCATTCCCCGGCGCCAGTTCCGGACGACAGCGCAGGCAAGGGCGAAAGGCGGCCTTTTCTGCCGCTTCAGCACTGTCAAAAAACAGACAATTCACCTCATGCGGCGGCTTAACCGGACATACAGGCCGACAATAAATGCCGGTAGACGTCACGCCGACGTAAAACACCCCATCAAAACGCACATCCCGGGAGGTCAGTGCCCGGTAAGCAACCTGTTTATCAATCATCATCATTCCCGACTCGCTGGCTTTTATGCCAGGTTAAGGGCAATTTGTTGCCCACGCTAGCCGTTTTCGGACAGCTAACGTATTTCAACCTGATGTCCGAAAACGGCTAGCGTAGCGTTTCTTCTCACGGATAATAGACGTAATCTCAGCAAAACATCGTGATACAGGAAGAAGACTGATGAGCTATTTCTGCAAAGTAATGCCTTCACCCGTGGGCGCCCTGACGCTGATTGCCAGCGATCTCGGCCTGACGGCGATCCTCTGGCAGGATGACAACCCAAATCGCGTGCGCTTACCGGATATGCAAGAAAATCCGACGCATCCGGTGCTGGTGGAAACCGAGCGTCAGCTGAATGAGTATTTTGCCGGGACGCGCACCACCTTCACCATGACGCTGGATTTTGTCGGTACCGAATTTCAGAAAAAAGTCTGGCAGGCGCTGGTGGCCATTCCGTTTGGGGAAACGCGCAGCTATGCCGATATCGCCCGCGACATTGGCAACCCGAAGGCGGTCAGAGCGGTCGGCGCGGCCAACGGTAAAAATCCAATCTCGATTATTGCTCCCTGTCATCGGGTGATTGGATCGAATGGCAAACTGACCGGATTTGCCGGCGGTCTGGAGGTGAAAGCCTTCCTGCTGAAGATTGAAACGGCGAAGCAGGGCGAGGCAGAATTCACCCTGAAGTGATCGGGCTCACATCCTGAGATCTCAGCGAAAAACTGAGCGACACCGGCGACTATTTCGGCTATCGTGTTTAGCATATAAAACAAACCGACCGCAGGTCGGCGCGGAAAGGCCAATTTCCGCTAATTTGGTTAAGTTAAAGAAACGAGAGCCGCGATATGAGCCTGATGTTCGATCCTGAAACCGCTGTGTATCCCTTCCCGCCGAAACCTGCCCGCCTTACCCAGGATGAAAAGCAGATTTACCGGGAGAAAATCAAACGGTTACTTAAAGAGCGCAATGCAGTGATGGTTGCCCATTACTATACCGATCCGGAAATTCAGGCGCTGGCAGAAGAGACCGGCGGTTGCGTCGCCGATTCGCTGGAAATGGCCCGCTTTGGCAGCCAGCACTCCGCCAGCACCTTGCTGGTGGCTGGCGTACGGTTTATGGGCGAGACGGCCAAAATCCTCAGCCCGGAAAAAACCATCCTGATGCCAACCCTTCAGGCGGAATGTTCCCTCGATCTCGGCTGCCCGATCGACGAATTCAACCGCTTCTGCGACCAGCATCCCGACCGCACCGTGGTGGTGTATGCCAACACCTCCGCAGCAGTCAAGGCTCGCGCTGACTGGGTGGTCACCTCAAGCATTGCCGTAGAACTGATTGAACATCTTGATAGCCTGGGTGAGAAAATCATCTGGGCACCGGATCGTCACCTTGGCCAGTACGTTACCCGCCAAACCGGGGCCGATATCCTGTGCTGGCAGGGCGCATGTATTGTCCATGACGAGTTCAAAACTCAGGCGTTGCAACGCATGAAGGCACTTTATCCGGACGCGGCGGTGCTGGTTCACCCGGAATCTCCGCAGGCGATTGTGGATCTGGCGGATGCGGTCGGCTCGACCAGCCAGCTGATCCAGGCAGCCAAAACCCTGCCTAACCCACAGATGATTGTGGCGACCGATCGCGGCATCTTTTATAAAATGCAGCAGGCTTGCCCGGACAAAGAACTGCTGGAAGCGCCAACAGCGGGCGAGGGCGCAACCTGCCGCACCTGTGCACACTGTCCGTGGATGGCGATGAATGGCCTGAAGGCGATTGCCGATGGCCTGGAACATGGCGGCAGCCAGCATGAAATTCATGTCGATGCGGCGCTACGTGAAGGCGCGTTGATCTCGTTGAACCGTATGCTAACCTTTGCAGCAAGTTTAAAAGGCTAATCGTTGCTTTTCTGCTGAGGACACAGGTGCCAATATGGATTTTTTTAGCACGCATAATATTCTGGTTCACATCCCCCTTGGGACCGGTGGTTACGATCTTTCGTGGATTGAAGCCATTGGTACCGTGGCGGGCCTGCTTTGTATCTGGCTCGCCAGTCTTGAGAAAATCAGTAACTACGCCTTTGGCCTGATTAACGTCACGCTGTTTGCGGTCATTTTCTTCCAGATCCAACTCTACGCCAGCCTGCTGTTGCAGCTGTTCTTCTTTGTCGCCAACATCTACGGCTGGTATGCATGGAGCAGGCAAACCACGGATAACCAGCAGGCGCTGCAAATCCGCTGGATGACCTTGCCGAAAGCCATTGGCTGGCTGCTGGTGTGCGTGGTAGCGATTGGCCTGATGACGCTGTACATCAACCCGGTCTTTGCCTGGCTGACGAAAATTGCGGTGACGGTAATGCAGGGCGTGGGCCTGTCGGTCGCCATGCCGGAATTGCAGCCCGATGCGTTCCCGTTCTGGGACTCCTGCCTGATGGTGTTGTCGATTGTGGCGATGATCCTGATGACGCGGAAATACGTCGAGAACTGGCTGCTGTGGGTGATTATTAACGTGATTAGCGTGATGATCTTCGCGCGCCAGGGCGTCTACGCCATGTCGCTGGAATATGCCATCCTGACGCTGATTGCCCTGAACGGTTGCTGGCTGTGGATTAAAAGCGCCCGCGAACAGGGTTCACGCGCGCTTTCGTCTTAGTGATGATGGTGGGCATGCTCATGCCCACCATTTCCCCAACTCAGTTCACAGTCACCATCATCACAACTCTGATATTCCATCTGCACCGTCGCATGTTCAATCTGATAATGGTCATGCAGCCAGTCGTGGATGCGGTGCAGTAACGCATCGTGGTCATAAGGCGGAATGACGTGAACGTGCAGCGTCATCACCGGCTTCTCACCTACCTGCCACAAATGAATATGATGCACATTGCGGATCTCCGGGATGCCTTGCGTCAGCGCCCGCTTCAATTTGTCGACATCCAGTGAAGGAGGCGCGCCTTCCAGCAACTCGTGAATACTCTCTTTCATCAGCGCCCAGGCACTGCGTAACACCAGCACCGAAACCAGAATCGACAGGATCGGGTCAATCGGCGTCCAGCCGGTATAAATGATGATTAATGCTGCGGCGATGGCGCCGACGGAACCCAGCAAATCCCCCAACACATGCAGCGCCGCGGCGCGCACGTTGAGGTTCATTTCCTCACTGCCACGATGCAACAGCCAGAAAGAGAGCAGATTCGCCAGCAGTCCCGCCACGGCAACGGTCAGCATAAAACCGCCCGCCACAGGTTCCGGATGACGGAAACGAACGATCGCTTCCCAGACAATCAACGCGGTGATCACCACTAACGCGATGGCGTTGACGAAAGCCGCCAGGGTGGTCAGACGAAGCAGGCCAAAGGTGTGGCGAGCATTGGGTTTGCGTTGGGCAAACTGTACCGCGAGCAGGGCCATCAGCAGAGCGGCCGCATCGGTAAGCATATGCCCGGCATCCGCCAACAGCGCCAGCGAGCCAGAGAGTATGCCGCCGGCCACTTCAGCCACCATAAAGACGGCGGTAACGAGAAAGGCTGCCAGCAGGCGGGTACGGTTTCCCGTGCCTTCAGAATGGGTGTGCGCCATAAGATTCCAGTTCAGTGAGTAAACTTTCTGTTAATGATATCAATAAATTCAGTTCGGTAGCAGGCTGTTGCTGTGCCCGGCACTGCCCGATAATGTGCTGGCAGCGATTTTCACCCTCGGCATAGCCTAGCATTTGCCAGCTTCCCTTCAGACGATGGGCGGCTTTTTCGGCCTTTTCCCAATCTTGTTCCTTCAGCGCGGTGACCAGCCTGGTGCTGTCTTCTCGTAGGGTCTGCTGCAGCGTTTTCTGCAATTTGCTGAAAAAGGCGTGGTCATGACCGGCCAGATCCCACAGTCGCTGGTGCAGATCGGCAAAAACGACCTCGGTGCCCGCGGTCAGCAGCGGCTCAATTTCGTTCAGGGTTACAGGTTTCAGCAACACCTTATCGGTCAGCGCCGCCACCTGTGGGCTGGCCAGGATATCGGCATCGGCCGAACACATCACAATGCGGCAGCGTCGGGCGGTGTGACGCTCACCACGACGGATGATTTTCGCCAGCGTCACGCCATCCGGATGCGGCATGCTGTAGTCAATAAACAGCAGGTCATACACGCCGCCCGCGGCGAGAAAAGCCCGGCCATCAGGATAGCAGTCGGCTTCAATGCCAAACCAGGCCAGCTGCTGCTGCATCACCAGCAGATTGGTGGGATGATCGTCGACCACCGCAACGCGCTGCACGTTTGGCGTTCCACCCGGCGAGCGCACGGGTGCCGGTTCATTCATGGCAGCATCGCTGGTGACGATCTGCAAAGGCAGAAACACCGTCAGCGTGGTCCCTTGATGCGGCGTGGATGCCAGCAGGATCTCTCCGCCCATCCTGGCGACGATCTCTTTGCAAATCGACAGGCCAAGACCGCTACCCTGCACGGAAAGCTGGCGGCCCGATGGCGTCTGATACCAGGGCTCGAAGAGCCTGATCTGCTCCTCTGGCGGAATGCCGCTGCCGCTGTCGATCACCTGTAAACGCAGGCGATCGTTTTCCGTCGCCAGGGTGACGCGAATCTCACCCTGGCGGGTAAATTTGATCGCATTGCTGATCAGGTTATTAGCAATCTGCTGCAGCCGTTGCCCATCAATCATGATCAGCGCAGGTAACGGCGGGAGGGTTTCGACGCGGAACAGCGGCCCGTTATTTCGCATCAACGGGTGATAAAAATCTGCCAGTCGGCTGAGCCATTTGGCCGGATCGAGCGGCTGCGGCACCAGAGTAAAACTGTTGCTCTCCAGCTTGGCGTGATCCTGCAGATCGTTTAGCAAGGTCAGCAGCGTGGAGGCGCTGCTGTGGATCACGTTGAGGTTTTTGCTGGCAGGCGTGCGGGACACTTCCACTTCCAGCAGGCCCAGAATCGCCTGCATCGGCGTGCGCAGCTCGTGGCTGACGGTGGCCAGAAACTGGCTTTTCATCTGATTGGCCCGCTCGGCCTCTTCGCGCTCCAGCTCCAGCTGGCGGCGCTGCAGCCGTTCGCGGCGCTGTTCCAGATAACGTCGAATCAACAGCACCAGTAAAAAGACAATGGCAAATAACGCGGCGATCAGCACAAATAACGAGATCGGCCGCATGCTGTTTTCAGCGCCTTCTGAAAGCACCGAGCTGTTGTTGCTCCAGGTCTCTCTCATCCGTTGCTGCGTATCGGCGGGGATTTGCTGCAGGCTGGTGTTGAGCAGGGTTCTTAACAGCGGGAACGCCGGGCTGACGCCCAATGTGATGGGCCAGGCGGTGTCGCTGGCGGCAAAGGCCAGGCGTAATGCGTCGCTATAGCGGGACTGAATCAGCCAGCGGGCCGAAATGACATTGTCTACCAGCGCATCGATCTGTCCATTAGCCAGCGCGTCATACAGCGTTTTGCTGTCCTCAAACGGCACGACAGTGATGCCTGCGGGTATCAGCCCGCGCGCGATATCACCGCGACGGATGCCGACTTTCAGGCCCTGAAGCTGCTGCCAGCCGGTCGCCGGGCGCGACATCTGCCCAACGTAGACGCCCCAAAGCGCACGCCAGATTGGCAGCGTATTGCTGCGCATCGCATCGTCGCCGGTCAGGGGCAGCGTCAACTGAATCATCGCCCGTCCCTGATCGACCAGCGCCTGCGCCTGTTGCGCATTGCTCACCCACCAGGGCTGAAAACGCAGCCCGGTGTTCTGACCGATAATATTCAGCAGCTCGACGCTGTAGCCACTCGGTTGACCGTTGGCCGCCCGGTAACTCCAGGGATAGTCATCGCCGATCGCCGCATAGGTCACAACCGGATGTTGCGTGATCCAGCTGCGCTCCATCGGGGTTAAGTGGGCAGTATTGGTGTCCTGATAACGCGGTAACTGGCTGCTCCAGCGGCCCTGAATGCCGTTAATCACCTCCATCGGGAGCTGACGGATAGCCATGTCCAGCCGTTCGGTTAACGCCGGCTGGGTGGTAATGGCCTGCAGACGCAGTTCACCCGGATCGAGTGGCGAGGCCAGTTGATAAATTTGCCCCTGTTGCAGCTGATTGAGCAAAAACCCGGCGCTGGTCTCATCGGCGACCACATAATCACTTTTATTATTCAGCAAGGCATACAGCGCCTGCAGATCGTTATCCACCACCTGCCAGTGATGCTGGCGGGCAAATGCCGGATCGATCAGCGCGAGGGCCGATTTGCTGATGGTGATTAGGGCATCGGTAGAGTTGAACATCACCGGCCGCAGATTTTCGCGGCTGCGGTAAATGCGCAGGGGGCTGGTAAACCAGGGCTGGGTGGCGCTCATTCCCTTTTCCAGCGTTTGCTGAGGTACGCCAAAAGCGATATCCAGCTTGCCGTGTAGCAGAGCCTGCTGCAAGGCCTGCCAGTCCGGGTAATCCGCAACCTGAAACTTCAGGCCGGTGGTTTGCGTCAGTGCCACCAGATAGTCAGCATTGATGCCATAGAGATCCTGGCCAACCACCATATTCCACGGCGTGCTGTTATCGCGCAGGATGCCCACGCGTAATGGCTTATCCTGCCACTTCGACGACTGATCCAGCGGCATCATCTCCTGCGGCATCAACACGCTGCTGATCGGCCGCAACGCGGCGGCAACCGGCAGGCACAGCAACAGCATAACAGCCAGCAACAGGCGACGCGTCACTGCTGAGCCTTCCAGAATCCGGCCAGTTCAACCACCGAGCTGGCTCCGGTTTTATCCATGATGTTCTTTTTATGGGTGCTGACGGTTTTATTGCTGATATTGAGCTGTTCAGCAATCTGTAAATTAGACAGCCCGCGCGCCAGCAGCGCTAAAATCTGCTGCTCTTTGCTGGTCAGCATATGCGTGGTGGTTTCACTCTCGCTGCTGACAGGGAACGCCTGCTGGCCGCCGAGTACCGCCAGAATGGCAGAGAGCAGCTGTGGCATCGGCTGACGTTTCGCAACATAGCCCGCTGCACCGGCGGCTTCGGCCAGCCGTTGATAGAGACGTTCCTCCTGCGCGGAATAGATGATCACCGGCAGAGCAGGGAAGTGGCGGCGGATAAATTTCAGCAACTGCAGGCCATCACTGTCCGGCAGCCCGATATCCAGCACCACGATATCCACCGGCTGTGCGGCCAGCAGCGCATGGGCACGGTTTTCATCTTCGGCTGCCAACAGGGTAAAGGGAAAAGGCGCGCGCGCCAGCGCCGCTTCAAGCGCAACATGCACCAGCGGGTGGTCGTCAATCAGCAGCAGCGTAACCATGAATTTATCCGGGGGAAATCAGGGCTTTCAAGAATAGCGTAAAGGTTCAGGTAAGCAAACAGACACGAAAAAGGAGAGCCTGAGCTCTCCTTTTAATCACGCGTCAAAACGGTTATCAGGCGACTTACTGGGTAGTGCCATCCGTTTTAGTATTCGCGTCAGGTCCGACTTTTTTGTTGATGTTCGGACATTTACCGTCTTTACACTCGCTGTTTTTGTGGATCTGCTCAGCGCTCATTTTTTTGTGATGCTTCATGGTTTTATGGGTCGTCCCACTGGTGGCATCACCGGTATTGTTGATTTTGCTGTTATCCACGCCATTAGGGGCGATTTTCTGGGCTGCACCACCGGCCGCTGCACCGGCATCTGCTGCCTGGTTAGACGTACCGTTGTTGCCAGATTCAGCCATTGCCGCACCGCTGCCAAGGGTCATTGCTGCGGTCAGGAATACGATTGCAAACTTATTCATCATTATGCTCCGTTAAGGTGTGAATATTGCCGAACCAAACCCGTTAAAATGCGGTTTGAATAAATAATTCGAAGAGTTCGGAATACAATCAGCACAAGATCAACTCCTCTAAAGTTAGTGATCTTTATGCGTTTTTTTTAGGTATTAACAAGTAAAAGTGTAGTTCAGGAACCGGAAACAGCAACTTTAAATGGCAAGAAGTTGACCAAAGCGGATTTACAGCACTGTAAGCACGCGATAAATTGGACGTGATGCGCCTGATGTGCAGAACGGCCTTTAAAATACTGGAAATATTATGAATTATCAGAATGATGACTTAAGAATCAAAGAGATAAAAGAACTTCTTCCCCCTGTAGCCCTGCTTGAAAAGTATCCTGCCACGGACATGGCGGCGAAAACCGTTTCTGACTCCCGCCAGGCTATTCATAATATTCTTAAAAAGACCGACGATCGTTTATTGGTGGTGATTGGACCTTGCTCCATTCATGACACCCAGGCCGCAAAAGAATATGCCGCGCGATTACTGACGCTGCGTGAAGAGTTAAGTGACTCTTTGGAAGTGGTGATGCGCGTGTATTTTGAAAAACCGCGGACTACCGTTGGCTGGAAAGGGCTGATTAACGATCCGCATATGGACAACAGCTACCAGATCAATGACGGCCTGCGCATTGCCCGCAAGCTGCTGCTGGACATCAATGATTCCGGCCTGCCTGCCGCCGGTGAGTTCCTCGATATGATCACGCCACAATATATGGCTGACCTGATGAGCTGGGGAGCAATTGGCGCGCGCACCACCGAATCGCAGGTTCACCGTGAACTCTCTTCGGGCCTTTCCTGCCCGGTTGGCTTCAAGAACGGCACCGACGGGACGATTAAAGTGGCTATCGATGCTATTAATGCCGCCAGCGCGCCGCATTGCTTCCTGTCAGTCACCAAATACGGTCACTCGGCCATTGTTGAAACCAGCGGCAACGGCGACTGCCATATCATCCTGCGCGGCGGCAAAGAGCCGAACTACAGCGCCCACCATGTCAGCGCCGTTAAAACCGGTCTGGAGAAGGCCGGTCTGGATCCGCAGGTGATGATTGACTTCAGCCATGCCAACAGCAGTAAGCAGTTCCAGAAGCAGCTGGTGGTGTCGGATGACGTGTCGCAGCAGATTGCGGGCGGAGACAAGGCGATTATTGGCGTGATGATCGAGAGCCATCTGGTGGAAGGTAATCAGAGCCTCGAAAGCGGTGAGCCGCTGGTTTACGGTAAGAGC